>NZ_JBQPTH010000002.1:0-344499 GCF_052220245.1 Geobacillus sp. BK01
TGGGAAGAAGCCGCATTTTGGTTAAGCCCTCGATCGATTAGTATCCGTCAGCTGCACGTGTCGCCACGCTTCCACCTCGGACCTATCGACCTCGTCATCTTCGAGGGATCTTACTCGCTTCACGCGATGGGAAATCTCATCTTGAGGGGGGCTTCACGCTTAGATGCTTTCAGCGCTTATCCCGTCCGCACATAGCTACCCAGCGGTGCCCCTGGCGGGACAACTGGTACACCAGCGGTGCGTCCATCCCGGTCCTCTCGTACTAAGGACAGCTCCTCGCAAATTTCCTGCGCCCACGACGGATAGGGACCGAACTGTCTCACGACGTTCTGAACCCAGCTCGCGTACCGCTTTAATGGGCGAACAGCCCAACCCTTGGGACCGACTACAGCCCCAGGATGCGATGAGCCGACATCGAGGTGCCAAACCTCCCCGTCGATGTGGACTCTTGGGGGAGATCAGCCTGTTATCCCCGGGGTAGCTTTTATCCGTTGAGCGATGGCCCTTCCATGCGGAACCACCGGATCACTAAGCCCGACTTTCGTCCCTGCTCGACCTGTCCGTCTCGCAGTCAAGCTCCCTTGTGCCTTTGCACTCTCCGAATGATTTCCAACCATTCTGAGGGAACCTTTGGGCGCCTCCGTTACCTTTTGGGAGGCGACCGCCCCAGTCAAACTGCCCACCTGACACTGTCTCCCACCCCGATAAGGGGTGCGGGTTAGAATTTCAATACCGCCAGGGTGGTATCCCACCGCCGCCTCCACCGAAGCTGGCGCTCCGGCTTCTCTGGCTCCCACCTATCCTGTACAAGCGATACCAAAATTCCATATCAGGCTGCAGTAAAGCTCCACGGGGTCTTTCCGTCCTGTCGCGGGTAACCTGCATCTTCACAGGTAATATAATTTCACCGGGTCTCTCGTTGAGACAGTGCCCAAGTCGTTACACCTTTCGTGCGGGTCGGAACTTACCCGACAAGGAATTTCGCTACCTTAGGACCGTTATAGTTACGGCCGCCGTTTACTGGGGCTTCGGTTCGCACCTTCGCTTGCGCTAAGCGCTCCCCTTAACCTTCCAGCACCGGGCAGGTGTCAGCCCCTATACGTCGCCTTTCGGCTTCGCAGAGACCTGTGTTTTTGATAAACAGTCGCTTGGGCCTTTTCACTGCGGCTCGTTCGGGCTCGTCACCCAAACGAGCACCCCTTCTCCCGAAGTTACGGGGTCATTTTGCCGAGTTCCTTAACGAGAGTTCTCCCGCGCGCCTTAGGATTCTCTCCTCGCCTACCTGTGTCGGTTTGCGGTACGGGCACCTCTTCCCTCGCTAGAGGCTTTTCTTGGCAGTGTGAAATCGGGGACTTCCGGATGACTCCGTCGCCGTCACCGCTTGGCCTTTTTGATCCGCGGATTTGCCTACGGATCAGCCTTGCGGCTTGGACAGGCTCTTCCAACCGCCTGCTCGCCCTATCCTCCTGCGTCCCCCCATTGCTCAAACGGGAAGGAGGTGGTACAGGAATCTCCACCTGTTGTCCATCACCTACGCCTTTCGGCCTCGGCTTAGGTCCCGACTAACCCTGAGCGGACGAACCTTCCTCAGGAACCCTTAGGCTTTCGGCGCAGAGGATTCTCACCTCTGTTTTCGCTACTCATACCGGCATTCTCACTTCTAAGCGCTCCACCAGTCCTTCCGGTCTGGCTTCTGTGCCCTTAGAACGCTCCCCTACCGATGACCAACGGTCATCCCGCAGCTTCGGCGGCACGTTTAGCCCCGGTACATTTTCGGCGCAGAGTCACTCGACCAGTGAGCTATTACGCACTCTTTAAATGGTGGCTGCTTCTAAGCCAACATCCTGGTTGTCTGGGCAACTCCACATCCTTTTCCACTGAACGTGCACTTCGGGGCCTTAGCTGGCGATCTGGGCTGTTTCCCTCTTGACCACGGATCTTATCACTCGCAGTCTGACTCCCAAGGATAAGTCATTGGCATTCGGAGTTTGACTGGGTTCGGTAACCCGATGAGGGCCCCTAGCCCAATCAGTGCTCTACCTCCAAGACTCTCACCTTGAGGCTAGCCCTAAAGCTATTTCGGGGAGAACCAGCTATCTCCAAGTTCGATTGGCATTTCACCCCTACCCACACCTCATCCCCGCACTTTTCAACGTGCGTGGGTTCGGGCCTCCAGCCGGTGTTACCCGGCCTTCACCCTGGACATGGGTAGATCACCTGGTTTCGGGTCGACGACGACGTACTCATACGCCCTGTTCAGACTCGCTTTCGCTGCGGCTCCGCCTGTTCGGCTTAACCTCGCACGCCATCGTCACTCGCCGGTTCATTCTACAAAAGGCACGCCATCACCCTTAAACGGGCTCTGACTACTTGTAGGCACACGGTTTCAGGTTCTCTTTCACTCCCCTTCCGGGGTGCTTTTCACCTTTCCCTCACGGTACTGGTGCACTATCGGTCACTAGGGAGTATTTAGCCTTGGGAGATGGTCCTCCCTGCTTCCGACGGGATTTCCCGTGTCCCGCCGTACTCAGGAGCCGCCCGGGAGGGAACGAAGTTTCGACTACAGGGCTGTCACCTTCTCTGGCCGGCCGTTCCAGACCGGTTCGTCTACCCCGTTCCTTTCTCACTCCCATCTGGGCGGTCCTACAACCCCAAGAGGCACGCCTCTTGGTTTGGGCTGTTCCCGTTTCGCTCGCCGCTACTCAGGGAATCGCGTTTGCTTTCTTCTCCTCCGGGTACTAAGATGTTTCAGTTCCCCGGGTGTGCCCTCCATGCCCTATGGATTCAGGCATGGATCCTGCCCCATTACGGGCAGGGGGTTCCCCCATTCGGACATCTCCGGATCGACGCTTGCTTACAGCTCCCCGGAGCGTTTCGGCGTTTGCCCCGTCCTTCATCGGCTCCTAGTGCCAAGGCATCCACCGTGCGCCCTTTCTAGCTTAACCTACAGCGCTTCTCGGCTTCTTCCTTTGCTTTTCCGGTTATCTAGTTTTCAAGGAACGAGACTGCTTCTTGAAGTTGCTTCTCTGCGGTCTTGCGCCGAGGAATCCATCTTCCTTGAATCTGCTGGAAGACGCAGGCGCAAAACACGTGAAGGAATTTTTCATTCCCTCAAAACCGAACGAAACGAAAGCGCGGTGTATCGACAGTTGGCCATTACGGCCTCCGCTTTTCTTCATCCTTAGAAAGGAGGTGATCCAGCCGCACCTTCCGGTACGGCTACCTTGTTACGACTTCACCCCAATCACTTGCCCCACCTTCGGCGGCTGGCTCCCTTGCGGGTTACCTCACCGACTTCGGGTGTTGCAAGCTCTCGTGGTGTGACGGGCGGTGTGTACAAGGCCCGGGAACGTATTCACCGCGGCATGCTGATCCGCGATTACTAGCGATTCCGGCTTCATGCAGGCGAGTTGCAGCCTGCAATCCGAACTGAGAGCGGCTTTTTGGGATTCGCTCCCCCTCGCGGGTTCGCAGCCCTTTGTACCGCCCATTGTAGCACGTGTGTAGCCCAGGTCATAAGGGGCATGATGATTTGACGTCATCCCCACCTTCCTCCGACTTTTAGCCGGCAGTCCCTCTAGAGTGCCCACCTGAATGCTGGCAACTAGAGGCAAGGGTTGCGCTCGTTGCGGGACTTAACCCAACATCTCACGACACGAGCTGACGACAACCATGCACCACCTGTCACCCTGTCCCCCCGAAGGGGGAACGCCCAATCTCTTGGGTTGTCAGGGGATGTCAAGACCTGGTAAGGTTCTTCGCGTTGCTTCGAATTAAACCACATGCTCCACCGCTTGTGCGGGCCCCCGTCAATTCCTTTGAGTTTCAGCCTTGCGGCCGTACTCCCCAGGCGGAGTGCTTATCGCGTTAGCTGCAGCACTAAAGGGTGTGACCCCTCTAACACTTAGCACTCATCGTTTACGGCGTGGACTACCAGGGTATCTAATCCTGTTTGCTCCCCACGCTTTCGCGCCTCAGCGTCAGTTACAGGCCAGAGAGCCGCCTTCGCCACTGGTGTTCCTCCACATCTCTACGCATTTCACCGCTACACGTGGAATTCCGCTCTCCTCTCCTGCACTCAAGTCCCCCAGTTTCCAATGACCCTCCACGGTTGAGCCGTGGGCTTTCACATCAGACTTAAAGGACCGCCTGCGCGCGCTTTACGCCCAATAATTCCGGACAACGCTCGCCCCCTACGTATTACCGCGGCTGCTGGCACGTAGTTAGCCGGGGCTTTCTCGTGAGGTACCGTCACCGCGCCGCCTTGTTCAAACGGCGCTCCTTCGTCCCTCACAACAGAGCTTTACGACCCGAAGGCCTTCTTCGCTCACGCGGCGTCGCTCCGTCAGACTTTCGTCCATTGCGGAAGATTCCCTACTGCTGCCTCCCGTAGGAGTCTGGGCCGTGTCTCAGTCCCAGTGTGGCCGGTCACCCTCTCAGGCCGGCTACGCATCGTCGCCTTGGTGAGCCGTTACCTCACCAACTAGCTAATGCGCCGCGGGCCCATCCGCAAGTGACAGCCAAAGGCCGCCTTTCAACCGAAGACCATGCGGTCTTCGGTGTTATCCGGTATTAGCTCCGGTTTCCCGGAGTTATCCCGGTCTTGCGGGCAGGTTGCCCACGTGTTACTCACCCGTCCGCCGCTGACCGAATCAAGGCAAGCCCTGATCCGGTCCGCTCGACTTGCATGTATTAGGCACGCCGCCAGCGTTCGTCCTGAGCCAGGATCAAACTCTCCAAAAGAAAGTTGATTGGCTAATCCAGCTTTGGCCCGCCGCCCGGGGTCAAACAACCTTCGCCTCCGGAATGTAAACATCCCTGCAGGCGAAAAGCATTTGCCCATCGCGATCGCCAGAATGGCGATATTTCACCGCCATCCGCAGGATGCAGGTTGCTTTTAGGCGGAATATCGGACCTCAGCTTTTCTTCATGACGCTTGCGTTTTGTTTAGTTTTCAAGGAGCTTGATTACTGTCAATGTTGACAGCTATTAAATAATAACTTATGGGCAACAAAAAGTCAATAGTTTTTTTATTTTGTTGTCGTCACAAACAAAATTGGTTGAGGTGAGATAAAACAAAAAGCGGTAGGCTCTATGCATGATCTTTCCTCTCACGTACAGGAACATGTTTTCTATATCATCCGTTTTACATCTTCTATTCTGTGGAAGCAAGAGGAAGAATGACGGCAAACCCTGATTCATCCCTACTGACACTCACGAGTGGAAGTGTGGTTCTTCTTGCTTCAGGATGATAAAATTTCCTCGATGTATAGGTCACGCTGTTCGACTAGTGAAAGCAATTGTCCAGTTTCCGTCACCTTGACGATCGGCCTTGCCGGTTCATCAGGATGGATAAATACGACCTCAGCCGTTTCGCCATTTGATAGTTTGACAATGGTTCCCGTTTGTAAGCTAGCGAGATGGTTCGAAAGCAAGGCGACTGCCTCTGCATTTAGTCTGCCAAATTGCTCCCGCTGCATTGCCTCAATAGCCCGAAAGGGAGACTGCTTATGGCGGTATAGACGTTCTGAAGTCATTGCGTAGTACACGTCAGCGACCGCAATGAGCTGGCTGTATGGGTGAATTTTTTCTGCTTTAACTCGTAACGGGTAGCCGCTGCCGTCATTCCGTTCGTGATGTTGCAGCACAGCTAACTTTGCTCCTTGACTCAATGCCGCAATTTTTTGCACCATTTGGTAACCAAAAATAGGATGCTGTTCTATTTGACGAAATTCCGCCTCAGTGAGTGCCGAAGGTTTCAGCAAAATTTGACTGCTTATTTTGGCCATGCCACAGTCAGCTAAAATGCCAGCGAGCACAATTTGATGGCATTCACCTTGGCCGTAGCCGAAATGCGCAGCTAAAAAACCGGCGAGCAACCCGACACTGACAGCGTGGTGATATAAATATTCTTCCTTTGTCGTATAATGGTGAAGCATAAGCAATTCCCGTTTATGCTTTATCATTTCATTGAAAAGAGGAATGGCGATTTCTCTTATTTCACCGATGTCGATTGGCAAGCCGGATTGCCATGATTGGAACGCCTTTTTATAATGTTGGACTGCTTCTAAATACAACATGATCGGTCGTTCGTCAGGTTCCATTGAGAGGGAGCCGTCCGCAAGGAATGGCTCACCGTTGGCTAGCACCGGTTCGATTTCCACTTCGTCAATGAGAAACTTGCTAAGCACGTGCAACAGTGTCTCATTGATGATAGCATTTTTCGGCACAATCGGTTTTTTAGTTTTACCAAGCACATCTTCAGCAAGCACACAGCCTTCACGAAGCTGGGCCAAATTCACGCGCACCATCAGTTATGTCCTCCTTATCTCGATCATTTACCTTTTTCTGATCGAAGACACCCATTTCCATTTTGCGCAAAGCTCTCTTCTGAAAATGAGCGAATAGAACAGAAGTTGTGACAGAGAGGCCGTAACACAGAAAATATGTAAGTACCATTCACCTTGCGCAACCCGAGGGGATAAAAACCAAGTGAAAGAAAGGGAGACACCAAAACGAATATTTCAACAAATTATCTTGCAGAGAACTCGCGCGATAAATATCCCCTTCCGTAGGAACTGCGGGAACGGTTTGCTTCATAACCGGCGGTTACACCGATATTCTTCGGAATCCGTGCTCCCTTATTTCATTACACATTCGGCAGCGATAGTTCAATTTTATCGTAACATAAATTTACCTGTAGGGGCAGTGCTGCCGCTGACAAAAAAAGACGCTCCGCACCTTTGTGGACGGAACGTCATAATGACTAAGCGGAATGATCTTCCTCTTCCTCCTTTTCTTCTTCAGGTACTTTTGCCACGGTAGCGACGCATTCGTGCTCGTCTTCACCGGAGAGACGAATGAGTTTAACACCTTGGGCGATTCTCCCTGTTCGGGAAATATCGCTGACCGCGATGCGAATGAGCACGCCGCCGGTCGTAATAACCATTAAGTCTTCATTGCCGACGACCGTTGTCACTGCGACGACAGAGCCGTTTTTTCCTGTAACGTTGCACGTTTTCAATCCTTTACCACCGCGGCTTTGCACTCGATATTCCGAAGCAGGGGTGCGCTTGCCGAATCCTTTTTTCGTGACGACAAGCACGTCGTGGTGATCTTCTAAAATCTCCATGCCGACGACTTCATCATCGTCGTCAATCGTGATCGCCTTGACTCCAGTTGCACTGCGTCCCATCGTTCGCACGTCGGTTTCCGGAAAGCGGATGAGCATCCCGTTTTTCGTGCCAATAATCAAATGTTTTTTACCGTCCGTCAGTCTGACGGAAATCAGCTCATCCCCTTCGCGCAAATGAATGGCAATTAACCCGTTGTTGCGAATATGGGCGAAGGAGGAAAGCGGGGAACGCTTGGCAATCCCTTGTTTTGTCGCAAACACAAGGTAACGTTCATCATCAAATGTTTCAATTGGGATCATGGCATTGATCCACTCATCTTTATCAAGCTCAAGCAAGTTAATGATCGGCAGGCCCTTGGCCGTTCGGCCGAACTCCGGAATTTCGTAACCTTTCGCCTGATATACTTTCCCTTTGTTTGTGAAAAATAGCACGGTGTCATGGGTCGATGTAATGAGCAAATGTTCGACAAAATCATCTTCCGCCGTGTGCATTCCTTGCACGCCCCGGCCGCCGCGCTTTTGACTCCGGTATGTCGATAAAGGCAGGCGCTTAATATAGCCTTTGTGAGTGAGCGTAACTACAATATGCTCATGCGGGATCAAGTCTTCGTCGTCGAGCTGTTCGACGGCCCCAACAATGATTTCCGTACGCCGCTCATCGTTGAACCGCTCTTTCACTTCGCTAAGTTCGTCGCGAATAATTTGCAACACTTTCTCTTCGTCGGCTAACACCGCTCTCAGCTCAGCAATAAGACGGACAATGTCTTGGTACTCTTGTTCGATTTTTTCCCGTTCAAGGCCGGTCAGCCGCTGCAGACGCATATCCAAAATCGCTTGCGCCTGCCGCTCGCTGAGCGAAAACCGCTCCATCAACCCTTCACGCGCTGCCTCCGTCGTCCGCGAACGGCGAATGAGGTCGATCACTTCATCTAAGTGATCAAGAGCAATGCGTAAACCTTCCAATATATGGGCACGCGCTTCTGCCTTTTTAAGTTCGAATGCTGTCCGCCGGCGGATCACGGTTTTTTGATGGGTTAAATAATGTTCTAGGCACTCTTTTAAGTTCAACACTTTCGGCTCGCCGTCGACTAGGGCGAGCATATTAATTCCGAAATTTGTTTGCAAGGCGGTATGTTTGTATAAGTTGTTTAACACGACTTTCGCATTCGCGTCGCGCCGCACTTCAATGACGATGCGCATCCCGCTCCGATCCGACTCATCGCGTAAATCGGTGATGCCATCGATTTTTCTTTCACGTACGAGTTCAGCAATCCGTTCAATCAGCTTTGCCTTGTTCACTTGGTAGGGGAGCTCGCTCACAATAATCGTTTCTTTGCCGTTGGCGTGCTGTTCAATTTCAGCTTTGGCACGCAACGTAATCGAGCCGCGGCCGGTTTCATACGCCTTGCGGATGCCGCTGCGGCCGATGATTTGTCCGGCTGTCGGGAAATCCGGACCTGGAATGTATTCCATCAAGTCGGCAACGGTCATCTCCGGGTTTCGGCTTAACGCCAACAGCGCATCGATGACCTCGCCAAGCTGATGAGGCGGGATGTTCGTCGCCATTCCGACCGCAATGCCCGACGAGCCGTTGACAAGCAAGTTCGGAAACCGCGACGGCAGCACGACCGGCTCTTTTTCCGATCCGTCATAGTTGTCCTGGTAGTCGATCGTGTCTTTATTGATGTCGCGCAGCAGCTCCATTGCGATTTTCGACATGCGCGCTTCTGTGTAACGCATGGCGGCGGCCGCATCGCCGTCGATCGACCCGAAGTTGCCATGCCCGTCGACGAGCATGTACCGATAGTTGAAGTCTTGCGCCATGCGCACCATTGTATCATACACGGCGGCGTCGCCGTGCGGGTGGTATTTCCCGATCACTTCGCCGACAATGCGGGCTGATTTTTTATACGGTTTATCGGCGGTCATGCCGAGGTCATGCATGGCGTATAAAATGCGCCGGTGCACCGGTTTCAGCCCGTCGCGCACGTCCGGCAAGGCGCGCGAAACGATGACGCTCATTGCGTAATCAAGGAACGACGAGCGCATTTCCTGGCTGATGTTGACTTCGCGAATGCGCGATTGTTCATGTTCTGCCATTCATATAAACCTCCCTTTTGAGCCTTCTTCGGCCCGGTCTGCCTTTACAGGGAGCAGACATAGGCGGACGGCGGGCGCCGCTTCGTTTGCGCGCCGGTTGGCCCCGCCGGCAAAAAGAAGCGGGGAGGGCGGTCCCATCCCTCTCTTTTCATCCTAAATATCCAAATTTTTCACATAACGGGCGTTTTCTTCAATAAATTGGCGTCGTGGCTCAACTTTGTCGCCCATTAAAATTTCAAACGTTTCATCTGCGTCAATGGCGTCTTGCAAGCTGACTTGAAGCAATGTTCGCTTTTCCGGGTTCATCGTCGTCTCCCAAAGTTGTTCCGGGTTCATTTCACCTAACCCTTTGTAGCGCTGAATTGTCGGCTTCGGTTGTTCCGGCAGCTCGGCCAGAATTTTTTCGAGTTGGCGGTCGTTGTAAGCGTAGCGCACTTGTTTTCCTTGTTCGATTTTATACAGGGGCGGCTGGGCGATATACACATAGCCGTGCTCGATAAATTCGCGCATGTAGCGATAAAAGAATGTCAAAAGGAGCGTGCGGATATGAGCGCCGTCGACGTCCGCATCGGTCATGATGATGACTTTATGATAACGCGCCTTTGAGATGTCGAACTCTTCGCCAATGCCGGTGCCAAGAGCGGTAATGATCGCCCGCACTTCGTTGTTGGACAAGATTTTGTCGATTCTTGCCTTCTCGACGTTGAGAATTTTCCCGCGCAGCGGCAAAATCGCCTGGAAATGACGGTCGCGCCCTTGTTTCGCTGAACCGCCCGCCGAATCCCCCTCAACGATATACAGCTCGCTGATCGACGGATCTCTTGACGAGCAGTCGGCGAGTTTGCCCGGCAAATTGGAGACTTCAAGCGCGCTTTTGCGCCGCGTTAATTCACGCGCCTTTTTGGCCGCCAACCGGGCGCGGGCGGCCATCAGGCCTTTATCGACAATTTTCCGGGCAACGGCTGGGTGTTCGAGTAAAAACGTCTCGAACTGCTCGGAGAAGACAGCGTCTGTCACCGTACGCGCATCGCTGTTGCCGAGTTTTGTTTTCGTCTGTCCCTCAAACTGTGGAGACGGGTGCTTGACCGACACAATGGCCGTCAGTCCTTCGCGCACGTCCTCGCCGGTCAAATTGGCATCGTTGTCTTTAAAAATTTGCTGTTTGCGCGCATAGTCGTTGATGATGCGCGTCAGCGCCATTTTAAAACCGGACTCATGCATGCCCCCTTCATACGTATGAATGTTGTTGACGAACGAATAAATGTTGCTCGTATAGCCGTCATTGTATTGCAAAGCGATTTCAACGGCGATGCCGTCGCGTTCCCCGGCGATATAAATCGGCTCTTCATGCAGCACTTCCCTTGTCCGGTTTAAATGGCGGACATAGGAGCGAATGCCCCCTTCGTAAAAATACTCATTTTTCCGGTTGTCGGTTCGTTCATCCGTAAGAATAATTTTCAAGCCGCGGTTTAAAAAGGCAAGTTCGCGCAGCCGAGTGGCCAGTGTTTCATAGTCAAACTCGGTCGTTTCCGTAAAAATTTCCGGGTCCGGCTTGAAGCGGGTGGTCGTCCCGGTTCGGTCGGTCTCCCCAACGATTTGCAAGTCAGTCCGGGGTTCGCCCCGTTCATACTTTTGGTAGTAGATTTTCCCGCCACGATACACATAAACTTCGAGCCATTCCGATAAGGCGTTCACAACCGAAGCGCCGACACCATGCAAGCCGCCGGACACTTTATAGCCCCCTCCGCCGAACTTTCCACCGGCGTGAAGGACCGTCATAATGACCTCAACGGCCGGACGTCCGGTCGCCTCGTGCACGTCAACTGGAATGCCGCGTCCGTTGTCAGCGACAGTGATGCTGCCATCTTTTCCGATCGTCACATGAATTTCCGTGCAATGGCCGGCCAATGCCTCATCGATGCTGTTATCGACGATTTCCCAAACGAGATGGTGCAACCCTTTTGGTCCTGTCGAGCCGATGTACATTCCCGGGCGTTTTCGAACCGCCTCAAGTCCCTCAAGCACTTGTATTTGACTCGCATCATACGCCTGCTCAACCCGTTGTTCCATTGTCATGCCATATCACCTACGCTTTCTTTGCAAACGTTCAACGTTTCGCAATCAAGAAGAGGCGGTTACCGAACCGGAGTAAACCCGATAGATGGCCGCTTCTTGAATGATGTCGTGCTTAATGCCGTCGATGCTTGTTGTAGTGACAAAAGTTTGCACTTTTTTCCGGATCGCATCAAGGAGGTGGGTTTGCCGAAAGTCGTCAAGTTCCGACAACACATCATCGAGCAATAAAATGGGGTAATCGCCTAACTCAGAAAAGATGAGCTCAATTTCCGCCAGTTTGACCGCCAGCGCTGTTGTGCGCTGCTGCCCTTGGGAGCCGAAAGTTTGCACGTTTTTACCATTGACAATAAACGCAATATCGTCACGGTGTGGGCCGACAAGCGTCGTCCCCCTCTGAATTTCCCGCTCCCTCATGGCGGCAAACGTTTCGCTGTATGCCTCTACTATTCTCGACAATTCTGCCTTTTCTGATACATCGACCGATGGTTCATACCGAATGTGAAGCCGTTCGGCGCCACGGCTGATTTCATGGTGGATCGGCATCGCCCATTGCTCGAGCAACGACAAAAACTGGCGGCGCCGCAAGGTGATTTTTGCCGCCAGCACCATGAGCTGCTCGGTTAATACATCGAGCACCGCCTCGTCGCTTCGCTCGCGTGCCTGCATCATTTTTAAGTAATGGTTGCGCTGCTGCAACAGTTTCTGGTATTGGCTCAAATCATGTATATAAACGGGCGATACTTGCCCGATTTCCATATCGACAAACCGGCGCCGTACTTGCGGGCTTCCTTTGACTAAATTCAAGTCCTCAGGAGCAAACATGACAACGTTCAAATGGCCGACATACTGACTGAGCCGCTGCTGTTCAATATGGTTGCATCTTGCCTTTTTTCCTTTCTTGGAGATCGTCAGTTCAAGCGCTAAAGAACCGCTTCGTTTTTCCGCTCTTCCCTCTATTTTAGCATATTCTTCATTCCAACGGATAAGGTCTTTATCGTTGGCGGTACGGTGCGATTTTGCCATCGCCAGGACGTAAATGGCCTCCATCATGTTCGTCTTCCCTTGAGCGTTTTCCCCTAAGATAATGTTTACGCCCTGTTCAAAGCTTAACGTTTCATGTCCATAATTGCGGTAGTTCGTTAACGTTAAGTCAGTCAGAAACACCTGGCCTTCACCTACTCCGTCTGCATGACGATAAACGTGCCGATCTGTTCAATATCGACCCGGTCGCCGTCTTTCAGCTTCCGTCCGCGCCGGTTCTCTTTTTCGCCGTTGACAAACACGTTGTACTCTTGCAAAAACCATTTGGCTGCGCCGCCCGTTTCAATCAAATTCATAAGCTTTAACAGCTGACCTAGTGTGATCGTTTCCGTTGTAATCGTTACCTTTTGTTCCATCCGCTCATCGCTCGCTTTCCTTCAAATTGCCTATTCTTTTATTTTACCGAAAAACTCTTTCACTCGCAAAGAAAGCCGATGAAGAGGATGGGAAGCAAACGTTCCGGTCCTCCTCATCGGGCATGGAAAGAGCAACGCCCAAGACAGCGCGGATGTGATGCATCTACAGACGGTTTTGTTTTGACGACAGAAACATCAATACGTTCTTACCGGCAAAATAAGTTGAAGCATTGAATCCGTATGAAGCGGGCGCAACAAGAACGGCCGCATCGCCCCTGTGAAACTGATTTGAATATCGTTGCCATCAAGCGCTCGCAGCGCATCCATCATGTATTTTGCGCTGAAGGAAATGTTTAATTCCTCGCCTTCGATCGACTCGGTCTTCAGCTGCTCGGTTACTTTTCCGATCTCCGGAGAAATGGAGGAAATTTCGAGCACCCCACCTGGGAGCGTCGTCAACTTCACGACATTGTTTCTTCCTTCCCTTGCAAGCAAGGACGCCCGATCGATCGCCTGCAAAAATTCCTTCGCATTGACGACCATGTTTGTTTTGCTGTCGGTTGGGATCAAACGGGCTGTCTCCGGATAATTTCCGTCAAGCAGCCGGGAAAAGAACAAAATATGTTCGGCCTTAAACAATACTTGATTAGCTGTGATAACGATGTCGACCGGAGCGCTGCCATCATCCAAAATTTTGCTCAACTCATTGAGACTTTTCCCAGGGATCACAACATTATACGAAACGGCGTTTTCCGCTTCAATTCTCACTTTACGCATCGCCAAACGATGACTATCTGTCGCCGTACAAACCAATTCGCCGTTTTCAACTTTCCAGTTGACACCTGTCAAGATCGGGCGCGTTTCCGATGTTGACACAGCAAACACTGTCTGCCGGACGACCGTTTTCAATAAATCAGCCGGAATTTGAAACACGTTTTCCTCTTCAATTTCCGGCAAACGTGGATATTCATCAGCGTTTAAGCCGTTGAGCCGAAATTCCGAATGGCCTGAGCGGATGACAGTCAGAAAGTTGTCTTCGGTTTCGATTTCGACCGTTTGTTGAGGGAGCTTTTTAACGATTTCGGCAAAAAAGCGCGCTTGCAGCACGATGCTTCCCGGCCTTTTTACGTCAACGAGCAGCCGTCCTTCCTTTTCAAGCGGAATAAACGACTCGATCGAAATGTCAGAGTCGCTCCCGGTTAACGTCACTCCAAGGGCGGTCGCCGTCAGTTTCATCCCTGTTAAAATCGGAATCGTCGTTCTTGTCGATACAGCTTTCATGACGTCTTGGACGCTTTTGGCCAGCGCTTCGCGGTCAATCGAAATGTTCACTTGTCGTTCCTCCCCGTTTAGTTGATGTCGGAAAATAAATTATAAAAATATAAAAAGAAAAATCATAGTAATAGTCGTATGGCTTGTTAGTATGTGGATAAATCAAAAAAGCGAAGCAAGCACAGCCTGTCCACATGTGGATAAGCTGTGCATAAAACAGCGATGTTTATTCACAGTTGCTTCAACTTTTCTTGAATTTCCTTTAAATGTTTTTGCAGCTGCGTGTCGGTTTGCAAAAGCTTTGATATTTTCTCATGGGCATGAATGACTGTCGTATGATCGCGGCCGCCAAATTCGTCGCCGATTTTCGGCAGCGAACAGTCGGTCAGCTCACGGGAGAGATACATGGCGATTTGCCGGGGGAACGCGACCGATTTTGTCCGTTTTTTCGCTTTAAAATCTTCGAGTTTAATATTGAAATGCTGCCCAACAACGCGCTGAATGTCCTGGATCGTAATGACTTTCGGCTTGGCGCTCGGAATGATATCTTTCAATGCTTCCGCTGCCAAGTCGGCGGTGATTTCTTTATTGATGAGCGATGAGTAGGCGACGACACGGATAAGAGCGCCTTCGAGTTCACGGATGTTTGAATCAATTTGATTGGCGATATAAAGCATGACTTCGTTCGGAATGTCAAATCCCTCAGCCTTCGCCTTTTTGCGGAGAATGGCAATCCGCGTTTCTAAATCAGGCGGCGTGATATCCGTGATCAGCCCCCATTCAAAGCGAGAGCGCAGGCGATCTTCAAGCGTTGGAATTTCCTTTGGCGGCCGGTCGCTTGAGATAACGATCTGCTTGCTTTCCTCATGCAGCGTGTTAAACGTATGGAAAAACTCCTCTTGTGTTTGTTCTTTGCCGGCCAGAAATTGAATATCGTCAATAAGCAGAACATCGACATTCCGGTACTTATTGCGAAAGTCGTCAGGGCGATTGTCGCGGATGGCGTTAATAAACTCGTTTGTAAATTTTTCCGAAGACAAATAGACGACTTTCGCGGACGGGTTATGTTCGATTACGTAGTGGCCGATCGCGTGCATTAAGTGCGTTTTTCCGAGCCCGACTCCGCCGTAGATGAAGAGGGGATTGTACGCCTTAGCCGGAGCCTCAGCGACCGCGAGCGACGCGGCGTGCGCAAACCGGTTGCCAGAGCCGATGACAAACGTATCGAACGTATATTTCGGATTTAACATGCTTTGCGGAAAATCATTCGCCTCTTCGTACGGTTTCCGTTGTTTTTTCGCAGACGACTGAAATTCCAACTCTTCGTCCGCTTGGTTTGGCGGAATGATAAATTTAACCGCCAACTCTTCACCGGTAATCGCGTAAATCGTTTCCGCAATTAAATGGGAATAGCGGGAATCAAGCCAGTCTCTAGCAAACTCGTTTGGGGCTACGATGACGAGTGTGTCACCTCGTAAAGAGTGGGCTTTCGTCGATTTGAGCCAAGTTTCAAAGCTCGGTTTGCTAATTTTCCGTTCGATTTCCCCGAGCACGCGATCCCATAAGTCATGGATATTTTCCACCCGTTGCCCCTCCCTTATTCAGAGGATAATGGTTCGTTATCAAAAAAAATAATTTGTGGAAAAGTATATTAAGGAAAAAAGGCGGCTTTTCGACAAAATCCACCAACTGTGGACAACACTATAAACAAGTTGTGCAAAAATATATCCACAATCTATCCACAAAATGTGGATATCTTTTTTTATCCACACGATTATTCATAGTGAAAACACATTAATAATAGCAAATAAAGTGGCTTGTTGCAACGGGTTTTTAAATTATCCACAAAACAGACAGGTTGTGAAAAAAACCATTATCCACACTGTTGAACATGTGAAAAAAATGTCGATAAATGTTATGGATTGTGATTTGGGGCAAAAAAATTATCCACATCGCTCGTTAAGACAAGAAAAACATGAAGGCAGTTGACATTTGCTAAGATTGTTCAATATAATGAGAAAGACTGCCCGTAACAGTTATTCCCTAGGGAGGTGTCATAGATGAAACGGACGTATCAACCAAATAGACGGAAGCGCAGCAAAGTGCATGGATTCCGCGCGCGCATGAGCACGAAAAATGGAAGAAAAGTATTGGCGCGCCGCCGTCGCAAAGGAAGAAAAGTATTGTCTGCATAATAGGCCACTGAAGCATCAGTGGTCTTTTTTCTCAACATTTTGCCGCCGGGAAATGAGGCAAATGGAGTGTTTCGGGAAAATGAAAAAACAGTATCGGATCAAAAAGAATGAGGAATTCCAGGAAGTGTTTCAACGGGGCGTTTCGACCGCCAACCGCCAGTTTGTCGTCTATACGCTTGACCGTCCGGAGCAGCCTTACTTTCGCATCGGACTTTCCGTCAGTAAAAAGCTCGGCAAAGCGGTTGTCAGAAACCAAATTAAACGATACGTCCGCCAATGTTTTCTTGAATTGAAAGAAGAGGTGGTCCCTGGAAAGGACTACGTTATCATTGCCAGGCAGCCTGCAGCTCAAATGGGTTATGCCGAAGTGAAAAAAAGTTTGATCCACGTGTTGCGGAAAGCCGGGGGGTTGAAAAAAGGAGGCCGAACGTCGGATTTGACTTGAAAAAATGCTCCATCCGGCGAAAAAAAGGTGGTAAAATACATACGTGAACTTGTATATGTGGGAGGAAAAAGAAGGTGAAAAGGCGAATTACATTGATTGTTTTACTCGGTGCATTGGCTGCCTTGTTGTCCGGATGCACGGAAATTAACGAGCCAATTACCCGAGAAAGCAAGGGGTTTTGGAACGAGTATATCGTTTATCCGCTTTCTTGGCTTATTAAATACGTCGCCGAGATGCTTGGCGGAAGCTTCGGGCTGTCGATTATTGTCGTTACCATTCTTATCCGCCTGCTCATTTTGCCGCTAATGATTCAGCAGACGCGCAATGCGAAAGCGATGCAAGCGCTTCAGCCTGAAATCGAGGCGCTGCGCAAAAAATATAGTTCAAAAGATGCGCAAACCCAGCAGAAGCTCCAGCAAGAGATGATGCTGCTGTTCCAAAAACACGGGGTCAACCCAATGGCCGGCTGCTTTCCGATCTTAATTCAAATGCCGATTTTAATCGGGTTTTATCATGCTATTATGCGCACAAGGGAAATCGCCCAACATAACTTTTTATGGTTCGACCTTGGCGAAAAGGACCCGTACTTTATTTTGCCGGTGATCGCTGGAGTGACGACGTTTATCCAGCAAAAAATTATGATGGCCGGCTCTGCCCAGCAAAATCCACAAATGGCGATGATGCTTTGGATGATGCCGATTATGATCGTCATTTTTGCGATCAACTTCCCGGCCGCCTTGTCGCTTTACTGGGTCGTCGGAAATATTTTCTCCATTGTGCAAACGTATCTTATTAAAGGGCCGACTGTTTCTGCCCATTCAGGAGGAGCGAAAAAGTGAAGGAAGTGACCGCGACTGCCGCAACGGTCGAAGAAGCAGTGCAATTGGCGCTTGCACAGCTTGGTGTGCCTCGGGAGCGCACAGAGATCGTCGTGATCGATGAAGGGAAAAAAGGCTGGTTCGGCCTGTTTGGCGGCCGGCCGGCGGTTGTAAAAGCGGTGTTGAAAATCGATCCGGTCGAGGAGACGGTGCGTTTTTTGCAGCAGATTATCACACAAATGGGGGCGGAAGGGGCGATTGTTGAAGCCTCCCGCCGCGGCAAGCAGGTGATGCTCCGCGTCCAAGGAGGGCCGGTCGGGTTGCTGATCGGCAAACACGGACAAACGTTAAACGCGCTCCAGTTTTTGGCACAGCTTGTCGCCAACCGCCATGCGGACGAATATGTGTCGATCGCTGTCGATATCGAAAATTACCGCGAACGAAGGGAACAGACGCTGGTCGAACTGGCAAACAAGCTGGCAGCACGGGTGGTCAGGACAGGGAAGGAAGTCAAACTTGAACCGATGCCGGCGCATGAGCGAAAAATCATTCATGCGGCGCTGGCTGGCAATAAACATGTCTCCACCTATTCGATCGGAGCTGACCCGCACCGTTCGATCGTCATTTCGCTAGCAGCAGACAAAAAGTCGCCAAGGAAAGAGGCCTCTCTCTAAACAACATAGAGGAGGTCTCTTTTTTTATAAGCACGGGGTGCCTGAATGGTTGAGTTCCATGCTATGTTGCCGCCATATGCATTCCGGTTCGCAGCGGCCATATACATTTTTAGACAACTGGGCTGAGCGTGCCATATTGTTATTCACATGTGGATAAGTTAAAATTGAACTAAACAAACATCCACAAGGTAAAGACAGTCAAAAAAGGCTGTGGATATAAAAGGAACGGAGAAAAGCGAGGTGAAAAGCGGTGACAGAATTTGATACGATTGCCGCTATTTCAACACCGATGGGAGAGGGGGCGATCGCCATCGTCCGTTTGAGCGGGGATGAAGCGGTGGAGATCGCCGACCGGCTTTTTCAGAGCCCGGCTGGAAAGCGGCTGAAAGACGTCCCGTCACACACGATTCATTACGGACATATCGTCGATCCGAAAAGCGGACGGACCGTTGAAGAAGTGATGGTATCGGTCATGCGGGCACCGAAGACGTTTACGCGCGAGGATGTAGTGGAAATTAACTGCCATGGCGGGTTTGTTTCCGTCAACCGGGTGTTGCAGTTAGTGCTCGCGAACGGAGCGCGGCTTGCCGAGCCGGGGGAATTTACGAAGCGAGCGTTTTTAAACGGGCGCATCGATTTGTCGCAGGCCGAGGCGGTAATCGACTTAATCCGGGCTAAAACGGATCGGGCGATGAATGTCGCCTTGTTGCAAATGGAGGGGCGCTTGTCGAAACTGATCCGCGAATTGCGGCAGACGATTTTAGAGACGCTGGCGCATGTTGAAGTTAACATTGACTACCCGGAGTACGATGACGTCGAAGAGATGACGCCGCGCCTGCTAAGGGAGAAGGCGGAATACGTGCGCGGACAAATCGAAAAGCTGCTTTCGACCGCCACGCAGGGGAAAATTTTACGCGAAGGCTTAGCCACAGTCATTATCGGGCGGCCGAACGTCGGCAAGTCATCGCTATTAAATGCGCTCGCCCACGAAAACCGGGCCATCGTCACTGACATCCCGGGAACGACGCGCGATGTCATTGAGGAGTATGTCAATGTCCGCGGTGTGCCGCTCCGCTTGATTGATACGGCCGGCATCCGTGAGACAGAGGATATTGTTGAACGGATTGGTGTCGAGCGCTCGCGGCAAATGTTGAAACAGGCCGATTTAATTTTGCTCGTTTTGAATTACCATGAACCGCTGACGGAAGAAGATGAGCGGCTGTTTGCGATGACAGAGGGAATGGATATCGTCGTTATCGTCAATAAAACAGATTTGCCTCAGCACATTGATATGGAGCGGGTCAAAGAACTTGCGGCCGGTCGTCCGATTGTGGCAACATCACTATTGCGCGAACAAGGAATTGACGAACTGGAAAAAGCGATCGCAGACTTATTTTTTGGCGGCGAACTAGAGGCCGGTGATTTGACTTATGTTTCAAACTCCCGTCATATCGCGTTGCTCGAACAGGCGAAAAAGGCGATGGAAGATGCGCTGGCTGGCATTGATGCCGGCATGCCGGTCGATCTCGTGCAAATCGATTTGCGCCGGGCGTGGGAGCTGCTTGGTGAAATCGTGGGCGATACAGTGCATGAAAGTTTGATTGATCAGCTGTTTGCCCAATTTTGTTTAGGAAAATAAGCAAGGAGGAAACGAAATGGAGTATCATGGAGGATCGTACGACGTCATCGTCATCGGCGCCGGTCATGCCGGCTGTGAGGCAGCGTTGGCGGCCGCGCGCATCGGGGCGAAAACACTCGTCATTACGCTCAATCTCGATATGATCGCGTTCATGCCCTGCAACCCGTCGATCGGCGGCCCGGCGAAAGGGATTGTCGTGCGCGAAATTGACGCTCTTGGCGGGGAAATGGGGAAAAACATTGATAAAACGTACATTCAAATTCGGATGCTCAACACCGGCAAAGGTCCGGCCGTCCGCGCACTGCGGGCGCAGGCTGACAAAGTGCTGTACCAGCGGGAAATGAAAAAGACGCTCGAAAACGAACAAAACTTGACGCTGCTGCAAGGAAAAGTTGAGCGGCTCATCGTTGAAGACGGCGTCTGCAAAGGTGTCATCACACAAACAGGGGCGCATTATTACGCCAAAGCCGTCGTCATTACGACCGGGACGTTTTTGCGCGGAGAAATTATTATCGGCGATATTAAATATTCAAGCGGCCCGAACAACCAGCAGCCGTCGATCAGGCTGTCCGAGCATTTAGAGGAACTTGGGTTTGAGCTCGTCCGCTTCAAAACGGGCACGCCGCCGCGTGTCAACAGCCGGACGATCGATTACAGCAAAACGGAAATTCAGCCGGGCGACGAGGAACCGCGGGCGTTTTCGTACGAGACGACCAAATATATCACCGACCAGCTGCCATGTTGGCTGACATATACGACAGAGGACACGCACCGCATCATTGACGAGAACTTGCACCTATCGCCGATGTACTCCGGCATGATTAAAGGAACCGGACCGCGCTATTGCCCGTCGATTGAAGACAAGGTTGTCCGGTTCCATGATAAGCCGCGTCACCAAATTTTTCTGGAGCCGGAAGGACGGGAAACGGAAGAAGTATACGTGCAAGGGTTGTCGACGAGCTTGCCGGAACATATTCAACGCAAGCTGCTTGAAACGATTCCGGGGCTCGAGAAAGCGCAGCTTATGCGGGCCGGCTATGCGATCGAGTACGATGCGATCGTACCGACCCAGCTATGGCCGACGTTGGAAACAAAGCTTGTGAAAAACTTGTATACCGCCGGGCAAATCAACGGCACATCCGGCTACGAAGAAGCGGCGGGCCAAGGCATTATGGCCGGCATTAACGCCGCCCACCGCGCGCTTGGGCGCGAGGAGATCATTTTGAGCCGTTCGGACGCCTATATCGGTGTTTTGATCGACGACCTGGTGACGAAAGGGACGAACGAGCCGTACCGCCTGCTCACATCGCGCGCTGAATACCGGTTGTTGCTCCGTCACGACAACGCTGATTTGCGCCTGACCGAGCTCGGCTATCGGATTGGTTTGATTTCGAAAGAACGGTATGAAACGTTTTTGGCGAAAAAAGAAGCGATCGAACGGGAGAAAAAACGGCTGCAAACCGTGATCATCAAACCGACGCCGGAAGTGCAGGCAGTCATCCGCGAAGCGGGCGGAAGCGAGCTGAAAGACGGCATCCGCGCCGCCGATTTGCTCCGGCGTCCGGAAATGACGTATGAACATATCCGAAAACTGGCGCCGGCGGATGAGGACGTCGCCCCGGAAGTCGCTGAGCAAGTGGAAATTCAAGTCAAGTACGAAGGCTACATCCAAAAATCGCTGCAAGAAGTTGAGCGGCTTAAAAAAATGGAAAACAAAAAAATCCCGGAAGATATCGATTACGACGCCATCCAAGGACTGGCAACCGAGGCGCGGCAAAAGCTGAAGCGAGTGCGCCCGCTCTCGATCGCCCAAGCCTCGCGCATTTCCGGCGTCAATCCGGCCGATATTTCGATATTATTAGTGTATTTGGAACAAGGAAGAATCGCGCGCGTGTCGAATGAATAAACATGAGGGAAAGGATTGGCTTATGGAGGCGACACAATTTCAAGCCATGCTCGAAGAGAGGGGAATTTCCCTCTCTTCCCAGGCGTTTGCGCAGTTCGAGCGCTACTATGAACTGCTCGTCGAATGGAACGAGAAGATGAATTTGACCGCCATTACGGACAAGCCCGGCGTGTATGTAAAACATTTTTTTGATTCGGTTTCCCCGGCCTTTTATTACGATTTTTCCAAGCCGTTCTCGCTTTGTGACGTCGGCGCCGGGGCAGGATTCCCGAGCATCCCGCTTAAAATTTGCTTTCCGCACTTGCGCGTTTCAATCGTCGACTCGCTGCAAAAGCGCATCCGCTTTTTGCAGCATCTTGCCGCAGAACTAGGGCTTCACGATATTGCCCTTTATCACGACCGTGCGGAGACGTTTGCCCGCCAAAAACAGATGCGTGAATCGTTCGACATCGTTACAGCGAGGGCGGTGGCGCGCATGCCGGTGCTTGCCGAACTTTGCCTTCCGCTTGTGAAAATCGGCGGTACATTCATCGCGATGAAAGCCGCTTCGGCGTCCGAAGAGTTGAAAGAGGGGAAAAAGGCGATCGCTGTGCTCGGCGGGGAAGTGAAAGCAGCGGAAACGTTCACGCTGCCGTTTGAGGAAGGGGAACGGACGATTATTTTCGTCCGCAAAGCGAAAAAGACGCCGGCTCAATATCCGCGCAAACCGGGAACGCCAAGCAAACAGCCGATTCAGTAACCTTTTGAGGACGCGGCGGGAAAGGCAAAGAAGGCTGTGTCGACTCCCGTCTTGCGCCTCGTGCCGAGGGAAACAAAGACGGCCACAGGCAGCGGCTTCTGCCGGGCAAAACAGAGAATGCTGGCCAAGTATGTCCAAAGGTGGTGTAGGGGGATGAAGCATCCGTTTTCGCGCTTGTTCAGCTTTGGAGAAAAAGAGCAGGAAGAAGCGGGGGAAAAGCAAGAGAGGGAAGAAGTTCGCCATATTCCAGTTGCCGGCATCATTCCGAACCGTT
Organism: Geobacillus sp. BK01; assembly: GCF_052220245.1. Classification (NCBI taxonomy): domain Bacteria; kingdom Bacillati; phylum Bacillota; class Bacilli; order Caryophanales; family Anoxybacillaceae; genus Geobacillus; species Geobacillus sp. BK01. Next base: position 22,671 of record NZ_JBQPTH010000002.1, read on the forward strand.
TTCAGCCGCGCACGGTGTTTGATGAAGAGAAAATTGCCGAGCTGGCATTGACGATTCGCACGCACGGCATTATCCAACCGATCGTTGTCCGCGAATGTGGAAACGGACAATTTGAAATCATCGCCGGCGAGCGGAGATGGAGAGCGGTGCAAAAGCTTGGCTGGACGGAAATCCCCGCGATTATTAAAAACTTAAACGATAAGGAAACCGCCTCCGTTGCCCTCATTGAAAATTTGCAGCGTGAGGAACTGACGCCAATTGAAGAGGCGATGGCGTATGCCAGGCTGATTGAGCTCCACGATTTAACGCAGGAAGCGCTCGCCCAACGCCTCGGCAAAGGGCAGTCGACAATCGCCAATAAGCTGCGCCTGCTCAAGCTTCCGCAAGAAGTGCAGGAGGCGCTCCTGCAGCGGACGATCACCGAACGCCATGCCCGCGCGTTAATCGTGTTGAAAGATAAAGAGAAACAACTGAAGTTGCTGCAAGAAATTATTGAGAAACAATTAAATGTCAAACAGACGGAAGACCGAGTGTTAAAGATGCTTGAAGCAGGTGAACGAAAGCCGAAGCCGAAGCGAAAGGCGTTCAGCCGTGATATGCGCATCGCCGTCAACACGATTCGCCAGTCGCTTTCCATGGTGGAAAACAGCGGGGTATCGGTTCATTCCGAAGAGGAAGAGTTTGACGATTATTATCAAATTACGATCCGCATCGCCAAAAAATAACGAAGTCACCTTTTGCCTCATCAAGCGCGGCTGATGGGGTTTTTTCTTTCAGAAAACAACGTCATTTTTCTTATTTTCATGATAAAATAGAATTTATGAGTAAGAGGTAGAGGTAGGTGGCATCGTGGGCAAAGTCATTGCTATTGCAAACCAGAAAGGCGGGGTCGGGAAAACGACAACGGCCGTCAACTTGTCTGCCTGTTTGGCGCATCTCGGAAAAAAGGTGCTGCTTGTTGATGTCGATCCGCAAGGGAATGCGACAAGCGGCATTGGCATTGAAAAAGGCGATGTTGATGAATGCATTTACAACGTTATTATTGGCGATATGAAGGCAAAAGAGGTTATTCGGCCGACGAACATCGAAAATTTATACGTAGTTCCGGCGACGATCCAGCTTGCGGGTGCGGAAATTGAGCTCGTTTCGGTCATCTCCCGCGAAATCCGGCTCAAAAATGCGCTTGAGCCGCTCAAAGCCATGTATGATTTTATCATTATCGACTGTCCTCCTTCATTGGGGCTGTTGACGTTAAATGCCCTGACAGCCGCGGATTCCGTGCTTATTCCTGTTCAGTGCGAATATTATGCGCTTGAAGGACTCAGCCAGCTGCTCAACACAATCCGGCTCGTGCAGCGGCACTTAAACTATGATTTGCGCCTTGAGGGTGTCTTATTGACCATGCTCGATGCACGGACAAACTTAGGATTGCAAGTCATCCAAGAGGTGAAAAAGTATTTTCGGGAAATGGTGTACGAAACGATCATCCCGAGAAACGTGCGGCTGAGTGAGGCGCCAAGCCACGGCAAGCCGGTGATTTTATACGATGTCAAATCGCGGGGGGCGGAAGTGTATTTGGAACTGGCAAAGGAGGTGCTTGAACGTGGCTAAAGGTCTTGGCAAAGGCATCAATGCGCTGTTTCACAACCTCGAACTCGATGGAAAAGAGGAAATCGTGCAAGAGGTCAGCATCCACACCCTCCATCCGAACCCGTACCAGCCGCGGAAAACGTTCCAACCCGAAGCGATTGAGGAACTGAAACAATCGATTTTGCAGCACGGCATTTTGCAGCCGCTCATCGTCCGCCGTTCGCCGAAGGGATTTGAAATCGTCGTTGGCGAGCGGCGCTACCGGGCGGCGAAAGAGGCGGATTTGCCATCGGTCCCTGTCGTTGTGCGCGAGCTAACGGACGAACAAATGATGGAATTTGCCCTTTTGGAAAACTTGCAACGTGAGGATTTGAATCCGATCGAGGAAGCAATGGCGTATAAAATGTTGATCGACAGGCTGCATTTGACCCAAGAAGAAATCGCCAGCCGCGTCGGCAAGAGCCGCCCGCACATTGCCAATCATTTGCGCTTATTGTCCCTCCCCCCGGAAGTACAAAAACTACTTGTGGACGGTACGCTGTCGATGGGGCACGGTCGGGCGCTCTTAGGGCTGAAGCAAAAAAGCAAAATGAAGTTCGTCGTCGAGCGGACGGTTCGCGATGGGCTGAACGTCCGGCAGCTTGAGAAACTCATCCAGCAAATGAACGGAAATGTTTCACGTGAAACATCGAAACGGAAACCACCGGAAAAAAGCGTGTTTCTCCGGGAAAGCGAATCGCTGTTGCGCGAAAAATTCGGCACGAACGTCACCATTAAACAGACGAAAAAAAAGGGGAAAATCGAAATCGAGTTTTTTTCCCCGGAAGATTTAGAAAGAATATTGGAACTGCTCGATGTGCAGTTCGACGAGTAGGAGCGGCCTGGCAATAGGGGCCGGTTTATTTTTGCTGGAGCTAGAGAGGGTTGAACATCATGGTATTGCTAGGGACGATTGTGAACGGAATTAGCATTGTGGTGGGGGCCTTGATCGGAAAATGGTTTCACCGTATTCCCGAGCGGGTAAAAGAGACGGTAATGGGGGGCATCGGGCTTGCGGTAGCGCTTCTTGGCGTTCAGATGGGGATGAAAAGTGAACAGTTTCTCGTTGTTATCTTCAGCCTCGTTTTCGGCGGCATTCTCGGGGAGTTTTGGGACTGGGAAGAAAAGCTGAACCGGCTCGGCCAATGGCTGGAGAAGAAAGTCGGTGGAAACGGGAAAGGAAGCATCGCCAAAGGGTTTGTCAGCGCGACGCTGCTCTTTGTCATCGGTGCAATGGCGATTGTTGGGGCGCTTGACAGCGGACTGCGCGGCGACCATAGCATTCTCTATACGAAATCTATTTTGGACGGCTTCGCTAGCGTCATTTTAACGACGACGCTTGGCATTGGGGTCATGTTCGCTGCCTTGCCCGTCGTCATTTACGAAGGCGGCATCGCGTTATTGGCGACGCAAATCGAGCGGTTTGTGCCAAGGGAAGTATTGGATTCATTTATCGCTGAATCGACAGCGACCGGGGGAATTTTAATTATGGCGATCGGGCTGAATATGCTCGGTTTGACGAACATTCGTGTGGCCAATTTGCTGCCGAGCATTCTCGTGGCGGCGGCTGCTGTTTTCGCTCTTTCGTTCTTCGCTTGACGGCGCCCGCTGCCTGTATCTTCAAGGCAAGGAGAAAAGAAATCCCCTTCTTGAATACCTTGTCAAGATGGGGATGTTCCGCCTACCATAATGAATGGCGGTCTTTCGGAAGCGGTTGGACGGCGATCCGCTCTTTGCGGACGAGATGCCGTTCCGCCTCATAAATGCCGCTGGCAATCGTTTTGGCCATATTCATGACGAGATGAAGACGCGTATTTTGCAGGACGAAAAACTCCATAAACCCGCTGACATTCACTACTCCGGTAATATGGGCGTCGCCGACGGGAGGAAGCTGCTTATTCACCCCGGCCCCAGGGCGGACCGGCCCTTTTGCTACGGTGATGGCGCCGACGCTTTTCAGCCTCCCAAGACAGGCGTCGACCGCGATCATAAATGGGTCACGATGAATGAGCTGAATGGCCCTCACTTTTTCTTCTAGGTTGACAGCGTGGATCGGTTCCTCGAGCGTTCCGTATACGTGAAAACGGGTCAACAGCTTCTCTTTCAGCATCGTGCCGACAAGCGGTCCAAGCGAATCGCCGGTCGAGCGGTCCGTGCCGATGCAAACGATGACAACCGGCTGGGCGAGCGGATCGGGAAGCAGCGAAGCGATCCGCCAGGCGATTGAGGTCGTCGCCCCTTGTTCATCATAAAAAACGCGATCTTTTTCCTCCCTGGAAGAGAAAAATATTGACGGTATGCTCATTCGCTTCACTCCTACTTTCGATTCAAAAGTATTAACAGTATACGGAAAATGGAAGAATGATATACATCTTGGCGTTTGTTTTTCTTTTTCTTTCGCTGCATGACTACCAATCAATGGTCTGTCTTGTTAAAATAAAAAGCGCAAAATAGAAAAGGTTGAGGTGTCGCCAACATTGAATACGATGGAAAAAACGGTTAGCCGGCTGTTTGAGTTTTTGATGAATGAGGAGCTGTGGCTTCGGATTGGAACAGGGGTGCTTAAGATTGTTCTTATCCTACTCATATGCGCCATAGCGGTGAAAGTGTTGAAAATGGCCGTCCATAACGTGTTCAAAGTGCGCCAGAAAGCGCCGCTCCGCATTTCGGAACGTCGGGAGATGACGTTAGCGCGGCTGTTAGACAATGTGATTACGTATGTACTATATTTTATTGCGTTGTTGATGATTTTAGATACGTTTGGTGTTCCCGTCAAAGCGCTGTTGGCCGGAGCCGGGGTCGTCGGCTTGGCCGTCGGTTTCGGGGCGCAAAGCTTAGTGAAAGACATCATCACCGGGTTTTTCATCATTTTTGAAGACCAGTTTGCGGTCGGTGATTACGTGCGCATCGGCAATTTTGAAGGGTATGTGGAAGAGATCGGGCTGCGGGTGACGAAAATTAAAAGTTGGACGGGAGAAGTGCACATTTTGCCCAACGGCAGCATTACGCAAGTGACGAATTACTCGCTCCACAACAGTTTGGCGGTAGTGGATATCAGCATCTCCTATGAAGAAGATATTGAAGAGGCGGAAAAGGCGATTCGCGAACTGCTGCCGAAGCTGCCGGAAAAATATGAGGACATGGTCGCACCGCCTCAGCTGCTTGGCGTACAAAACTTAGTGAACTCAGAAGTTGTTCTTCGCATTACATGTGAAACGAAGCCGATGAGTCATGTCGGTGTGGCAAGAGCCATCCGTAAAGAAGTGAAAATGTTGTTAGACGAACGCGGAATCGAAATTGCGTACCCAAGGATGGTATTGCATCGGCGCGGCGGAGAGGAACCGCTCGATGCCAAATGGCAAAGGCAACAATCGTGACAATCATGGGGGGGTAGCGGATGGAAGAGAAAGAATTTGGCCTGTATGATATCGTCGAAATGAAAAAACCGCATCCGTGCGGGGCGAACCGTTGGAAAGTGATTCGCCTCGGCGCTGATATCCGCATTAAATGCGAAGGATGCGCCCATAGCGTTCTTTTGCCGCGCAAGGAGTTTGTCCGCAAAATGAAAAAAGTGGTAGTCAAGCATGAGGAATAAAGGAAAGTGAGCCAAAAAAGCATGGGCGGCTGTCCCATGCTCTTTTGTTAATGAGGGGGGAGGAGGGAAACGATGGAAACAACGTATGTGACGTCGTGTCCGCTCAACTGTTGGGACGTTTGTGGGCTTAAGGTAACCGTAAACGGTGAAAAAGTGGTGCGCATTGATGGCGATGAACAGCATCCCATTACAAAGGGGACGATTTGCGGACGCGGGCGGATGCTGAAAGAGCGGGCAAACGCCAAGGAGCGGCTCCTTTATCCATTGAAAAAAGTGAATGGGAAATTTGTCCGTGTTTCGTGGCAAGAGGCGCTTGATGACATCGCTAAAAAAATGCAGGAATTAAAAAAACGGCTCGGTCCGACAGCTGTGCTCCATAGTCATGATTACGCCAATAACGGACTACTGAAACAGCTGGATCAGCGTTTTTTCAATTGTTACGGCGGGGTGACGGAGCTTGTCGGCAGCCTTTGCTGGGGTGCTGGCATTGAGGCGCAGACGTGGGATTTTGGCAACGCGTACAGCCATGCGCCGGAAGATATCGACAACAGCCGTCATATCGTCATTTGGGGGCGAAATGTCGCCCGAACGAACATGCATTTATTGGAACGATTGCTTGCGGCGAAAAAGCGCGGCGCGACGATTACTGTCATCGATCCGCTGTTCGGCCCGACGGCGCGCATCGCTGACCGGTACGTATGTGTGAAGCCCGGAATGGACGCCTTTTTGGCGATGGGCATTATGAAAGAGCTGCTTCGGCTCGGACTAGAGGATCGTGTGTTTATTGAACGGCATACGGTCGGGTTTCATGACGTCGAACAACTATTGCAGACGATTTCGCTCAAGGAAATCGAGCGGCACACCGGTATCAGCCGCCATATGATAACAGAGCTCGCCCAGCTTTACGGCGACCGGCCGACGGCGACATATCTTGGGCTTGGCATGCAGCGTTATGCGAACGGCGGCAATACGATCCGCTGGATCGACGCCCTTGTTGCGGTGAGCGGCAACGTCGGCATTCCGGGTGGAGGGGCGAACTTTGGCAACTTGCAAGTGAGCGAGTGTTTTGACAAGGCAGCCTTAACACTTCCGGATCGAAAAACAGTGTCACGCACGTGGACGATGATGAAGCAGGCGGAAGAGATCTTGCGGGCGGACGATCCGCCTATTGAGATGATCATCGTCACGTGCGGCAATCCGCTTGCCCAAGTGCCCAATACGAACCGAATGAAAAAGGCATTCGCTTCCGTTGAGACAGTCGTCGTGTTTGAGCAGTTCATGACGGACACGGCCGCCGCCGCTGATTACGTCCTTCCGGTTGCCGCCTCGTTTGAAGAGGAAGACGCCTATTGTTCGTCGATGTACCATGCGTATTTGAACTACGGACCGAAGCTTATCGATCCGCCTGGCGAGGCGAAGCCCGACCTTTGGATTTGGACGGAGCTGGCGAAACGCCTCGGCTTTGGCGATGCGTTTGCCTATACGCGTGATCAGTTTTTGGCGATGGCGCTCCGGCCTCTAGAGCGGTATGGCATTACACTTGAGCGGCTGAAGACCGAGCACCGCGTTCTTTTGCCTGTTGACCCGGTGCCGTGGCATGACCGTCGCTTTCACACGCCAAGCGGCAAGTATGAATTTACGTCCGCAACCGCCCGGCAAAAAGGAAAGGACGGACGGCTGCAAATGATGTACCCGGCCGAATCAGAAGAGGCCAATCCATTATTGGCCGCGAAATATCCGTACCGGTTGTTGACGATTCACCCACTCCGGTCGAACCATTCACAGCACTATCCGCTCATTCCGGCGCTGCAGGCAGTGCGCATTGAAGTCGCGGCCGATGTCGCCGCCGAAAAAGGGCTCATTGACGGCGATCAAGCGCGCGTCTACAACGGCCGCGGATCGGTCGAGGGCACGGTCAAAGTGCTTGATGGGGCTCATCCGGGGACGATCAATATTGACGAAGGACAATGGGGAGCGTTTGGCGGGCCGGTTAATGTGCTCACGTCTGATTTGGAGTCGGACAACGGCTGTGGCAGCACGATTTATGACTGTTTGGTCAATATCGAAAAAACGATGTCAAAGGCAAACTAAACGGTTTAAACCGCTTTTTTGAGGTGGGCCGCCGGAAAAACTCCCCGCTAGCTGTACGCTTGTCATTTTTCGCGCCAGCCCATATAATGAGGGAAGATGTGAACGGGAAAGAGGAGTGGAACGAATGGGATTGACAGCAGGAATCGTCGGGTTGCCAAACGTCGGCAAATCGACGTTGTTTAACGCCATTACAAAGGCAGGGGCTGAATCTGCCAACTATCCGTTTTGTACGATTGAACCGAACGTTGGTGTCGTGGAAGTGCCGGATGAGCGATTGACGGTGTTGACGGAAATGTTTCGACCGAAGCGAACCGTGCCGACGGTTTTTGAGTTTACCGATATCGCCGGCATCGTCAAAGGGGCAAGCAAAGGAGAAGGGCTTGGCAACAAGTTTTTATCGCACATCCGTCAAGTTGATGCCATTTGTCAAGTGGTTCGTTGTTTTAACGATGAAAACATCACCCACGTCGCCGGCAAAGTCGATCCACTCGCCGATATTGAAACGATCAATTTGGAGCTCATTTTCGCCGATTTAGAGACGGTTGACAAACGAATCGAGCGGGTAGGCAAAATCGCCAAGCAAAAGGATAAAGAGGCGGCGTTTGAACACGAAATTTTGCTGCGGTTAAAAGAGACGCTCGAAGCCGGCAAGCCGGCGCGCACAATCGAGTTCGCCGATGAGGAGATGAAGGTCGTCAAGCAGCTGCACTTGCTGACGACAAAGCCGATGTTGTACGTCGCCAATGTCGGCGAAGACGATATCGCCAACCCGGACGATAATCCGTTTGTCGCGGAAGTGCGCGGGTTTGCCAAAAGTGACAATGCGGAAGTAATCGTCGTCTGCGCCAAAATTGAGGAAGAAATCGCCGAGTTCGGCGATGAGGAAAAGCAGCAGTTTTTGCAAGAGCTCGGCATCGAACAGTCCGGCCTTGATCAGCTCATCCGCGCCGCTTACAGCTTGCTCGGGTTGGCCACGTTTTTCACTGCCGGTGAGCAGGAAGTGCGGGCATGGACGTTCCGCAAAGGAATGAAAGCGCCGCAATGCGCCGGCATTATTCATTCCGACTTTGAGCGCGGGTTCATTCGTGCGGAAACTGTTTCATACGCCGACTTAGTCGCCGCCGGATCGATGGCCGCAGCGCGTGAAGCTGGTAAAGTTCGCCTCGAAGGAAAAGACTACGAAGTGCAAGACGGCGATATTATACACTTCCGGTTCAACGTGTGACATAAAGCAAGCTCAAAGGGAAACTATGGCGTTGGCCGGGGAGGCAATTTCCCCGTCCGTCCCCCGTTTTTAGCAACAAGGCTGGAAGATGTTTTTGTGGGCGGAATGTGGGGAACTCCCTTGCTTATCGCTGCCAGTCGTGGTATAATCAACGAATGTGAGTAATGGTTATTGCTCCTTGCCCTTCAGTGGAAGGGCCGTTTAGACCAAAAGGAGGTGACGAGCGTGAGAAAATACGAAATTATGTACATCATCCGCCCGAATATGGACGATGAAGCGAGACAAGCTGTCATCGAACGGTTCAACAACATCTTGAAGGAGAACGGTGCGGAGATTACGAATGTGACGGATTGGGGCAAACGCCGCTTAGCCTATGAAATTGAAAAATACCGCGACGGCTATTACATGATCCTCAATGTTATGGCAGAACCGCAAGCGGTGCAAGAATTCGACCGTTTAGCGCGCATCAGCGAAGACATTATCCGTCATATCGTCGTGAAAGAAGAAGAATAATTTTTCGTATATGTTAAGAGGTGGTTCTGATGATTAACCGTGTCATTTTAGTCGGCAGGTTAACGAAAGATCCGGAGTTGCGCTACACTCCAAGCGGAGTGGCTGTTGCCACATTTACGCTCGCGGTCAACCGCCCGTTCACGAACCAGCAGGGCGAGCGGGAAGCTGACTTTATTCAATGTGTCGTCTGGCGCCGCCAAGCGGAAAACGTCGCCAACTTCTTGAAAAAAGGAAGCTTGGCCGGAGTGGACGGCCGGCTGCAAACCCGCAGTTATGAAAATCAAGAAGGACGGCGCGTGTATGTAACGGAAGTGGTGGCTGATAACGTCCAATTTCTTGAGCCAAAAGGAAGCAACGAGCAGCGGGGGGCAGCAGCAGGCGGCTACTATGGGGATCCGTTCCCATTCGGACAAGATCAGAACCACCGTCATCCGAACGAAAAAGGATTTGGCCGCATCGATGAAGATCCTTTCGCCAATGACGGCCAGACGATCGATATTTCCGATGATGATTTGCCGTTTTAACGGGTTTCCAAAAGAAGTCTCCCATCCTCAAGGAATGTGCAGGGCGCAGCCCAATGAGTACGTGGGAGATGAATGTCGGTTGGCTTTATCAAAAAAGAGGGAATGAGACAGTTAGGCGTAGTCTAACGTCTACCAGAACCGTGGGGCACACGGGGATCGCTCGGTCAACTTCCCATCATGAGAAGGGATTACCCGAGAAGCCCCCACCGCTAAGCGAAGCGTAGGTGGGGGGAGTATGTCACCGAATTACCTGAACAACTAGAAAGCAGGAAGGAGGAAATAGACATGGCAGGACGGAGAGGCGGTCGTGGCAAACGCCGCAAAGTATGTTATTTCACAGCAAATAACATTACACACATCGACTACAAAGATGTTGATTTGCTGAAAAAATTCATCTCCGAACGCGGCAAAATTTTACCGCGCCGCGTAACGGGAACGAGCGCGAAATATCAGCGCAAACTGACGGTCGCGATCAAACGCGCGCGCCAAATGGCGCTCTTGCCGTACGTTGCGGACGAGTGAGTCAAAAAAAAAGCAGTAAGGGGGACCTTACTGCTTTTTTCTATGTAAGCCGGCTAAAATAGTTGGAAAGGGGAACGTTCATTGCGGAAAACGCACGCTCTCACCGAAGCAGCGATTGAACTTGCACTGTTTGCCGTTTTGTTTCTGCTCGCATTATACGTACCGTTCATCGGGGTTATCGCTGTCTTATTTTTGGCGCTTCCGTTTATGGTGTTTACGATGCGTCACGGACTCGCTTCCGCTTGTTTGCTGCTCATCGCGTCCCTTGTTGTTTCCGGTCTCATCGGCTCACTTTTGTCGCTGCCGATGGCACTTATGTTCGGAACCGTTGGCATAGCGGTCGGCGCGATGCTGGCGAAAAAGAAAAACCGTTACCTTGTTTTGCTCGTCGGCGCGCTTGTGTTTTTAGTCAACATTGTTCTTGACTATGTCATTTCAATTCAGTTTTTGCAAGTTGATATGATCCAAGATACGCTGGCGCTAGTACGTGAATCGTTTGATACAGCAATGCGCGTGATGGAAGGAATGGGCCAAGAGCCGCCAGCGGAGATGCAAAAACAGTTGGAACAAGGAATTGAATTGATCGGCTACATGATTCCGACATTGTTTGTCATCGCTTCATTTGCCCTTGCTTATGTGACGATTGTCGTTTCGTTGCCTATTCTGAAGAGGCTGAAGCTCCCGGTCGGCACGTGGCCGCCGTTTCGTGAGCTCTCTTTGCCGAAAAGCGTGTTATGGATTTACATTCTGGTGCTCGTCTTTTCTTTATTTCCGATTGAAGAGGGGACATTCCCATACATCGCTGTATTGAACATCTCATATGTGTTGCAGCTCGCCATGATTGTGCAAGGATTTTCGTTTTTGTACTATGCTGCTTACAAAAAAGGCATCGGGAAAGGCGTTGTAGTGGCGGGGACGGTTATTTGCTTATTCCTGCCTTTTCTACTTTATCTTGTGGCGATATTCGGTATAATTGATGTAGGATTTGATTTGCGCCGCCGCATATAATAATTGGATAAGGTGAGCCATTTCTTCAGTGTAGGAGCTGACTTGAATGTCCCATTTTTATGAAAGGAAAGCGTACCGCTACCCGTCCTATGCGTTAGCCGCTCTGGCGGTGCTCATGGCCGTTGGCTTGTTCTATTTTCAATGGCTGCTTGGGCTGATCGGTCTCCTCGGTGTCGGGTTTTTGCTTTACTACGTCATTTGGTCGCAACGCTCTTTACACAAGGAGCTGGAACAATATATTTCCAATTTGTCGCACCGGGTAAAAAAAGTCGGCGAGGAAGCGTTGATGCGGATGCCGATCGGCATTATGCTCATCGATGAGGAAGGCGAAATCGAATGGTCAAACCGGTTTTTGGCGACTTGCTTTAAAGAACAGACGTTAGTTGGGCGCTCGCTCGCTGAACTTTCCGAGCCGTTGGCTGCCTTTGTGAAAAAAGGAAAAACAGATGAAGACATCATTGAACTGAATGGAAAACAGCTGAAAGTGATCGTCCGCCGCCATGAACGGCTTCTTTACTTTTTCGATGTCACCGAGCATATGGAGCTGAGACGGCGGTACGAGGCGGAGCGATTAGTGTTGGCGATTATTTTTCTCGACAATTATGATGAGATTACCCAGGGAATGGATGATCAGGCGAAAAGCCAAATGAACAGCCTTGTCACGTCCGTATTAAACCGCTGGGCGAACGATTACGGCATCTTTTTAAAACGGACGTCGTCCGACCGATTTATTGCCGTGCTGAACGAGCATACATTGACCCAATTGGAAAAAAGCAAGTTCTCGATTTTGGACGAAGTGCGTGAACAAACGGCAAAACATCAGGCTCAGCTTACGTTGAGCATCGGTATCGGCGCCGGCGTATCCTCGCTTCCGGAGCTTGGGGCGCTTGCCCAATCGAGCCTAGACTTGGCGTTAGGGCGCGGCGGCGACCAAGTGGCGATTAAGCAAGGAAACGGAAAAGTGAAATTTTACGGCGGCAAGACGAACCCGATGGAGAAGCGGACGCGTGTCCGCGCCCGTGTCATTTCTCATGCGCTTCGCGAACTGATCGCCGAAAGCGATAAAGTGCTCATTATGGGTCACAAATATCCGGATATGGACGCACTTGGGGCTGCCATAGGCATTTTGAAAGTCGTCCAATCGAATCAAAAAGAAGGATTCCTTGTCATTGACGCGGCGAAAACGGATGCCGGGGCGCAGCGGTTGCTTGAGGAAATGAAAAAACAGGCCGAGTTATGGTCAAGATGCGTCAAGCCGGAACAGGCGCTTGAACTCGTAACGGAAGATACGCTTCTGATCGTGGTTGATACGCATCGGCCGTCGCTCGTCATTGAAGAGCGGCTGTTGTATCGCACCGACCATATTGTCGTCATTGACCACCATCGCCGCGGCGAAGAATTTATCGAGGCACCGATTCTCGTCTATATGGAGCCATACGCTTCATCGACGTCTGAGCTCGTCACGGAGTTGTTAGAGTATCAGCCGAAACGGGTAAAATTATCGATGCTGGAAGCAACGGCGCTGCTCGCCGGCATTGTCGTCGATACGAAAAGCTTCACACTCCGCACCGGTTCGCGAACGTTCGATGCGGCGTCGCATTTGCGCGCCCAAGGGGCGGACACGGTGCTCGTGCAAAAGCTGCTGCGGGAAAGTGTGGCCAATTACGTCAAACGGGCGAAGCTGATTGAGCGGGCAGCGATCGATGAGCATGGCATTGCCATCGCCAAAGGAGACGAGAGCGAAGTACATGACCAAGTGCTAATTGCACAGACGGCTGATACGCTTCTCACGTTAAGCGGTGTTGTCGCTTCGTTCGTCATTTCCAAACGGGCTGACGGAACAGTCGGCATCAGCGCCCGCTCGCTCGGTGATGTCAATGTGCAAGTGATTATGGAGCGGCTTGGCGGAGGCGGGCACTTAACGAATGCCGCCGCCCAGTTGTCCGGGGTGACAGTCGGGGAGGCGGAGCGGCAGCTTCGTGAAGCTATTCATGACTATTTTGAGGGGGGTAAGCCAGCATGAAAGTCATCTTTTTAAAAGATGTAAAAGGAAAAGGAAAAAAAGGGGAGATCAAAAACGTCGCTGACGGTTATGCGAACAACTTTTTGTTCAAACAAGGGCTGGCCATTGAAGCGACGCCAGCGAACTTAAAGGCGCTCGAAGCGCAAAAGCAAAAGGAACAGCGCCAAGCGGCGGAAGAGTTGGCCAATGCCAAAACGTTAAAAGGGCAGCTTGAGAAGCTGACGGTGGAAATTGCGGCGAAGGCGGGCGAGGGCGGTCGTTTGTTTGGCTCGATCACGAGCAAGCAAATCGCCGAGGCGCTGCAAGCCCAACACGGTCTGAAGCTTGATAAGCGGAAAATCGAGCTTGACGATGCCATTCGTGCGCTCGGATATACGAACGTGCCGGTGAAGCTTCATCCGGAAGTGACGGCAACGTTAAAAGTACACGTGACGGAACAAAAATAACGGTCACGGTTCATCCTAGGATGCGAAGATGCCCCCGCCCGCTGCGGCGGGGCTTCCTTGCTTATCGGCTAACAGGGGAAAAGGTGGTGAAACGATGAGCGAACTTTTTTCTGAACGAATTCCTCCGCAGAGCATTGAAGCCGAGCAGGCTGTGCTTGGCGCCGTGTTTTTAGATCCCACTGCGTTAACGCTCGCTTCGGAAATATTAATTCCAGAAGATTTTTATCGCGCCGCCCATCAAAAAATTTTCCACGCCATGCTTCGTGTCGCCGACAAAGGCGAGCCGGTCGATTTAGTAACCGTGACAGCGGAACTCGCCGCTTCCGAGCAGCTTGAAGAAATCGGCGGCGTTTCCTATTTAAGCGAACTCGCCGACGCCGTGCCGACAGCGGCTAATGTCGAATATTACGCCCGCATTGTGGAAGAAAAATCGGTGCTTCGCCGCCTCATCCGCACGGCGACATCGATCGCCCAAGACGGGTACACAAGGGAAGACGAAATCGATCTTCTGCTTGATGAAGCAGAACGGAAAATTATGGAGGTTTCCCAACGCAAGCATTCGGGCGCTTTTAAAAATATTAAGGATGTTCTCGTTCAAACGTACGACAACATTGAAATGCTCCATAACCGGAACGGAGAAATTACTGGCATCCCGACCGGATTTACCGAGCTTGACCGGATGACGTCCGGTTTCCAGCGGAGCGATTTCATCATTGTGGCTGCCCGGCCGTCGGTTGGGAAAACAGCGTTTGCCTTAAACATTGCGCAAAATGTGGCGACGAAAACGAACGAAAATGTCGCCATTTTCAGTTTGGAAATGAGCGCCCAGCAGCTGGTGATGCGGATGCTTTGTGCAGAGGGCAACATCAACGCGCAAAACTTGCGTACGGGTAAACTGACGCCGGAAGATTGGGGCAAGCTGACGATGGCAATGGGGAGCTTATCGAATGCCGGTATTTATATTGACGATACGCCGAGCGTCCGTGTCAGCGACATCCGCGCCAAATGTCGTCGGCTGAAACAAGAAAGCGGTCTTGGCATGATTGTCATCGACTATTTGCAGCTCATCCAAGGAAGCGGGCGCAGCAAAGAAAACCGCCAGCAGGAAGTGTCGGAAATTTCCCGCTCGTTAAAGGCGCTCGCCCGTGAGCTCGAAGTGCCGGTCATCGCTTTGTCGCAGCTGTCGCGCAGCGTCGAGCAGCGCCAGGACAAGCGGCCGATGATGTCTGATATTCGTGAATCCGGAAGCATTGAGCAAGATGCTGATATCGTCGCCTTTTTGTATCGCGATGATTACTATAATAAAGATTCCGAGAACAAAAACATCATCGAAATCATCATTGCCAAACAGCGTAACGGCCCGGTCGGGACGGTGCAGCTCGCTTTTATCAAGGAGTATAATAAGTTTGTCAACCTAGAGCGCCGCTTCGATGAAGCGCAAATTCCGCCGGGGGCATAAAACGGCGCGTTCATCTCTTCGTTGCCTCGGTTAATAAACGAATAAAAGTACTTATAATCGTTTTTAATGTTCGTGTTTCATTGACTTTATGCCGGAAAACTGATACACTTACAATGTTTAGACCGAGGAAACTGGAGGTGCTCGCCATGTCGTCAGTTGTTGTTGTCGGCACACAGTGGGGCGATGAAGGGAAAGGAAAGATTACGGACTTTTTATCGGAAAATGCGGAAGTGATTGCCCGATACCAGGGAGGAAACAACGCTGGCCATACGATCGTGTTTAACGGGGAAAAGTATAAACTGCATTTAATCCCGTCGGGCATTTTTTATAAAGACAAAGTTTGCGTCATCGGCAACGGGATGGTTGTCGACCCGAAAGCGCTCGTCGCTGAGCTTTCGTATTTGCATGAGCGCGGCGTTTCAACCGATAATTTGCGCATCAGCAACCGTGCCCACGTCATTTTACCGTATCATTTGAAATTGGACGGGCTCGAGGAAGAACGGAAAGGCGCCAACAAAATCGGCACAACGAAAAAAGGAATCGGGCCCGCCTATATGGATAAAGCGGCGCGCATCGGCATCCGCATCGTCGATTTGCTTGACCGTGATGTGTTCGCGGAAAAGTTGGCCCGCAATTTAGAAGAGAAAAACATGTTGTTTGAAAAAGTGTACGGGGTCGAGGGATTCCGGCTTGAGGATATCTTCGAAGAATATTACGAATATGGCCGGCAAATCGCAAAGTACGTTTGCGATACGTCAGTCGTATTGAACAACGCACTCGATGAAGGGCGTCGCGTCTTATTTGAAGGGGCGCAAGGTGTCATGCTTGACATCGATCAAGGGACGTATCCGTTTGTCACGTCTTCCAACCCGGTGGCCGGCGGGGTGACGATTGGTGCCGGTGTCGGCCCGACGAAAATCAAGCATGTCGTCGGAGTGGCAAAAGCATATACGACGCGCGTCGGCGACGGGCCGTTCCCGACCGAGCTGCACAATGAAATCGGCGACCGCATCCGCGAAGTCGGCCGCGAATATGGGACAACAACCGGCCGCCCACGTCGCGTCGGCTGGTTTGACAGCGTTGTCGTCCGTCATGCCCGCCGGGTGAGCGGCATTACCGACTTGTCGCTCAACTCGATTGACGTCTTGACCGGCATTGAAACGTTAAAAATTTGTGTCGCCTATCGCTACCGTGGCGAAGTGATCGAGGAATTTCCAGCTAGCTTAAAAGTATTGGCTGAGTGTGAGCCGATTTATGAAGAGCTGCCAGGCTGGATGGAGGACATCACGGGTGTGAAAAGCCTCGATGATCTGCCGGCGAACGCCCGCCATTACGTCGAGCGCATTTCCCAGCTCACCGGCATCCCGCTCTCGATTTTCTCTGTCGGCCCGGATCGCTCGCAAACGAACGTCGTCCGCAGCGTCTACGCATAAGCGGTTGGCGGCGACAGGAAACAGGCATAGATGCGTCTGCGTCTATGCCTGTTTCATCGTTTTGGAGCGGGGATCGACCGAACCGCCCCTCAAAATGGTAATCGGCAAAGGGTGATTTCGTTTTCGTAACATGGTAAATTAGTAATGATAGCATTCCATCGCAAAAGGAAGGATGTGAGCGAGATGGAAAAACGCATTTTAGTTGTTGATGATGAAAAACCGATTGCGGATATTTTGCAATTTAACTTGCAAAAAGAAGGATATGAAGTCATTTGCGCCTACGATGGTGAAGAAGCGTTGCAAAAAGTCGAAGAAACAATGCCGGATTTAATTTTGCTCGATATCATGCTTCCGTTAAGAGACGGCATGGAAGTGTGCCGCGAAGTGCGGAAAAAATATGATATGCCGATCATTATGTTGACAGCGAAAGATTCCGAGATTGATAAGGTGCTCGGCCTCGAGCTCGGGGCAGACGATTATGTCACCAAACCGTTCAGCACGCGCGAACTGCTGGCGCGGGTCAAAGCAAACTTGCGCCGTCATGTGCAAACGACCTCCCCGGAAGAAGGGGAAAACGAAACAAACGAAATTGTTATCGGTCCGCTTGTCATCCGCCCGGACGCGTATGTCGTACAAAAACGGGGGGAGACGATTGAGTTGACCCACCGCGAATTTGAACTGCTCCACTATTTGGCGAAACATATCGGCCAAGTGATGACGCGTGAACACTTGCTGCAAACGGTCTGGGGCTACGACTATTACGGCGATGTGCGCACGGTCGATGTGACGGTAAGGCGGCTGCGCGAAAAAATCGAGGACAACCCTTCCCATCCGTCATGGATCGTCACAAGGCGGGGGGTCGGCTATTATTTGCGCAATCCGGAACAGGAGTCATGAGCCGGCATGAAAAAGGTAGGGCCATTTCGTTCGATCCATTTTAAGTTTGTCATTATTTATGTGTTGCTCATTCTCATCGCCATGCAAATTATCGGCGTGTATTTCGTTCGCAAACTGGAAACGGAGCTTGTGCAAAACTTCAAAAATTCGTTGAACGAACGGGTGACGCTGCTTGCTTATAACGTTGAGCAGGCGATGAACCGGGAACGGGATGAGAAAAGCCTGACATTAGAAGAAGACATCCGTTCGCTTCTTCATGATTTCGTTTCCCAAGACATTTCCGAAGTGCGCGTCATCGATGAGAAAGGGAAAGTGTTGGCGACATCGAATCCGTACATGCAAAATATCGTCGGGAAGCGGACGACAGAGATTTATGTGAAACGTTCGCTCGTCACCGGTGAACTTGTCGACCGGATGTTGCTTGATCGGAAAACAGGCTATCGCATGTACATCTCCTCGACTCCGATCAAAACGGGCGGGGAAGTCAAGGGGGTTATTTACGTCATTGCCTCCATGGAAAACGTCTTCTCACAAATGCGGCAAATCAACATGATTTTGGCGACCGGGACAGGGATCGCTCTCGCCATTACTGCTGTGCTGGGCATCTTTTTGTCGCGTACGATCACCCGGCCCATTTCCGATATGCGTCGGCAAGCGCTAGTGATGACGAGGGGGGATTTTTCCCGCAAGGTGAAAGTGTATGGCTACGATGAAATCGGCCAGCTGGCGATGACGTTCAACAATTTGACCAAAAAGCTGCAGGAAGCGCAGGCCACGACAGAAGGGGAGCGGCGCAAACTTGAGTCGGTGCTGACACATATGACCGACGGTGTCATCGCGACTGACCGCCGCGGCCGCGTCATTCTCATTAACGATGCCGCGATCAATATTTTGAATGTTTCACGTGAAACAGTGCTGTCGAGTTCGATCGTCGATGTGCTTGGCATCGCCGACCAATATACGTTTGACACGCTGCTCGAGGAGCGCGATTCGCTCATTTTGGATTTCAGCACGGATGACGAACTGTATATTTTGCGTGCGTCGTTGTCCGTCATTCAAAAGGAAGGCGGGTTTGTCAACGGGTTGATCGTCGTCTTGCACGACATTACCGAACAGGAAAAAATCGATCGCGAGCGCCGGCAGTTCGTCGCCAATGTGTCGCATGAGCTGCGCACGCCGTTGACGACGATGAAAAGCTACTTGGAAGCGTTAGCTGATGGCGCTTGGCAAGACAAGGAGATTGCACCAAGGTTCATTCAAGTGGTGCAAAACGAAACCGAGCGGATGATCCGGCTTGTCAACGATTTGCTCCATCTGTCGAAGCTCGACAGCAAAGACTATAAACTGAAGAAAACATGGGTCAATTTTTCGGCTTATTTTCATAAAGTCATTGACCGGTTTGAGCTGACGAAAAGCGACAATATCAAGTTCATCCGCAAAATTCCGCGCGAGGCGATTTTCGTTGAAGTGGATGAAGATAAAATTACACAAGTGCTGGACAACATTATTTCTAACGCGTTGAAATACTCTCCCCAAGGCGGAACGATCACGTTCCGCGTTCGTGAGTTGGCCGATGAAATCATCGTCAGCGTCAGCGACGAAGGAGTCGGTATTCCGAAGGCAGATTTGGCGAAAGTTTTCGAGCGCTTTTATCGGGTTGATAAGGCGCGGTCGCGCAAGTTGGGTGGCACCGGCCTTGGCCTGGCCATTGCCAAAGAAGTCGTGCTTGCCCACGGCGGGACGATTTGGGCGGAAAGCAAAGAACATAAGGGGACGACGATTTACTTTACGTTGCCGCTAGAACGAGAACAAAAGGATGACTGGTACGATGTATGAGGCGATTAAAACCGTCGTGTTGACATTGCTCGTGCTGATCAGCATTACGTTGACGTTCGTTTTATGGACATACCATCCGAAATATGACGTGCTGCAAAACGACGAGTACATTCAGCACGTTTCCGTGAGCAACACGCAAGTCGATACAGCGATGGTCGTGCAGCCGAAGCAGATGCTCATCCATAAAAATGGCGCCCATTATGCCGTAACCAAAGAAGAAGAAAAAAGTGAAGCGCTGAAAGAAATGAAAAAGTGGACGCTTGACGATTTTGAAAACATTTCATCCTCCGTTCCGCCAGGAAAGTTTTTGTCATTTTTAAACGGCAAGGAGCGGCTGGAAGTGATTTATCCAGATGAAGTGCCGATTGACATATACCGGTTGATTTTTATGGTGGAGGATAAAGGGTTGGACGGTTTGTCATTTGACCGTATCCTCGTCCCACTTGAAGGAGAGGACAAGTTTCCGGTGTACTTTATCGCGACGGACAAACACAAAATTTATAAGGCAATCGCCAGTGACGCGTCGCAGGAAGTCATCAGCAGGCTGGCGAAAGAGGCAAGCCGCTTTCCCCGCTATTTTGCCTATCCGGTCAGCGAGACAAAACAGCTTTATTTGCCGGAAAACGAAGTGGCGCTCAGCAGCTTGCAATATTATACCGATGAACTAGATGTCGATAAATTTAAAGAGGCGCTATTTAGTGACCCGAGCTTTGTCAAAAAAGACTTGATTCCGTTTGGCGAAGAATATACCGATGGTTCACGGCTGATGGACGTTGATTTTCTCCAGCGCATGCTGTTGTATGTCAATCCGGCCGCGCGCGTCTCCAACATTAGCCAAACCAAATCGGAAACCCACCTCATTCAAAAAAGCATCGATTTTGTCAACGAACATGGCGGCTGGACTGATCTATACCATTTTGCCCGTTGGAGTGAAGAAGACCGGAAAGTCATTTTCCGTCTTGTTGTGAACGGCTATCCGGTTTTTAACGAATATGGCATGTCAGAAATCGTGGAAACGTGGGGAGCGAGCGATTTAATGAAATACCAGCGCCCGCTTTTCCGTCTTGAAATTGCTGACCGCAATCGTACACCGAAAACCTTGCCGTCCGGCCGCGCTATTGTCAAACAGCTCGAAAAAAGAAAAGACATCCGCAAAACGCTCGTGAAAGATGTCGCTATCGGCTACGAGCTCGTCAAAGATCCGGAACGGGAAAAGGTGATTCGACTTGAACCGGCGTGGTTTTATTTGTATGGGCAAACGTGGAAAAAGGTGAACGTTGACGGGGAGAGCGGAGGAGGGGGAACGAATGGATTGGAGTAAAACAAAGACGATTTTTATTATTGTGTTCCTCATCCTTGATTGCTTTTTAGTCTATCAGTTTATGGAAAAAAGAAATAGCAGCCAGTTGGATGTCATTTTGGAAACGACGATTGAAGAACAGCTCGAGGCGAACGGCATTACGTATGTCGATTTACCAAAAGAGGTGACAAAAGCGGCGTATGTTAGCGGCAAAAGCCGCTCATTTACCAGTGCTGATACGAAAAAACTGTCTGGACAAAAAGTAGAAGTTGAAGGGGAAACAAAGTTAAAAGGGACGTTCACCCATCCGGTCGCTTTAAACGTCGAAGACCCGTACCAACTGCGTGAGTTTTTACAGCGCTACATCTTAAACGGGAAACAATACACCTTTTGGTCATTTGACAAAAGGAAAGGCACGGTGATTTGTTACCAAGTGTATGACGGGAAAGTGATTTATGGCAACGAAAACAGCAAGCTCGTTATTCACGTCAACGAGCAGCGGGAGGCGCTGTCCTATGAACAGACGATGCTGGATGACTTGGAAAAATACGAGCGGAAACAAGATATCGTTCCAGCCATTAAGGCCATTGAGACGCTGTATCGGAAAGGGCATTTGCAGCCAGGAGACCGTGTCACGAAAGTCGAGCTTGGCTACTATGGCCTCGTCCAGTTTACCGCTTCGCAAGTCCTAACGCCGACATGGCATATCGTCGTCAACCGGAAAGAAGACTATTTTGTCAATGCGTTTGAAGGGCAAGTCATTACGGATCAAGGAAATGTGCTGGAGTGAAAACGAATGACAATGCGATTTAGTGTACTGGCCAGCGGCAGCACCGGCAACGCCTTTTACGTCGAAACGAACCGCCAGCGCCTGCTCGTCGATGCCGGACTGAGCGGCAAACAACTCGAGCAGCTGTTTGCCGAAATCGACCGCCATCCGAAGCAATTGGATGCGTTGCTTGTGACTCATGAGCATAGCGACCATATTAAGGGGCTTGGCGTCCTCGCCCGCAAGTACCGTTTACCGGTTTATGCGAATGAAAAAACGTGGCAGGCCATGGGACAGGCCATCGGCGACATCCCGTCCGAGCAAAAGTTTGTCTTTCCGCTCGGTGCGGTGAGAACGTTCGGTGATGTCGACGTTGAGTCATTTGGCGTTTCCCATGATGCAGCTGAACCGATGTTTTACGTCTTCCACTATGGAGGAAAAAAGCTCGCCTTGCTCACCGATACCGGCTATGTGAGCGAGCGGATGAAAAAAACGATCGAAAATGCTGATGTCTTCGTATTTGAAAGCAACCATGATGTCGGGATGTTGCGAATGGGGAGGTATCCGTGGAACGTTAAGCGCCGCATTTTAAGCGACGTTGGCCATATTTCGAATGAAGAAGCGGGTCTGGCGCTTGCTGATGTAATTGGCGAACGGACGAAACAAATTTATTTGGCTCATTTAAGCCAAGATAACAATATGAAAGAGCTGGCGCGTATGACTGTGGCGCAAACGCTCGAACAGAGGGGGCTGGCGGTCGGTGCCGGCTTTCGTTTGTACGATACCGACCCGCGCAAGGCGACTGCGTTAGCGTATGTGTGACGGTCGTTTTGTCTAAACTGAGGGAAATGCGTTTGTTGGATTTTTTCACCTTTTCATGATTATAATGAGGGATGGAGACGAATGCGGAAAGGGTGGTGAGCATGGGATATTACGATGACCATTACGAATCGCGTGAGCAAATGAAGCGGAAACGGCGCAGCGGTTCGTTTGTTTCTGCCCTTGTCGGCGCCATACTGGGCGGACTGCTCGTCCTCATGTCGATCCCGGCGCTTTCCCGTTGGGACGTCCTCCCATACGATGTCGTGCCGCCACAAGGCAGGGAGGAAGAACGGGGCGGAGAAAACGGAGCTCCCCCCATCCGGCAAAGTGTTTCTGTTGATGTGACGACAGCGGTGACGACAGCGATCAATCAAGTGTCCGAGGCGGTCGTCGGCGTCGTCAATATCCAACAGGCGGGCTTTTGGTCGCAAGGAGGCGAAGAGGGCGTCGGATCGGGCGTCATTTACAAGAAAGCCGGGGGACGGGCGTTTATTGTGACAAACCACCATGTTGTTGAAAACGCGAGTCAGCTGGAAGTAAGCTTAAAAGACGGGACGAGGGTGCCGGCGAAGCTGCTCGGGAGCGATGTGCTCATGGACTTGGCCGTATTGGAAATTGACGCGAAGCATGTGAAAAAGGTGGCTGAGTTCGGTGACTCCGATGCCGTGAAGCCGGGCGAGCCGGTCATCGCCATCGGCAACCCGCTCGGCCTGCAGTTTGCCGGGTCGGTGACACAAGGCATCATTTCCGGGACGAACCGGACGGTGGAAGTTGACTTGGACCAAGATGGCGCCCCGGATTGGAATGCGGAAGTATTGCAGACCGATGCGGCTATTAACCCGGGCAACAGCGGCGGCGCTCTCGTCAACATCAAAGGACAAGTCATTGGGATTAATTCGATGAAAATCGCTCAGGAAGCAGTGGAAGGCATTGGATTTGCCATCCCAATCAACGCAGCCATCCCGATCATTTCCGATTTGGAGAAATACGGACAAGTGCGCCGCCCATACATGGGCGTGGAACTCCGCTCGCTGAGCGACATTCCATCGTATCATTTGCAGGCGACACTTCATTTGCCGCTGAACGTGACGGAAGGGGTGGCGGTCATCCAAGTCGTGCCGATGTCGCCAGCTGCGCAGGCAGGCTTGCAGCAGTTTGACGTTATTGTGGCGCTTGATGGGGAAAAAATTCGCAACGTGCTTGACTTGCGCAAGTATTTGTATACGGAAAAATCGATCGGCGATCGAATGGAAGTCACGTTTTATCGTGATGGGGAAAAGCGGACGGTCACGATGAAATTGGCGCGCGAGTCGTATTAAACCAAAACAGTGGAGGGAGCGGAAACGCTCCTTCTTTTTTCCACAAGGAAAGGGGCGGAAACAATGATATTCACATGTGAAGAACATATTGATGTCGCCATTGACGAATATGTGGAGGAGACAGAACAGGCGCCCGATATCTCACCTGTGGATAACAACGAAAGACCGTGTTGGTTTTGCGGAAAAAAAGCTGTATATGTAGTAGGGAACTAATGTTTTCGCACAATATGTGGATATGTATTGTGTATATGTGGATAACTATTGTTGATAAGTTGTTTGCAAGGTGGGGATGACATGTGCATATTTGCATTGCCGCTGTGGGCAAATTGAAGGAAAAATATTTAATTCAAGGGGTCAATGAGTACACAAAGCGCCTGTCTGCGTATGCGAAAATAGAGATAATCGAAGTCGCTGATGAAAAAACTTCCGAGCGGGCTAGCGAACTTGAGGAAGAGCAAGTTAAGCAGCGTGAGGGCGAGCGGCTGCTGGCGAAAATCCCGCATGACGCCTATGTCATCGCGCTCGCCATTGAGGGGAAGATGAGATCGTCCGAGCAATTTGCGGCCCGGCTTGACGAACTTGCCACTTACGGCAAAAGCAAAATCGTTTTTGTCATTGGCGGCTCGCTCGGGTTAAGCAAACAAGTGATGGCACGTGCTAACGAGGCGCTGTCGTTTTCGAAAATGACGTTTCCTCATCAGCTCATGCGCCTCATTTTGCTTGAGCAAATTTACCGCGCGTTTCGGATTAATCGGGGGGAACCGTACCATAAATAAAATTGAAAAGCCTAAGTATTGGAATTCAACGGTCTACATGTTTTGATAAGGCACAGTATGGGGCGTCATGGATGGTCCGGTGATGTATGCTGTTTGTCCGATAGAGCGGGGCGGAAGAAAGGGCGCCTTCTTTTTCATCTGTTGCCGTTTTAACGCCTATTCCCAATCCACCTTTTTTCGATACTTAAAATATTGCTTGGCGAGTGGATGGCCGGTGTCCCACGGTTTCTTCCGGCCGGTGAAATGGATGATAACCGGCTTTGTGTGCAGGCGTGGAAGCTTGATATGGCCTGTTGTATAATTCCACTTTGGATGCAAAGGCAGCCATTTGTCATACAAAACGGCATTTAACGCATCTTGGTCGGGGTGAACAAGTTTTTCCGGATGCGTTTGAATGAACTCGAACACTTTAGAGGAGATGTGGTGTTCCCGCCATTTCTCTACATTGATTAATAAAACGCCGGAGTTAAAGTAATGGTACCCGTCCGGAATAAGCAAGTCATTTTTTCTTCCTTGAGCGTCGACGCTCTCGACAGCAGCGACGAAGCAATCGTCAATGTTTGTCTCCCATAGTTCGGAAATATCTTTTTTGACAATGAGGTCGCAGTCAAGATAAAGCACTTTTTTGACTTCCGGACCGAGCAGGTCTGGAATGGCAATCCGGTAATACATTTCTTTTGTAATATAATTTGTTTCTTTTAACTGAGTAAAAATCGGGTCGGTAATCGGCAAAAAAATGGATTGCTGTTTGTAGCTGTTGACGATTTTTTCGATATTCTGTTTGTTTTTATCAGATAACGTTTCGTATAGTATATAAACGATAACTGGATATTCAGACGTTTTGTTGACGAACAATGATGTCAGCATGACCCCAAGGGGCAAAGCGTAGGCGTCGTTTGTCGCTGTGACAAGATGGATCAACTTCCCACCACCTTATGGGACTGATTCTCTTCTCCTCCTATATACATATGAAAAAAGAATCATTTATGTTCGAACGATGCGGCTAGCGCCCGCAGGAAAAAAAGATGCCGGAGCCTGGCGGACGGCAATGTTCCACACAAACGGAGAGGTGGATTGTTCGTTCGACAGTCCCGATTGGAGAAAAGACCGCTCACCTTTGTCGGAAGATGGCGGTCTTTTTCATTTGGTGAAGTTGTTTGACCGATAGAAACGCACCGTTTCTGCTAACCCGGTTTCTAGATCGTATTTCGGCAGCCAGCCAAGCTGACGGTTGGCCTGTTCCGCGTTCAATCGGCTATGACGGATGTCTCCTGGCCGTTCGGGATGGTAAAGACAGCGGATCGGCGATGGAAAGAAGGAAGCAATGAGCGCCGCCAGCTCGTTGATTGTCGTTCCTTGATTCGTGCCAATGTTGAACGTATTGTTATCCCCCTTCGTTAAAGAAAGTACGTTCGCCCAAGCGACGTCTTTGACAAATACAAAATCGCGCGTCTGATTGCCGTCGCCGAATATAACCGGCGGTTCCTTGGCAAGCTGTTTACGGATGAGCGCCGCCACAACGCCGCCTTCATTTTTGGCAGATTGCCGCGGCCCGTATACGTTGGCGTATCGCAATATCGTATACGTAAGGCCGTAATAGCGGTGAAAAAGGCGGATATACAGCTCGCCCATCTGCTTCGAGGCAGCGTAAAAGGAGGTGGGCCTGACGGGGGACGATTCGGTGATGCTCGTGTCGCCGGCATCGCCGTAAACGGCACAGGAGGACGCGAAAATGATTTTTTTCACGTTATACTTTACACAGCAATGAAGGACGGTTAAGGTGCCGAAAATATTGATTAAAGCATCAGCGGACGGATCGGCAATGGAGGCGGGGACGGACGTTTGCGCTGCTTGGTGGATGACATAATCAGGTTTTTCATGGGCGAACACAGCGTCGACATCGGTTTGGGATAAGAGATCGACATGATGCCATTTTGCCTCCGGGTGAAGAAACGCCGCCGATCCTGTAGAAAGGTTGTCGATGACCGCCGAATCATAACCTGATTCTACTAGCAAATCGACAATATGGGAGCCGATAAACCCACAGCCGCCTGTCACCAAAACCTTCAATAGTTCCCCCCCTTTTTATCCCGGCCATCCAGAACGGTTTTGCCACCGGCAAGTAATAAAGAATTTTGTTTCGGCAGGGCGGTCAAAGATGGTCCCGTTTTCTAGTTAATGTATGAAAACTTCATCGTTTTTGCACGGGACAAACGGCGCATGAGGGAAAACGAAAAGGAGTTGCTTCATTACGCAACTCCCCCACACTGGGCCGATACTTTATTTTTGCCGCTTTCTTTCGAATGGAGCAATAAGTGATCGGCGTAGACGTACGCCTTTTCGATTGATATCGCTTCTCCTGTTTGAAAAAAGTAAAGGCCAAATGACGACGTGTAAGCAACCGGACGCTTGGCCGCTCCGTCATCGACCAGCACGGTGCTATGGCGTACGGTTTCCCGTATCCCCTCGACAAGCTGGACGCTTTCCTCAAATGTGCGGTGGCGCAAAAACATGGTAAACTCTTCTCCGCCGCTACGGAACAAAAAATCATCTTCGTTAAGGAACTGTTTTAATGTCAAGGCAAAGTGGCGAATGACTTCATCGCCGACGGCGTGGTTGTACGTATCGTTAATCGCTTTAAAATTGTCGATATCGGCGACGACAACACCAATCCATTCTCCTGTTTTGTTTAACTTGGCAATCGTCTGATCCATGTAGGCGCGGTTATGAACGCCGGTCAGAAAGTCGGTATACGCCATCCGTTCAAAATGGTCGCGCTCTAGTTTATGCTGGATGCTTTGCGATTTGGAAAAGAACGAGCGGCTGACGAAGTAATTGAGCAAAAACAAGCTCAAAAGCATATCCCACCGCTGCTCCTGCAAAAAGAGAAATAACAGGCCGTTCGTCAGCGCGGTTTTTCCCATATCCGTCCAGCTTCTTGTCTTAATAAAATCCAGTGCCTCACGCTGTGTCCGAATGTCGCCGGTTATATAAAAAATCATAATCAGACAGCAGTCAGTTAAAAAGGAAACGATGATGACGAGCAGAAAAATAAGCAACCAAAAGCCGATGAACGGAATAGGACGAAACAGTGGATGAAGGAAATCGTATAAGGCAAACGCCAGTGAATTGAATGTCACAAAAGAACCGATGTTGTACAACGTGTGCAGCCATTCGTCGGATTCCGCTGTTTTCAAGTATTTTTTTGTCATATGTTCAGTCAAGCGAAATAATGTTTCAAAAATAAGCAGCCCGAGTGGGCCGGCAAACAGGGCAAACTACAAGCTGTAATTGATGCCATAGTCAACCGGAATATTGTTTTTCGTTTTGTCAACGACGCGCAAGTGGGAATACAGGCTAGAAAACAGCCAGTAAAACAGCAAAGCGGTCATATATGGGCGATCGAAGAAAGTTGGTTTTGACACAAAGGCAACGGTGATCGACAAGAAAAAAACGGCAAAAATAATCGGTCGTGCTCGGAGTAACATCTCGGCTCTCTCTCCTATGATCTGACCTCTGACAACTTCATCGTTGGCGAAGTGATGCCAAAAAGAGGATGGCCCTCCTATTTCCGTAGTTTCGAAACACGGTATGGGTCATTGGAAAACAACGGTGGATAACGAATCTAGAAGCCACTGTTTTGGCATCGTCCACATATTCTCAATTAGAACAAATAAACATCTAGCTAAATCTATTATAGTACTATGTACATAATTCCGAAAATAGAAAAAATAGTGTTCACGTCCACTTTTTTTCCACAAAATTTGACAATTATTGAAGGATATTTGCCTCCGATTGTGTCCCATCCCTCGGAAAACAAGGTAGCTGGACATCGATTGTTTCGTATATAATATGGACAGCGAAAAGGACAGGGATCGGGTGCGATTGTTTTCTTCAGTACAGCCGGCACAACGTTATAGTTGCCGGCGACTGTCCTTGGCCATTGGCCGTATGGGAGCGTCGTCCAAATGACAGCGGAAACGGCCGAACGGGAAAAGAACGGCTCAACGTTATGCCATGTGAGCGGCCGGTCGGTTCGGTATGGAGAATGGTTTGGGTGTGTTTCGCTTTGTTTCATAACGTGAGGAGGGAAAAAGATGAAAATTGTTATCGCCCCGGATTCGTTTAAAGAAAGTCTCTCAGCGCTCGAAGTCGCTGAGGCGGTCGAGCGCGGGTTTCAGGCGGTGTTTCCGCAAGCCGAATATGTGAAAGTGCCGATGGCTGACGGCGGAGAAGGGACGGTGCAATCGCTTGTGGATGCGACCGGCGGCCGCGTGGTGGAAACCGAAGTGACCGGGCCGCTCGGTGAGCCGGTGCGGGCGTTTTTCGGCTTGCTTGGCGACGGGAAGACAGCGGTGATTGAGATGGCAGCCGCCTCGGGATTGCATCTTGTCCCGCGCGACCGGCGCAACCCGTTAGTGACGACGACGCGAGGGACAGGGGAACTGATCCGAGCCGCCCTTGATGCCGGTGCCACCCACCTGATCATCGGCCTCGGCGGCAGCGCGACAAACGACGGCGGGGCCGGCATGGTGCAGGCGCTTGGCGGACGGCTTTTAGACCGCGACGGCCGCGACATCGGTCCGGGAGGCGGGGCGCTCGCTCATTTGCAGTCGATCGACTTGTCCGGGCTCGATCCGCGTCTGGAGGGCGTCCGCATTGATGTCGCGTGTGACGTCGACAATCCGCTCACTGGACCGAAAGGCGCGTCCGCCATTTTTGGCCCGCAAAAGGGGGCGACACCCGATATGGTCGCGGTTCTCGATCAGAACTTGGCGCACTATGCTGATGTCATCAGCCGCGAACTCGGCAAACAAATCGGCGCCATCCCAGGCGCCGGTGCGGCCGGCGGTTTAGGCGCGGGGCTGCTTGCGTTTCTGCCGGCTGAATTAAAGCGTGGCGTCGAGATTGTGATCGAAACGGTCCAACTTGCTGAACGCATTAAAGGGGCGGATCTGGTCATCACCGGTGAAGGGCGGATCGACGGGCAGACGATATTCGGAAAAACACCGATCGGCGTCGCCAAAACAGCGAAGCGGTTCGGCGTCCCGGTCATCGGCATCGCCGGATCATTAGGCGACGACAGCGCGGTCGTCTTAGACCATGGCATTGACGCCCTTTTTACGATCGTTCCCGGCGTCATTCCGCTCGAGAAAGCGTTTGAGCAGGCGGAACAGTATGTGACACAAACAGCGCGGCATATCGCCTCTGTGTACCGTCTTGGCCAAATAGGAAAAGACTCTTCCCGTTAATATTTTAGACAAAAAGAAGAGCCGGTCCGTTCGTACCGGCTCGTTTATTTACCCGTCCGCGGCCAGGAGGCAATGGCTTCGAGTACACCGCGAATCGCAAACAGGCCGAATTGGTGCGGTAAGATGAAATGATCGCCTTTGCGAAGCGGGTATATCCGTCCTTCGTGGACGAGCTCACCTTCGCCTTCGAGGATGCTGATGATGAGAAACGGTTTCGTCTGCTCTGATTCGAGCACATCGCGGATCTCCCATTTTTGGACGCCAAAGTAGTCGCCTTCTACGAATGTCGTCACGGTCGCACCCGGGACTTCGGCGACATGAGGACGGACGTCGGTGTCGCGATGCGGGACAGTGGTGACGTCAATCGCTTTCTCTAAGTGAAGCTCCCGCTTCCGCCCTTGGCTGTCAACGCGGTCGTAATCATAGACGCGGTATGTCGTGTCCGAGCTTTGCTGCGTTTCAAGGACAAGCGTCCCTTCACAAAGGGCGTGAATCGTGCCGCTTGGGACATAGAAGAAGTCGCCGGGGCGGATCGGCACTTTCCGCAGCAAGCGCTCCCATTCCCCCGCCTCCATCATGGCGCGCAGCTGCCCCTTCGTTTCGGCATGGTGGCCGTAAATAAGTTCAGCGCCCGGCTTGCAGTCGATAATGTACCAACATTCCGTTTTGCCGAGCTCCCCGCCTTCGTGCGTTTTTGCGTATTCATCATCCGGGTGGACTTGAACGGACAAGTCGGCGTTGGCGTCTAAAATTTTCGTCAGCAATGGAAAGCGATCCGATGGAAAATGGCCGAACAAGTCGCGGCGCTCTTCCCAAAGCTGTCCGAGCGTCATCCCTTGAAACGGTCCGCGGGCGACGATCGTCTGCCCGTGCGGGTGGGCCGATACAGCCCAACATTCCCCCGTTTGTGCCGATGGAATATCGTAGCCGAACCGCTCAGCAAGCTTTGTGCCGCCCCAAATGCGCTCCTGGAAGACGGGAGTGAGAAAAATCGGTTCTTGATACATATCGTTTCCCCCTCCAAACACGGTAGAAATTACGGTGACCCCGCTTTCATCTTACCATGAAATATACTGTCGGCAAACGAAAATGATGAGAGGATGCAAACGTATGATCCCACTCCCTGTTAGGAGCTAAAGTGAACATGTCGCCTCCACACGCCGCCGCAAAGACGGCAGCGCGTCAAGGCGATTCATCGAGTTCAAGGCGTTTCAACGGCTGTTTCGCTGGTCCTTCGACGACATCACCGTCGATCGAAAAACGCGAGCCATGACATGGGCAGTCCCACGTCTTGTCGCCGCTGTTCCATTCGAGTTCGCAGCCCATGTGGGTGCACGTCGTATCGACGACATGAAGTGTTCCGGCCTCGTCTTTGTAGGCGCCAGCCCGTTTCCCGTTGACGGAGACGACCGCCCCTTCCCCGCGCGCCAAGTCTTGCGGCCGGCGGCCGGCCGCCTCGATTTTCCCTGCGACCAAGTGTTTGGCGACATCGAGGTTCGTCGTGAAAAATTGCCGCACACTCGGGTCGGCGTAAAAGCGCGACGGGGAGTACAAGTCGCGATACCGGTTGTCGCGGCCAAGAATGAGGTCAGACAGCAACATCCCCGCGGCGGTTCCGTTTGTCATGCCCCATTTCCGGTATCCTGTCGCGACATAAATATGCGGCGTATCGGCCGTCATCGGACCGATATACGGCATTTTATCAAGTGTCGTCAAGTCTTGGGCCGACCAACGGTAACGAATGTCTTTCACCGTAAACAGCTGTGAGGCAAACGAAGATAGCGCCTCATAATGACGCATCGTCGGCACCCCTTGGCCGGTCTTATGGTTTTCTCCGCCGATGAGAATAAGCGTCTCCCCATTCGCCGCTGCAGAACGGACCGAGCGCTTCGGGTCGTCGGCGCTTAAATACATACCGCCCGGGTACGGCTCGGCGGTCGTCACTCCCAATACGTATGACCGTTCAGCATACATACGGGAAAAGTAAAATCCGCCGTCGTAAAATGGAAAATGGGAACAGACGGCGACATGGCTGCATTCAACCCGCTTTTTGTCGCGCGTCACGACGGACAGCCGCTCCCCTTGCTCGATGTCGGCGACTGGCGTGTATTCGTAAATGGCGCTCCCCGCTTGTACCAGGGCATCGACGAGTTTGACTAAATATTTCAGCGGATGAAACTGGGCTTGCCGCTTCATGACAACTGCCGCTTTAACCGGCAGCGGGAGCGGGATCGACTCAACGAAAGCCCCATCAATGCCGAGCCGTTCGTACGCTTCCCATTCTTTCACTAATTTCTGAAACGATGAGGAAGACGTCGTATAAATATAGGCGTCTTGTTCGCAAAAATCACAGTCAATCCGGTGCTGTTCAACCGTGCGGCGAATGAAGCCGAGCGCATCCATACAGGCGTCATAATACAATCGTGCCTTCTCCGTGCCAAAGTGGTTCAGAAATTCATCATACACCAAATCATGCTGGGCGGTCAGTTTCGCCGTCGTATGACCGGTCGTTCCATTCAGCAGCCGGTCCGCCTCGAGGAGGGCGACGCGCACGCCTTGTGTCGCCAACAAATAAGCCGTCGTAATACCGGAAATGCCGCCGCCGACGACCGCGACATCGACAGCAATGTCTTCCTCGAGTTTCGGAAAGGACGGAAGCGGAACAGAATCGCGCCAGTACGGTTCAACAGTAGAAGGAAGGAATGACATAAGTATGCCTCCTCGCATGCCAAAATTGTCTTCTGTAGTTTGCTCTTTGCCATGGTCAGCTATTCCACATATCCACAACCATTTTCTTTTTTTGGCAGCCATCCGCAAGGAGAATAAAAGATGGTACAATAGAAAAAAAGAGGTCAAAACTGTTTTGTAAAAATAATGTTAAAGGAAGATCAGGAATGAATAAATATACAAATTCGTTCCATGAACGCGCCAACGCGATAGCGGACAGTTGGATTTTGGAGCATTACAGCTTAAGTGAACTCAACTTTGAGACGGTCAGCCATTATCGGGAACGGTTCGCCCGCGTAAAACCGAACCATCCATGGAACGGGCTTGAGACAAAAGAATTTTTATACAAAATCGGCGCATGGGGAAAGCTGCGGGACAGCAGCAAAGAAGGGCTGACGCTCGCCGGCCTGTTGATGTTCAGTGAGGAGCGGATCATTACCGAGGTGCTGCCGCAATACTTTTTAGAGTACCGGGAGCATGCTGGTGCAAAGGAAACGGGTTGGACGAAGCGGTTCACCTCGCAGGACGGGACGTGGTCCGGCAATGTGTACGACTTTTATTTTCGCGTATCAGCGGAGCTAGAACGGCATGTTTGGCTTGAGGAAGGGCGCGCTCTGCTCAGTGAGGCGCTTGCCAACGCCATTGTTCATGCCGATTACGGGGAAGAAGGCGGCATTACCGTTGAGAAAGAAGATGGGGCGTTTCGATTTGCCAATCCGGGGCGGTTCCGCTTGCCGGTCGAAGCTGCTATAGCCGGACAAATGAGCAATTTACGCAACCCAAATATCTTTAAAATGTTTTTGTTGATCGATGTTTGCAAGCGGGCCGGATCCGGTCTGAAACGAATGCATGATAAGCAAGAACGGGCGCTTGTCCAACCGGTTGACATCTCGCAACAAACGAATCCGGACCGTACGGTCGTTACGTTATGCCCGTTGTTATTTCCAGCTGAGATGAGCGCCGCAATGGAAACAGAAATAGCCGAATCATTGCAACAGCCTGAACAACAATGGACGGAACAGGATGGACAGGGGATCGAGGAGAGCTTCGGAAATAACGAACTTAACTCCATAAATATAAACAAAAGCTCCGTTATTAACGAACCTAACTCCGTAAACAACAGCCCGAACTCCGTAAAAAAGGATGCGAACTTCGTAACTAAATCCCTTAACTCCATAAATAACGAACCTAACTCCGTAAATAATCTGTCAAGCTCCGATAGTAACGAAATAAACGTCTGTGACATAGATGGCGAAGAGGAAGAGGAGAAGATCGATGAACGGTTATGGAAGATGGCGGAATTGGCACGTCGAAAAAAGCGGTTGGCCCCGACGGTGATGGAAGAGATGATTGTCCGCTTATGCCGCGAACGGCCGCTGCGGCTGAAGGAATTGGCGGCGCTGCTTGAACGGACGCCGGACGGGTTGCGCAACAACTATTTAGGGAAACTATTAGAGAAAGGGAAGATTCGTCTAAAGTATCCCGACCAGCCGAACCATCCGCGCCAGGCGTACATCGGCGTCAAGGAAAGATGAGGAGGAAGCGCATAAGCCGGGATTCATTTGGGCGGCTGCAAACAAAAGAAAAGGAAACGGGTGTCCGGCGTGGGACACCCGTTTTGAATAGTTTGAACAGTTCAGGAAATGATCGAGATTGCCCATCGGCATCCTATTTTGTACAATAGGAAGCACAGGCGAAGAGGAACGGAGCGAAGGTGATTGACATGGAAGAACGGGACATGAAGGCGTTTCTTGCCCAGCTGCAGCAAGAAGGACTGTTAACCGAACAAACGCGTCCGGTTTGGGAAATGATTTTGCCGAAACGATTAAAACGGATGTATGACGTTCTCAACGAGCGCACCCGCTATATTACGGTTTTGATTGAAGCGGTCGACGACCCGCACAATCAGGCAGCGGTGCTGCGGACGGCCGAGGCGTTTGGCGTTCAAGATGTCCATATCGTCACCGGGAGAGCGCCGTTTTCACCGAACCGGCTCGTGACACGCTACGCCGACCAATGGCTGACACTTCATCGGAAGCCGAATATCGAAACGGCCATCGGCGACTTGAAGCGGCAAGGATACCAAGTGTATGCCAGCTATCTTGGCGAGGGGACGATTCCTCTTTCCGACATCGACGTATCCAAACCGACGGTGCTTTTATTTGGCAACGAACATAGCGGCGTATCCGACGAGGCGCTGAAACTCGCAGACGGAACGTTCGTCATTCCGATGCACGGCTTTGTCCAAAGTTTCAACATTTCCGTCGCCGCGGCGTTGGCGCTCTATGATGTCACTGAGCGGGCGCGCCGCCAAGTAGGAAAACAGTATTATTTGTCACCGGAAGAGAAGAAGGAACTATACAAACAATGGATGTGGCAGACGTTGCAGCCACGCATCCGGAAACAATTGGAGCAGCAAGGATATATCGGACAAAAAGGTGGGAAATAGCCGGGTTTTGCTATGAAAGGAGCCCGGCTATTTTTTGTGGAATATTTTGTTGTGAATCCCCTTCTTGGTCAATATTTCCCTAATCGAGGAAAACAAGTGGCGATTTCTTGAACAATGATTGAACAGTTTGTGACAAATGTTTTGCTGATTTATGAACTTTTGTGTACGTTTGGTTTCAAACATTTTCAATTTTGATATGGTAGAAACAAAGAAAATACAAGTGGAAATCGCCTCATATAGCCGGGGCGGGCGAAGGAGGATATACAGCGATGAAACGGGCGATATGGCGCATCATATTGGCTTTGCCGTTCCTGCTTTTGCTTAGCGGCTGCGTCGAGCGCACGGCGGTGCTCAACCCGCAAGGGCCGGTGGCGCGGACGCAATACGACTTAATTATGTGGTCGGTTGGTTTTATGCTGTTTATTATTGTTGTCGTCTTTGCCTTGTTTGCTTTTGTGCTCATCCGCTATCGCGAAAAGCCGGAAAACGCCGATTACGAGCCGCCGGAAGAGGAAGGAAATACGCTGCTTGAAATCGTTTGGACGGCGATTCCCATTTTGATTGTCATCGCGCTTGCCGTTCCAACCGTGAAAGCGACATTTGCCTTGGAGAAGCCGCCGACTGATAAAGTCGAACCAATTACGATTCATGTGACGGCGGCGAACTGGAAATGGATTTTCAGCTATCCGGAAGAAAACATTGAAACAGTCAACTACGTCCATATCCCGGCTGGCGTGCCGGTCAAATTCAAGCTCACATCTGTCGGGCCAATGAACTCGTTTTGGGTGCCGGAGCTAGGAGGGCAAAAGTATGCCATGGACGGCATGGAGACGGAGCTGATTTTACAAGCCGACAAACCGGGTTCATACATGGGGCGGAGCGCCAACTTTTCCGGGGAAAAGTTTGCCCATATGGAATTTGAAGTTATCGCCCAAACAAGCAGAGACTTCAAGCAATGGGTGGATGAAGTGAAAGCGACAGCGCCGAAGCTCAACGAGGACAAATATGCACAAATTTTAGAACCGGGACTTGTTGGCCGGATGACATTTTCAAATACCCATTTAGAATGGATTGACCATGCGGAACAAAACAGCCATCATGCCAATGGCGAATCGGCAGGCGACGATGACGGTCAAGACCATAACATGGCGACAGACAGCCATCATCACACGGAGTAAGAAAGGAGGAACGGGCGATGAAATGGAGTGAGTTTTTCGTTACAGGCGAACCGCTTATTTATGCGGCTGACGTGGCAATCGTTTTGACGATAATCGGCATTGTGTTCATCTTGACGTATTTTAAAAAGTGGAAATGGCTTTGGAATGAATGGCTCACGACCGTCGACCATAAAAAAATCGGTGTTATGTACATTATTTGCGCGGTACTCATGTTGTTCCGCGGCGGCGTCGATGCGCTCTTGATGCGGGCGCAGCTGACGGCGCCAAATATGGAGTTTTTGGACGCGCAACATTATAATGAAATTTTCACGACGCACGGAACGATTATGATTTTGTTTATGGCGATGCCGTTTATTATCGGTTTGATGAACATCGTCGTCCCGCTGCAAATCGGGGCGCGCGACGTCGCGTTTCCGTATTTAAACGCGTTAAGCTTTTGGCTCTTTTTCTTCGGGGCGATGCTGTTTAACATTTCGTTTGTCATTGGCGGATCGCCGGACGCTGGCTGGACGGCATACTTCCCGCTTGCCGGTAACGAGTTCAGCCATGGCGTCGGCAACAACTACTATGCGGTTGCCCTGCAAATTTCCGGGATCGGGACGTTAATGACCGGGATCAACTTTTTGGTGACGATTTTAAAAATGCGCGCGCCGGGCATGACGTTGATGCGCATGCCAATGTTTACGTGGACGATTCTCATTACGTCCGTCCTCATTGTGTTCGCCTTCCCGGTATTGACGGTCGCGTTGGCGTTAATGACGTTCGATCGCTTATTTGATACGCAGTTTTTCACCATGGCGAACGGCGGCATGTCGATGCTTTGGGCGAACTTGTTCTGGATTTGGGGCCATCCGGAAGTGTATATCGTCATTTTGCCGGCGTTTGGCATTTTCTCGGAAGTCGTCAGCACGTTTGCGCGCAAGCGGCTGTTCGGTTATAAAGCGATGGTCGGCTCGATCGTCGGCATTGCGTTCTTAAGTTTTATCGTTTGGGTGCACCACTTCTTTACGATGGGCGCCGGGCCAGCAGTCAACTCCGTATTCTCGATCACCACGATGGCGATCGCCATTCCGACCGGGGTGAAAATTTTTAACTGGCTGTTTACGCTCCGGAAAGGGAAAATCCGCTTTACGACGGCGATGCTTTGGTCGTTGGCGTTCATTCCGAACTTTGTCATCGGCGGCGTAACGGGGGTCATGCTGGCGATGGCAGCGGCCGACTACCAATATCATAACAGCTATTTCCTAGTAGCCCACTTCCATTACGTGCTCATTGCGGGTACGGTGTTCGCCTGCTTTGCCGGTTTGCATTATTGGTATCCGAAAATGTTCGGCCATATGTTAAACGAGCGGCTCGGCAAATGGACGTTTTGGCTGTTTATGATCGGCTTTAACGTCTGTTTCTTCCCGATGTATTTCCTCGGGCTGATGGGAATGACGCGCCGCATGTACACGTATTCGGCAGACCTTGGTTGGACGCCGCTCAATGTTGTCGCGACCGTCGGAGCGGTGTTGATGGGCATCGGGTTTATCGTGCTTTGTTACAACATTTATTACAGCGCCCGCTACGGCGAGCGCGACATGACTGGCGACCCGTGGAACGGGCGGACACTTGAGTGGGCAACAGCGTCGCCGCCGGTGCATTACAATTTCCCAGTGACACCGGTTGTCGAAGATTTGGACGCGTATTGGGTGATGAAGAAAAAATATGGCGGTTTGCAAGTGAAAGAGGAAGAATTGAAACCGATCCATATGCCAAGCAACTCGGGACGTCCGTTTTGGATGTCGGTGGCGTTCTTTATTGCCGGATTCGGCCTTGTGTTCAAATGGTTTGCGTTGGCCATTGTCGGTGCACTGTTCATTGTGCTTGGGCTCATTCTTCGCTCGTTTGAAAATGACGACGGCTATTATATGAGCGTCGAGGAGATTAAACGGACCGAGCGGTCGGCACGAAAGGGGGCGTGACGAATGGGAGAAGCAGCACACCGCTATGATGAAACACTGCCGCTGGAGTATCGGACAGAGGAAAGCCGCTTGAATATATTAGGTTTTTGGATTTTTCTTGGAGCGGAAGTCGTATTGTTCGCTACCTTGTTTGCCACTTATCTTGTTTTGTTCCAACGGACCGGCTCCGGGCTGACAGCGCAGGAATTGTTTCAAGTCAAAGATGTATTGATCGAAACGCTGTTGTTGTTGACGAGTAGTTTCACGTGCGGGCTGGCCATTTTCGAAATGCGCCGCGGCCGTATGAGCGGGCTGATCGCCTGGCTGCTCGTGACGCTTCTGCTTGGAGCGGGGTTTATTACGGTTGAGATTCGTGAGTTTATCCATTACGTCCATGAAGGGGCGACGATGCAGACGAGCGCGTTTCTGTCCAGCTTTTTCGTTCTCGTCGGCACGCACGGTGCTCACGTCAGTTTAGGGATTGGCTGGATGATTTTGATCATCATTCAGCTCCTGCAGCGCGGCCTGACGGCTAAAACGGCGCGCAAAGTGTTTATCGTCAGCTTGTACTGGCACTTTTTAGACGTCGTTTGGATTTTCATCTTTACGCTCGTCTACTTGTTAGGGATGGTGATCTAACATGGGCGCAAACAGCCATCATGAATCATTTCCGTGGAAACATATCATCGGTTTTGTCCTTTCGCTCGTCTTGACATTTGCGGCTCTTTGGGTGGCGCTCTCGTCCGGGCTGCCGCTCAAGGCTGTCATTGTCATCATCGTCTTGTTCGCGATCATCCAAGCGAGCTTGCAGCTGTTTATGTTCATGCATGTGGCGGAAAGCGACAGCGGCAAAGTGCAAACGTTCAACATGGTGTACAGTTTCTTTATTGCCGTTGTCATTGTCGCGGGATCCATTTGGGTGATGCAATTTGTATTGTAAAGAGGGGCTGGACGGGGTTCGGCCGGCTTTTTTCCGTCTCTGAAGGCCAGCGGCATTTCCGCCATCAAAAAGGCGTCTTGCCTCGAATGGGCAAGACGCCTTCTACAATACTTTCGACAAAAACGCTTTTGTCCGCTCATGCTGCGGGCGGTCGAACAACTCTTCCGGCTTCCCTTCTTCAACGATGTAGCCGCCGTCCATAAACAGAACGCGATCGCCGACTTCGCGGGCGAAGCCCATCTCATGGGTGACGACGACCATCGTCATCCCTTCATTGGCGAGTTGCTTCATGACCGAGAGCACCTCGCCGACCATTTCCGGGTCAAGCGCTGACGTCGGTTCATCAAACAACATAATTTTCGGCTCCATGGCCAATGCCCGGGCGATGGCGACGCGCTGCGCCTGTCCGCCGGAGAGGGAGTCCGGGTAGACGTGCGCTTTATCTTGCAGCCCGACTTTGGCGAGCAGCTCGATCGCTTTTGCCTCCGCTTTTTCGCGCGGCCATTTGCGCACTTTCATTGGCGCAAGCGTAATGTTGTTTAAAACGGTCATATGCGGGAACAAGTTAAAGCGCTGGAACACCATTCCGACTTCTTCCCGCACTTTATTTAAATCCGTATCTTTCGCTTTTAAGTTGATGCCGTCAATGATGATCTCGCCTTCATCGAAATCTTCCAGCAAGTTTAAGCATCGCAAAAACGTTGATTTTCCCGACCCCGACGGGCCGATGACGACCACGACTTCTCCTTCGCGGATATGGGCATCGATTCCTTTTAATACTTGGAGCGAACCGAACGATTTTTTCAACTGGCGTACGTCGATCATTGGGTCGAATACTTCCTTTCAAGGTAATGTGACAATTTGCTTAAGGAAAGCGTTAAGATTAAATAAATGAATGCGACCGTTAAATACGGCTCCCAGACGCGGTAATATTCGCCTGCGGCCGCTTTGCCCCAATACATGATTTCCGGAGCGGCGATGACCATCCCGAGCGACGAATCTTTAATCAAGACGATAAACTCATTGGCAAACGGGGGAATCATGCGCTTTAACGCTTGCGGCAAAATAATATAACGCATCGCCTGAACGTGCGTCATGCCGAGCGAGCGGGCGGCTTCCATTTGCCCTTTGTCGATCGATTGAATGCCGGCGCGGAAAATTTCCGCGACATACGCAGCCGAGTTGAGCGACAGTGAGACGGCCAGGGAAGCGATGGCATTTGGTTGGCCGAAAAAGAGCGGCATGGCGCCGAAGTGGACGAGCAAAATTTGCACAACAAGCGGTGTGCCGCGAAAAAAGTTAATGTACCAGGAAAACGGCAAACGGACAATCGGGTTGGACGACATTTTGCCAAGGCCGATGAACAACCCGAGAATAAGACCAAACATGATGCCGGCCAACGATACGCCGATCGTGATGAGCAGCCCTTGGAAAAAATAAGGAGCGTATTCGACAATAATATCAAAACGAAAGTCCATCGATCTCACCTTTCTCTACGAAAAATGCGTAACTTGCTAGCAGTTACGCATTTTTCGTGTTCGTGCGCTTATTGTTGTTGTTTTAAGCCTTCTATATTCGGTTCTTTACCAAACCATTTTTTGTAAATCTCTGCATATTTGCCGCTGTCGATCACGTTTTGCAATGCTTCGTCCACTTTGGCTTTCAATTCGCTGTCTTTCGGGAAGATCATGCCGTAGTATTCC
The DNA here is from genome assembly GCF_052220245.1 of Geobacillus sp. BK01. Classification (NCBI taxonomy): domain Bacteria; kingdom Bacillati; phylum Bacillota; class Bacilli; order Caryophanales; family Anoxybacillaceae; genus Geobacillus; species Geobacillus sp. BK01. Next base: position 63,050 of record NZ_JBQPTH010000002.1, read on the forward strand.
GAAGCGAAGTTTTGTGGATCTTCAATGACTTGCAGTTTTTTATCCGGGTTGTTTTTCACGTATTCGTTTGCGACCGCGTTATCGGTGACCACGGCATCAACGCCGCCGTTCAACAGTTCCATAATCGCGACGACAGATGTTTCGAATTTTTTAATATGATTGCCTTTGCCAAGAAGTTTTTCCGCTGCCTCCTGACCCGTTGTTGCGTTTTGGACGCCGATTGTTTTGCCTTTTAAGTCAAGGGCGTTTTTCACCGGGTTGCCTTCTTTGACTAAGATGACTTGTGTTGCTTCAAAGTATGGAGCCGAGAAATCGTACGTTTGTTTCCGTTCATCCGTAATCGTAATGCCGGAAATCCCCATGTCGATCTCTTTGCTTTGCAACGCAGCAAACAAAGGATCCCAGCCGACATTTTTTAATTCATAATCCAAGCCGGCTTCTTTCATGACGGCGTCGAGAAGGTCAACGTCGAAGCCGACAATTTTTCCTTTTTCCATATACTCAAATGGCGCAAACGCTGCGTCTGTCCCGACGGTGATTTTTTGGTTTCCTTCTTCTTTACTGCCTGACGGCGAGCTTGTCTCCGTCGACTTGCCGCAGGCGGCGAGCGCCATAAACAACGCGGCGACGACTGCCACGATCAACCCTTTCTTCATGTTTAACATCTTATAAAATCCCCCTTTGGAATAATTGTCGATGAACGATTATCATACTATCAATATTTTTGTGATTATGCAATAGGTTTTATAAAAATAATTGTTTGAACATTTTGGTATGGGCGTCGAAAAGGGAAAAAAGCATATTTTTCAATGTTTTTCGCGAAATATGAAAAAGGTTATGTGGAGAATATAATTTTAAATGAATTTTTATAAGATAACTTTCTATGATGGAATAGGGGCATCTGCCTTGAATTCTCAGAATATTATATCAAAAACAAGGTGGGAGCGGCAACGATTTTCGCTATTTCATTGCTATGACGGTATGGAAAAAAATAAATACTATTGTGTAAATACAATCTCTTTCGAATACAATCTCTTTCGATATGATGGAAGTGGTGACAAGACAGCAAAGGGAAGGAGAGTGGCGATGGTCTTATTTTCCGTCATTGTGTATTTAGTTGGCATGCTTTGGATTGGCTATTGGGCCTATAAACGGACGGCCAACTTGTCCGATTATATGCTTGGCGGCCGGACGCTTGGGCCGGCCGTGACCGCGCTCAGCGCCGGGGCTTCCGATATGAGCGGCTGGCTGCTCATGGGCCTGCCGGGAGCGATGTTTGTCGACGGGGTGAGCGCCGCGTGGATCGCCATCGGGTTGACGCTCGGCGCTTATGCGAACTGGCTGTACGTCGCGCCGCGCTTGCGCGTCTATACGGAAGTGGCAAACGACTCGATTACGATTCCGGAATTTTTGGAAAACCGTTTCGGCGATGCATCGAAATTGTTGCGGATGGTGTCCGGGATTGTCATTATGATCTTTTTTACGTTTTATGTCTCGTCCGGCCTTGTTTCGGGAGGCGTGTTGTTTGAAAACTCGTTTGGTGTCAGTTACCATACGGGATTGTGGATCGTCGGCGGGGTCGTTGTCGCCTATACGCTGTTTGGCGGCTTTTTGGCAGTCAGCTGGACGGACTTTGTCCAAGGGACGATCATGTTTATCGCGTTGATTCTCGTTCCGGTTGTGACGCTGTTCCATACGGGTGGCCCCGTTGAAACGGTGGGGACGATTCGCGATATTGACCCGAACTTGTTGAATTTATGGAAAGGAACAAGTTTTCTTGGCATCATTTCATTATTCGCCTGGGGGCTTGGGTATTTCGGCCAGCCGCACATCATTGTCCGCTTTATGGCCATTAAGTCGGTGAAAGAAATGAAAAGCGCCCGCCGCATCGGCATGGGCTGGATGATTTTTTCCGTTGTCGGGGCGATGTTGACCGGTCTTTTTGGAATCGCTTACTTTTCGCAACACGGCACGAAGCTTGATGACCCGGAAACGGTGTTTATCCAGCTGGGTGAAATTTTGTTCCATCCGATTATTACCGGATTTCTGCTGGCGGCGATTTTGGCGGCGATTATGAGCACGATCTCGTCGCAGCTGCTCGTCACGTCGAGCTCGCTGACGGAAGATTTGTATAAAGTGTTGTTTCGCCGCTCTGCCTCGGACAAAGAGCTTGTCTTCGTCGGGCGCCTGTCGGTTCTCATCGTCGCCATTGTCGCGACCGCGCTGGCATATACGAAAAATGACACGATTTTAAACTTGGTCGGCTATGCATGGGCTGGATTTGGCGCGTCATTCGGGCCGGTGATTTTGCTGAGCCTGTTCTGGCGGCGGATGACGAAATGGGGAGCGCTCGCCGGCATGGTCGCCGGGGCGTTGACAGTGATCCTTTGGACGCAGTCGGAGTATTTGAAAGGGCTGCTATATGAAATGATCCCGGGCTTTGCCGCGAGCCTTGTCGCCATTGTCGTCGTCAGCCTGTTGACAAAAGCGCCGGAAGGGAAAGTGGCGGAACAGTTTGATCAGTTTAAAAGGTCGTTGTCATAAGCGAAATGAACAGGGTGTCCCTCGGCGGAGACACCCTGTCGTCATGATCGGCATTTTGTCTTGAGTATAAGCGTTGTTGCAGCCCGCCGCGCCGCTTTGCCGCCTCGGCCGGGCGCTGGCGGTGTTGCGGTGCCGTCATGATCAACTTTAAGCCGGGGCAAAGGGGTGTCGCGCCCTGCTCTGGTCCGGATGTCAACACATGTCGCGTTGTCGCGCCCCGCTCCGCTCTGGTCCGGATGCCAATGTGTGTCGCGGTGCCGCGCCGTTCCGGTTGGACCGCGGGCATGCCGTGTTGCGGCGGCGCCCCGCCCGGTGTTGGGGTGGCTCGCCGATGTTACGCCATGGTGTTCCAGTCCGGGTACAAATCGGTGCGGCGGTCGCGCCATGTCGTGACTGATCCTTTTTCCCGCACTTTGCGAAGGAGCGACAAGTCAAGGTCAGCGGTAACGACCATGTCGCCGTTGATCTCGCCCGATGCAAGCACGCCGCCTTGCGGGAACGGAATGTCGTTTGGCGTGATGACGGCCGCCTGGCCGAAGTTGGCGCGCATAAAGTCAACGGTCGGGAGCGAGCCGACTGTGCCGGTCGTGACGACATACACTTCGTTCTCGACCGCCCGCGCGTGGCAGCAATACCGTACGCGGTAAAACCCGTGCCGGTCGTCGGTGCACGATGGACAAAAGATGACGTCCGCCCCTTTGGCGCGCGCCAGACGGACGATTTCCGGAAACTCGATGTCATAGCACGTCAAGATGGCGATCGTCGCCTTGTCCGTTTCAAAGATATGAAGCCCGTCGCCTGGAGCGATGTTCCACTCGTTGACCTCGGTCGGGGTGATATGCAGCTTCGCCTGGCGATGGACCGTCCCGTCCGGCGTAAACAAATGGGCGACATTGTACAGCTTGCCGTTTTGGCGGATGACATGCGTGCCGCCGATCAAGTACATGCCCGTGTCTTTGGCGAGCGACGTAAACAGCTCGGTATATTTTTCGGTATAATCGGGCAAGTCGTTGATTGTCGCCCGCCGTCCGCCGTCAAGCGGAATCGAAAGCAGCTGGGTCGTCAAAAACTCCGGAAACAACACAAATTCGGCGTCAAACTCTTGCGCTGTTTTGACGTAATGTGTCACTTGCGCGGCAAATTCGTCAAACGAACCGATCGTATGCAAATGATATTGGACAGCGGATACGCGCAATGGCGGCACTCTCCTTTCTCAATTTTATCGCGACGCATAATGCTTATTTTATCATGGCGAAGCCCGTCTGGCGCATTCATTTTTTCAAGGCATGAATGCGGCAGTCCCGCGCTTTTCAAGGGAAGACAGTCTCCTTACAGTTCCGGCGGCGAATCGCCTTGTGAAAAAAGACAAGGCTTGAAGCCTTGCCTACTTTCCTTCATAGCGGCGGTATGCGCCGTGATGTGTCGGGCCGACGTATTCGTTTAACGGGAACGAATGGCGGATCGCCGCCGTGATGAACGCTTTGGCTGTCGCAATGGCGTCTTTCACCGGCCGGCCTTTTGCCAGTTCGGCGGCAATGGCGGCCGAGAACGTGCAGCCGGCGCCATGCGTATACGTCGTGTCAATCCGTTCCGACTCAAGCAGTTCGAACGTTTTGCCGTCGTAAAGGACGTCAACCGCATAGTCGTGCGGAATTTTCCGCCCGCCTTTGACGATCACATATTGAGCTCCGAGCTCATGAATGCGTCCGGCCGCTTCTTTCATGTCCTCGACGGTTTCGATGCGCGGCAGGCCGGAGAGTTGTGCCGCCTCAAACAAGTTCGGCGTCACGACCGTTGCTTTTGGCACGAGCGTTTCCCGGTAGCACACCGTATTTTCCGGGTGGAGCGGCTCATCCGCCCCTTTGCATACCATAACCGGGTCGATGACAGCGTTTTTCAATCCATGTTTTTCAATGGTGCGCGCCGCCAATTCAATGATATCCGTTGTCGGAAGCATGCCTGTTTTGAAGGCGTCAATCCCGACGCCGACGATGATCGTCTCAAGCTGGGCTTCGATCGTCGCCAAGTCCACCGGAAACACTTGATGCGCCCAACGGTTGTGCGGATCCATGGCGACGATCGTCGTGATCGCCGTCATGCCGTATACGCCAAGCTCTTGGAACGTTTTCAAGTCCGCCTGCAGCCCGGCGCCGCCGCTGCTGTCCGAGCCGGCGATCGTTAACGCTTTTGGCATGGTCATCGTCATCACTCCTTTGTTCCACAAGATTATATCATGAAGCGGCCTTCAAGGACGAAATAGTTGTTCTACATCAACAGAAAAACCGTCAAGCGCGCGCGAACATGCCATGCCGGTTTCTTTCCAGACGCCGGCTTGCTCATACTGTCCATCGTCATTGAGCGAGTAGACTTGCACAACAGATTGCATAGGGTTCACGATCCAATATTCATGGACTCCGTATTGCATATACAAGTTCAATTTGAACACGAGATCATGCGCTTGGTTGGAGGGACTTAAAATTTCAATGATTAACGTTGGAACGCCGACAAATTTTGTATCCGTTAATCCGCTTTGGTCACAAATCACGGTTAAATCCGGAACGACGATTGTCTTGCCTTCGATCCGCTCACTCTTTAGCTCGATATCAAAAGGGGCATGAAACACTTCGCACGGCTTTTTTCTACAAAGTGGAACAGTTTGACGTACAATCGCCCCGATATGCGTTGGTGCTGGGTCGAAGGGGAGGGAGGCATCAACACGGCGCTATCAATGTATTCTAAAATGCGGTCGGTTGTTTCCCGCATGCGGTAAAATTCTTCAAGCGACACCGCCTGTTTTTCCGGAACGTTCACGAAACCACCTTCTTTCCAGCTTTCTATTTTCATTATACACTGCCCGCTTCGCTGAACGAAAATGATTTTGCATAGCGAAACGGATGCAAAAAAAGCCGCCCGCTATAAGCGGGCGATCTATGATAAGAATGGGCAGTGATGAACAAGCGGCCGGCAGCGCACGTTGCCGGCCGTGTCCATCACGGTTAGTTGGCGGCCAACGTTTTGCCGAGCGCTTCGCGAGCCGGGACGTAGCGGTAGCCGAGGTCGCGGGCGACCGCTTCGTATGTGATTTCGCCGCCGGCGACGTTGACGCCAAGCTCAAGCGCCGGGTTGTCGGTGATCGCTTGCATGACGCCTTTGTTGGCGATTTGCAAGGCGTACGGGATCGTAACGTTCGTCAACGCGATCGTCGAGGTGCGCGGGACAGCGCCTGGCATGTTGGCGACCGCATAATGGACGACGCCGTGTTTGACGTATGTCGGGTCGTCGTGCGTTGTGACGTGGTCGCTCGTCTCGACAATGCCCCCTTGGTCGATGGCGACATCGACGATGACCGAGCCTGGTTTCATCGCTTTCACCATGTCCTCGGTGACGAGTTTCGGCGCCCGCGCCCCCGGGATGAGAACGGCGCCGATGACAAGGTCAGCTTCGGCCACGGCTTCGGCGATGTTCATCGGGTTGGACATGAGCGTTGTAATTTGACGGCCGAAAATGTCGTCAAGTTCGCGCAGGCGGTCGGCGTTTAAGTCAATGATCGTCACATCTGCGCCGAGGCCGACCGCGACTTTCGCTGCGTTTGTGCCGACGACCCCGCCGCCGATGATCGTCACTTTGCCGCGGGCGACGCCCGGGACGCCGCCAAGCAAGATGCCTTTGCCGCCGTACGGCTTTTCTAAAAACTGCGCCCCGATTTGCGCCGCCATCCGTCCGGCGACTTCGCTCATCGGCGTCAACAGCGGCAGCGTGCGGCCGACTTGCACGGTTTCATAAGCGATGGCAATGACACCGCTTTCTTTTAAGGCGCGCGTTAACTCTGGATCGGCGGCCAAATGCAAGTAGGTGAACAGCACAAGCCCCGGGCGGAAGAAGCGGTATTCGCTTGGCAGCGGCTCTTTCACTTTCATGATCATATCGGCTTGCGCCCATACGTCTTCGGCCTGCTCGACCATTTGCGCCCCAGCGCGGACGTAATCTTCATTCGCAAATCCGCTGCCGGCCCCGGCGTCTTTTTCAACGAGCACGGTATGACCGGCTTGAACGAACGACAAAACGCCAGCTGGCGTGATGGCGACGCGATTTTCATTGTTTTTAATCTCTTTTGGTACACCAATGATCATGAGTTCGTGTCCTCCTCATTCAAAATGACCTTACTACTAGTATAAAAGGGAATAAGCAAGACCGGCATTGTTCAAAAAAGAGAAAGAAGCGCGCGGGTTTTGTGGATTTCCACAAATTATCCGCGCGCCTCGTATTTCGCTAATTTAATATCAATGTATAATTTGATTTTTTGGTTCATATCGCCGAGATCGATCTCGCCGATGTCGGCGATTCGCTTGAGCCGGTAAGCAAGTGTATTTGGATGAACATTGAGGACGTCAGCAGTTTCTTGCATGTTTTCGTTATGGTCAAAAAATGTTTCAAACGTCTTCACAAAATCGCTATGATGTTTGCGGTCATACGCTTGCAATTTCTCGAGCGCCAGGTTGGCCCAGTTCCCTTGCCGTTTTTTTTCGAGCAAAAAGTCGAAAAACTGGTAAATGCCGAGTTGGGCGTAGCCGTAGACGCCGTTGATGTCATCCTCAAGCTTCTCCTTCAGCGCCAGCACGGCGAGCGCTTCGCGATAGCTTTTTTCAATGAGCCGGTACGCGCTGTATACAACGCCGAATCCGCTTTGCACGTCATGAATGTGAAACCGTTCTTTCAGTTTGGCGGCGAACGATTCGATGAACGCATTCAACTCTTTCAGCGGCTGGCCCGTTTTTGGCGCCGCCAGCAAGATCACATCGCGGCCGTCGGTCGTATAAAGAAGAATCGGGATTTGCTGGGTCGTCTGCAAGAGATAAGAAATTTGCCGCTCCATTTCGGCGGTTAAATCAGCGGCAAAGCGGAAGACGACAACGGCAAACTGCGGCGCCGCCGGGATTTGCATGGCGGTGAGATGGGCGCGAATCTCGTCGTCTGTCGCGATATGGCCGGTCAGCAATTTCCAAAACAGCTCCTGCACCCGCTCTTCTTTTTTGTTTTTGCGCATATACAGCTGCAACACTTTGTTTTTTGCTGTTTTGGCGGCGAGCTTGAGCCATTCCATCTCCTCGGGCGACAGCGTCCGGTTCGTTTCCAGCACCCAGATGAAACCGATCACTTCGTCATTTTTCCAAATGGAGACAGCGACGCGGCTGCCGAGGCCGACGTCATGAATCGGCGGGACGCGCACCGGCTCGCGGCTTTTGAGAAGCGCCGGGATGGCGCCTTGTTTCCATAAGCTGTTGATCACTTTTTCCGGGACGCGCCGGCTGATGATCGTCGCCGTCCGCGCCGGATCGGTGTAATCGTCGTGGGCGCTGTAGGCGATGAGCCGATGGTTCGCGTCTTCAATTGTCACCGGACATTGGAGCACGTCGCTGACGCGGTCGGCAAACTCTTCGAGGCTGTCAAATTCGCCGTGGAAAGGGTCGGTGTAATGAGGCATATCGGTTCCCCCGCATCATCCATAGGATTGTAGTTTGATTTTACCACAAATAAAGGTTGCCATCGTGTATTCTATAACGGAGAGGGTTCGGTGCGCTTTCTGTCGAACATATAGGGAAAGGAAATGATTCATCAAGGAGGAGACTGTTGTGAAAAAATGGGAAATCGCCGTCATCCCTGGCGACGGCATCGGCAAGGAAGTTGTGCCAGCGGCGTTGGATGTGTTGAAAGCAGTTGCGGACGTCCATGGAGGGATTTCCTTTTCCTTCACTGAATTTCCATGGAGCTGCGACTATTATATGGAACACGGAAAAATGATGCCGGATGACGGGCTGTCGACGTTGCGGAACTTTGATGCTATTTTTCTCGGGGCGGTCGGCAATCCGAAGCTCGTGCCGGACCATATTTCGTTATGGGGGCTGCTTCTGAAAATCCGCCGCGAATTTGAACAAGTGATCAACGTCCGCCCGGCCAAGTCTTTTCGCGGATTGTCGTCGCCGCTTGCCGAACCGCGCGAGTTTGATTTCATCGTCGTCCGTGAAAACAGCGAAGGGGAATATAGCGAAGTCGGCGGGCGCATCCACCGCGGGGAAGACGAAATCGCCATTCAAAACGCCGTCTTCACCCGCAAAGGGACGGAGCGGGCGATGCGCTATGCGTTCGAGCTGGCGCGGAAGCGGAAACGGCATGTGACGAGCGCGACGAAATCGAACGGCATTTTCCATACGATGCCGTTTTGGGATGAAGTGTTTGCCGACGTCAAGCGCGACTACCCGGATGTCGCGACTGCGTCCTATCATATTGACGCGTTAGCCGCCTTTTTCGTGACAAGGCCGCATACGTTTGACGTCGTTGTCGCGAGCAACTTGTTCGGCGACATTTTGACGGACCTTGGCGGCGCCATCATGGGCAGCATCGGCATCGCCCCGGCGGCGAACATCAACGTCAACGGCAAGTACCCGTCGATGTTTGAGCCGGTTCACGGATCGGCGCCTGATATTTACGGCCAAGGCATCGCCAATCCGATCGGGCAAATTTGGACGGCGAAACTGATGCTTGACCATTTCGGCGAAGAAGAGCTCGGCGCCTTTTTGTTAAAAACGATCGAGGATGTCACCGCTGACGGCATCAAAACGCCGGATCTCGGCGGCACAGCGACGACGAAGGAAGTGACGGAAGAAATTTGCCGGCGTTTGTATAAGCGCAGTTGATAAAGGAGGAGCAAGGCGCGCGGTTTGCACTTTCTTTCCGTTTCGGTATACTTGTTGTCGAACGAACTGAACAGAAAGGATGACATACATTGTTCAAAAAATGGTTTGGCAAACAACAGCCGAAGGAAGAAACGATCACCGCGCCGCTTGACGGGACGATTGTGCCGCTTGAAGACGTTCCGGATCCGGTGTTTGCGCAAAAAATGATGGGCGATGGCATCGCCATCGACCCGGCGGACGGGGATGTCGTCGCTCCGGTGGACGGGGAAATCGTCCAACTCTTTCCGACGAAGCATGCCATCGGCTTGCGCTCAGAAGCGGGGGTTGAGCTGCTTATTCATGTCGGCATTGACACCGTGTCGATGAATGGGGAAGGGTTCACCGCCTATGTCAAGGCCGGTGACCGGGTGAAACGGGGCGAGCGGCTCCTTTCCGTTGACTTTTCGCTCGTTCGCGACAAGGCCAAAAGCGCGGTGACGCCAATCATCATCACGAACGGCGATGCGCTTGAAAGTTTGGAGAAAAAAGCTGGGACATCGGCGACAAAAGGCGAGACGGTCTTATTTCAGGTGAAAATGAAATAAGAGCGGAAGGGAGAAAGTATGGCGTTTCGCATCCATAAGATTTTAAACAACAACGCCGTTGTTGTGCTCGATGAAGGTAAAGAGAAAATTGTCATGGGCCCGGGGGTTGCGTTTCAAAAGCGGAAAAACGATCTCATCCCCGTTGGCCGCATTGAGAAAATTTTCGTCATGGAAGAAGAAAACGAGAAATTCCAGCAACTGTTGCGCACGTTGCCAGAGGAGCATATCGATATTGCCGAAGAAATTATTAGCTATGCGGAAGGGAAGCTGCAAGCGCCCCTTAGCAACCATATCCATATCGCGTTGACCGACCATTTGTCATTCGCTATCGAGCGGCTGAAACAAGGATACCGCATTCAAAACAAGTTGCTGAATGAAATTAAAGTGTTGTACAAGGCGGAGTATGAGATCGGATTGTGGGCGAAACAGTTGATCAAAGAGCGGCTTGGCATTGAGATCCCAGATGATGAGGCAGCTCATATCGCCTTGCATATCCATACCGCCAAAATGGACGCCGCGAGCATGAACAAAACGCTCCGCGAAACAACGCTCATTCATGAACTGGTTCGCTTGATTGAAACAGAGCTCGGCCTATCGATCGATGAAGAAAGCATTTCATACCAGCGGTTGCTCACCCATTTGCGCTTTGCCTTAAGCCGCATTGAAAACGGGGAGCCGATTCATTCGATGGACGAGGAGATGATGGCGCTCATTCAGGCAAAATATGTGAACGAGTGGGCGTGTGCCCGAAAAGCGGCAGAATATGCGGAACAGGCGTATGGCATCCGCTTTCCGGCAGAGGAACTCGCCTATATTGTGTTGCACATTCAACGATTGAGAAAGCGTTGACAACGGTGGTGTATTGCTTTATAATGCGGAGTAAACAACCGTATATTGTGGGATTGTGACTGCTTCGAGCAGGCAAGACCTAAAACGTATAAAGGGAACGGCAAGTGAACCATGCCGTCCGTATGCCCTTTGTATGTTTTAGGTCTTTTTTGTTTGCTTTTGCCAATCATCATTCAGAAGGAGAGGGGTTCATCAATGCAGCACGGCCAAATCGCCCGACAACTTATTCCGCTATTAGGGGGAAAGGAAAACGTCATCAGCGCGGCCCATTGCGCAACAAGGCTTCGGCTCGTTTTAAAGGATGACAAAAAGGCTGATGTGAAAGCTATTGAAAATCTTGAGGGAGTCAAAGGAGCGTTTTCCAGTTCTGGTCAGTTCCAAATCATTTTTGGCACTGGTGTCGTCAATAAAGTGTATGAATCATTTGTCCGCGAAGCCGGTTTGCCGCAAAGCCATACGGATGCGCACCAGGAAGTGGTCAAGCAAAAAATGAATCCGCTCGCCCGCTTTGCGAAAACGTTGTCGAACATTTTTGTGCCCATCATCCCGGCGATTGTTGCGAGCGGCTTGTTAATGGGGTTGCTTGGGATGATGAAGGCGTTCAAATGGGTAGCGGCGGACAGCCCGCTGTATATCCTCCTTGATATGTTCTCAAGTGCGGCGTTTATCATTTTGCCGATTTTAATCGGCTTTAGCGCTGCCAAAGAGTTCGGAGGAACGCCGTTTTTAGGGGCGGTCATCGGCGGGATTATGACCCATCCGGCACTATTAAATCCGTGGGGGTTGGCCGAGGCTAAGCCAAACTATATGCATTTTCTCGGCTTTGATATTGCCATGGTCGGCTACCAAGGGACAGTGGTGCCGATTTTGCTGGCGACGTATGTGATGGCGAAAATCGAGCGCGGCTTGCGCCAAGTCGTTCCCCATGCAGTCAGTTTGCTTGTCGTTCCGTTTGTGACGGTCATTTCGACCGGGTTTATTACGATTTTGGCCATCGGGCCGCTTGGCAATTGGCTTGGCGACGGGATTACTATGGCGCTCAACTTTATTTACCATTATGGGGGAGCGCTCGCCGGCCTTATCTTTGGCGGGTTGTATTCGATGATTGTCATTACCGGTGTGCATCACAGCTTCCATGCGATTGAAGCGAACTTGTTGGCGAAACTTGGCGTCAACTATTTACTGCCGATCTGGTCGATGGCCAACGTCGCCCAAGGCGGCGCCGGATTGGCTGTCTTCGTCCAATCAAAGCGGGCGAAAACGAAAGAAATCGCCTTACCAGCGGCATTATCGGCGTTTTTAGGCATTACCGAACCGGTCATTTTCGGGGTGAACTTAAAATACCGGAAACCGTTTATCGCCGCGGCCATCGGCGGCGCGCTCGGCGGGGCGTATGTCGTGTTTGCCAATGTCGTCGCGAACGCCTATGGGCTGACCGGCATCCCGATGATCGCCATCGTCGCGCCGGAAGGGTTGACGAACTTGATGCATTACTTAATCGGTTTTGCCATTGCCGTCGGTTCGGCGTTTGTGGCGACATTCCTTCTAAAGTTCCGTGAAGAAGAAGAGTGAGGGGGCAAGCGGATGAAATCCGAACGCGAGCGGCAGCTCATGGAACAAGCCTATGCCGAAATCGAAAAGTACCAAGATCTCGTCCATCGCGATCCATATCGATTGCGCTATCATCTCATGCCCCCGGTCGGGCTGATGAATGACCCGAACGGGCTGATCGATTGGAATGGGACGTACCATGTCTTTTACCAATGGATGCCGTTTCGCACTGGCCACGGAGCGAAGTTCTGGGGACATTACACGTCCCCGGACTTGGTTCATTGGCAAGCGGAGCCGATTGCTTTAGCGCCAAGCGAATGGTATGACCAAAACGGATGCTACTCCGGCAGCGCCATTGACGATGACGGAAAGCTCGTGTTGTTTTATACCGGCAATGTGAAGGACGACCAAGGAAACCGCCAAACATACCAATGCATGGCCGTGTCGGAAGATGGCATTCACTTTACCAAAAAAGGGGTCGTGATCAACCTGCCGGATGGCTATACCGCTCATTTCCGTGACCCGAAAGTGTGGCGGAAAGACGGGCTTTGGTATATGATTATCGGAGCACAAAGCAAAAGCGGCGACGGGAAAGCGGTTCTATTCCGTTCTAGCGACCTCTGCCATTGGGAACATCTTGGCCCGATTGCCGGCGGGAACTCGAAATGGCTCGGCCCGTTCGGCTATATGTGGGAATGCCCCGACTTGTTTCCGTTAGACGGTCAAGATGTGCTCATCGTTTGCCCACAGGGATTGCAACCGGACGGCATGCGCTATCAAAACGTTTACCAGTCAGGCTATTTTGTCGGCCGCCTTGACTATGGACGGGCCGAATTCGTCCACGGGCCGTTTGAGGAGCTTGACCGCGGCTTTGAGTTTTACGCCCCGCAAACGATGCTTGACCGGAACGGGCGGCGCATTCTCATCGGCTGGATGGGCGTGCCGGATCAGAATGAAGACCGCCAGCCGACCGTGGGCCACCGCTGGGTGCACGCGCTCACCTTGCCGCGCGAGCTTCGGCTTGTTGACGGCAAACTGAGGCAAACGCCAGTGAAAGAACTGAAACAGTTGCGCAAACAACAAGTGGCGTATCCGAACGCCGTTGTGGCGAATGAGCTGCGGTCGTGGCCGGGAGTTGAAGGAGACGCCATCGAACTTCGCCTTGATCGTATTCAATTGCTTGGAAGCATGATGGAGATTCATTTTCGCCATGCCGCCCGCCTCATTTACAACAGCGACGAAGGGGTGCTGACACTTGAGCGGAAAAGTTTTGTGAATGGATTGACGGAAACGCGGCAATGCCGCCTGCCCCGTCTCCGTTCGCTCCACGTGTTTTTAGATACATCGTCGATCGAATTGTTCGTCAATGACGGCGAAGAGACATTCACTGCCCGGTTTTTCCCATATCCGGATGACCGAACGATGTTCTTTGGCGCTCATGGCCATCTTCAGATGGATATAGAGAAATGGGAATTATAAGGTTCGTTTGTGTGCAAGGAAGCTGCCAAGGAAGCGGTTGGTACTTGGCAGCTTTTTTGTTGCGGCTTGTTTTGTGAGGAAATGAGCAATAGACGATTGAATTTACTCCCTTCCCTCTTTATAATGAACAGTAGGAAGTGTCTTTACACAGATAATGACAGGGGGATACACATGAACCAAACCGCGATTTCGCAGCGCAAGCTGTTAGGCATTGCCGGCCTCGGCTGGCTGTTTGATGCGATGGATGTCGGCATGTTGTCGTTTTTGATGGCCGCCTTGCAAAAAGATTGGAACTTGACGGCCGGGCAAGTCGGCTGGATCGGCAGCATCAACTCGATCGGCATGGCGGTCGGGGCGCTTATGTTCGGATTGCTTGCGGACCGGATCGGCCGAAAAAACGTCTTTATTTTGACGTTGTTATTGTTTTCCCTTGGCAGCGGGCTGTCGGCGCTCACGACGACGTTGGCGGCGTTTTTGGCGCTTCGCTTTTTGATCGGCATGGGGCTTGGCGGCGAGTTGCCGGTCGCGTCGACGCTCGTCTCGGAAGCGGTGCCGGCGGCCGATCGCGGCCGGGTTGTCGTGCTGCTCGAGAGCTTTTGGGCGGGCGGCTGGCTGTTGGCGGCGGTGATTTCCTATTTTGTCATTCCGGCGTACGGTTGGAGAACGGCCCTTTGGCTGGCGGCCATTCCGGCGCTGTACGCCATTTATTTGCGGCTCCGCCTGCCTGATTCGCCGCGGTTTGCGGCCGCAAGAAAAGAAGAAACGGTATGGAGGAACATCGTCAACGTATGGTCCGCTCCGTACCGGAAAGAGACGGTCATGCTTTGGCTTCTTTGGTTTTGCGTCGTCTTTTCGTATTACGGCATGTTTTTATGGCTGCCGAGCGTTATGGTGATGAAGGGATTCAGCTTAATTAAAAGCTTTGAGTATGTGCTCATCATGACACTCGCTCAGCTGCCGGGTTATTTCAGCGCCGCATGGCTGATCGAGCGGGCGGGGCGGAAGTTTGTCTTGATCACGTATTTGCTTGGCACGGCAGCGAGCGCCTACTTTTTCGGCACAGCCGAGTCGCTCATCGGGCTGATGGCGTCCGGCATGTTCCTGTCGTTTTTCAACCTTGGCGCCTGGGGGGCGCTGTACGCTTACACGCCGGAGCAGTATCCGACGTCGATCCGGGCGACAGGGGCGGGCATGGCGGCGGCGTTTGGCCGCATCGGCGGCATTTTCGGCCCGCTGTTGGTCGGCTCGCTTGTCGCGCAAGGAGTGCCGGTCGCCGCGATCTTCACCTTGTTCTGCCTGTCCGTTCTCGTTGCTGTTCTCGCCGTCGCCGTCCTTGGCAAAGAGACGAAGCAGCAAGAGCTCGCCTAAGTTGACAAACGAAACATGGGGGCGATACCTTAAGGGTAAGCCC
Source organism: Geobacillus sp. BK01 (assembly GCF_052220245.1). Taxonomy (NCBI): domain Bacteria; kingdom Bacillati; phylum Bacillota; class Bacilli; order Caryophanales; family Anoxybacillaceae; genus Geobacillus; species Geobacillus sp. BK01. The sequence goes on from NZ_JBQPTH010000002.1 coordinate 78,160, forward strand.
TTTTTTGTTGGGGAAACGAAGAGAGGCGGTGGATTGGTTGCACCCGTTCGTATCAGTCGTCATCCCGACGTACAATCGTCCTTATCCGCTCGCCGAGCTGCTTGAGGCGTTAAGCCGGCAGACGTACCGCCATTTTGAGGTCGTCATTGTCAACGACGGCGGCGCCCCGGTTCATGACGTCATTGCTCTGTACCCGGAGCTTGCCATCCGCCTCCTTGACAGCGGCGGCAACCGGGGGCAAGTCGCAGCCCGCAACATCGGCGTCCAAGAGGCGCGCGGCGACCTCATCATGCTTTGCGACGACGATGATTTAGTGTTGCCATGCCATCTCGAGCGGATGGTCACAGCGCTTCGTGACGCCGATTTTGCCTATGCCGATGCGGAAATCGTCGAGTACCGGGTGGAACATCACCAGCGCATCCCAGCGTCCCGCTTTTTGTTTGCCTATGAATGCGATCTTGAGGCGATGCGGACGTTTTCGACGTATGTGCCGTCCGGGAGTGTTTATCGGAAGGCGCTTCATGACAACATCGGCTATTTTGACCCGTCTGTTCACCATTATTGGGACTGGGACTTCTTTTTGCGCGCGGCGGCCGCCTGTCGCGTCACCCGCGTCGCGGCGGCGACCGTTTTATACGCGTTCAGCGCGGACGGCGACAACGTGTCGCGACAGCTCGACGACAAGCGGCGCGCCTATTTGCGGCGGCTGTGCGAGAAGCACGGGCTCGGCGATTTGCCGGTGAAAAACTTTTGGCTTTTGCTTGATGAGCCGGAGGTGGCGAAGCGCCGGGCGAAAAGCGAAGTCATCTGGGACGGACAGCCGGTCGTGTCGCGGTTTTGGGCGCAAAAAAATGCCAGCGACCATTGACATAGGTCTTTTTAGTTTGCTATGATAGTGAACAAAATCGTATAACGGATCGCGATGACGGATCAATAGTAGTTAACCCTCTCTTCCAAAGCGAGCCGGGGGCGGTGGAAGCCCGGTGAAGACGGTTAATGAAACGGCAGTCCGGAGCGGAATAGGAAAAAGAGGGTGCGCGTTTGGCGCATCAACTAGGGTGGAACCGCGGGAGCTACGCTCTCGTCCCTAGGCGCAAGGCCTAGGGGCGAGGGCGTTTTTCATTGTTATGACGATGATCAATGGAGGAGGATGAATAAGATGGTTGCGACAATGGAAGAAATCGTCGCCCACGCCAAGCATCGCGGCTTCGTTTTTCCGGGGTCGGAAATTTACGGTGGGCTGGCGAACACGTGGGATTATGGCCCGCTTGGCGTCGAGCTGAAAAACAACATGAAACGGGCGTGGTGGAAAAAGTTCGTCCAAGAGTCGCCGTACAACGTCGGCCTCGACGCTGCCATTTTGATGAATCCAAGAACGTGGGAAGCATCCGGCCATTTAGGCAATTTCAATGACCCGATGGTCGACTGCAAACAGTGCAAAGCGCGCCACCGCGCCGACAAGCTGATTGAGCAGGCGCTTGAAGAAAAAGGAATTGAGATGGTCGTTGACGGGTTGCCGCTTGCGAAAATGGAAGAGCTCATCCGCGAACATGACATCGCCTGTCCGGAATGCGGCAGCCGCGACTTTACGAACGTGCGCCAGTTCAACTTAATGTTTAAAACGTATCAAGGCGTCACCGAGTCGAGCGCCAACGAAATTTATTTGCGCCCGGAGACGGCGCAAGGCATTTTCGTCAATTTCAAAAACGTCCAGCGCACGATGCGCAAAAAGCTGCCGTTTGGCATCGCGCAAATCGGCAAAAGCTTCCGCAACGAGATTACGCCGGGCAACTTCACGTTCCGCACGCGCGAGTTCGAACAAATGGAGCTCGAGTTTTTCTGCAAGCCCGGTGAAGAACTGCAATGGTTTGACTATTGGAAGCAATTTTGCAAGGAGTGGCTGCTGTCGCTTGGCATGAAGGAGGACAACATCCGCCTGCGCGACCATACGAAAGAAGAATTGTCCCACTACAGCAACGCCACGACCGACATCGAGTACCAGTTCCCGTTCGGCTGGGGCGAGCTGTGGGGCATCGCGTCGCGTACGGATTACGATTTGAAGCGGCATATGGAATACTCCGGCGAGGATTTCCATTATCTCGACCAAGAGACGAACGAGCGCTACATCCCGTACTGCATTGAGCCGTCGCTTGGCGCCGACCGCGTCACGCTCGCGTTTATGATTGACGCCTATGACGAGGAAGAGCTCGAAGACGGCACAACCCGGACGGTCATGCGTTTGCATCCGGCGCTCGCGCCGTATAAAGCGGCCGTCTTGCCGCTGTCGAAAAAGCTTGCTGATGGAGCGCGCGGCATTTATGAACAGTTAGCGAAGCATTTTATGGTGGATTACGACGAAACGGGTTCCATCGGCAAACGGTATCGCCGCCAAGATGAAATCGGCACGCCGTTTTGCATCACGTACGATTTCGAATCTGAACAAGACGGCCAAGTCACCGTACGCGACCGTGACACAATGGAACAAGTGCGGTTGCCGATTGGGGAGCTCAAAGCCTTTTTAGATGAAAAAATTTCCTTTTGATGAAACAAACGCCGGGGCATTCATGAAGCCCCGGTTTTTTTATTAGTTTTTTCGGCAAACAGGTAGACAGATGATAGGGAAGGGGTGTGGAAATGGAATCGCTTTTATAGGGAAAATTTCAAAAAAACGTCGAATTTCCATTGAATAAATGGTAAAATAGAAGTGTAGACTAGTTCTTGTATCCCATACAAATCGAGGGGGTAACCATCATGGAAGGAAAACCGATCTACTACGATGGCAGCGGTCATCAACCTGGCGATGCTAATGAAAACGCCGTTACAAACGAACCGTTTACGCTTACGGATGAGATAAGAAAACAAATCAGCGGCAACCCATTTGCGGTTGAACAAAGCGAATAGCCGACCTGTACGCAAATTGCCTCAAGGGCAATTTTTTTTTTTGCGGTCAAATTGGTTGCCAAGCCCGCGTCGTCCTTATATAATTATCTCTTGTTAAAGATATTTGAATTAAAAGTAAGTGTATGTCGTTTTTGCAAACAGCAAATACTAAAATGCTGAAATTATCGCGAAAGGGAGTATGCATCATGACGAAAGTATTGTACATCACCGCCCATCCTCACGACGATACACAATCGTACAGCATGGCGGTCGGAAAAGCGTTTATCGACACGTACAAACAAGTGCATCCGGACCATGAAGTCATTCACCTCGATTTATATAAAGAGTATATCCCGGAAATCGATGTCGACGTGTTCAGCGGCTGGGGCAAACTTCGCTCCGGAACATCGTTTGAGGAATTATCCGACGAAGAAAAAGCAAAAGTCGGGCGGATGAACGAGCTGTGCGAGCAGTTTATTTCCGCTGACAAATATGTGTTCGTCACACCGATGTGGAACTTTTCTTTCCCACCGGTATTAAAAGCATACATTGACGCCGTGGCGGTGGCCGGTAAAACGTTCAAATATACAGAACAAGGGCCGGTCGGGTTGCTTACTGATAAAAAAGCACTCCACATTCAGGCGCGCGGCGGGTTTTATTCGGAAGGACCGGCGGCACAAATGGAAATGGGACACCGCTATTTAGGGGTTATCATGCAGTTTTTCGGCGTGCCATCATTTGAAGGTCTATTTGTCGAAGGGCATGCGGCCGTGCCGGAAAAAGCGGAAGAAATTAAAGCGAATGCCGTTGCCCGGGCCAAAGACTTGGCTCACACATTTTGATCGAAAGAGGCACAATTTGTTTTCCCATTCCACTGCGGCAGAAAATATTGCGTGGGACATGGCCGGCAGTCAAACTAGGGACATTCTCCATTCGGAGAACGTCCCTTTTTGTTATTCAAGCCAAACGGAACGGAAAAGTGCGGTGACGTTCGTATACGCCAGTCGGGTGACGTATGGTATAATAAACCATATAAACGAAGAGTGGAGGTTCACCGTTTGTGGACGAACATGAACAAAATCGACTAATGCGCCTGCACGGCACAGCGGCAGCGTTGGCTGCCATGCTGTTTGGCTTGCTTTTATTCGCTGCAGGGCGACTCTCTTTTTCACCCGGTTTCTATCATTCTACTCATCTTGCTTTAGGGCTCGCTGCGGTTGTCGTCTGTTGGCTTGTCGCCGTGCAAGGATGGGCCGTGTTCCCCCATACGCTTTCGATGGAGCGGCTTGTGATGGGGGCACTGTTTTTCTCCTCAGGGGCGCTGTTTTCGTTTCATTTCCTTCTCTCATTCGCGGACGCCGGCGAGGTTTCATTGTTTTCGCTCGCCGCCCGCTTTACGATCGCTTGGGGGCTGCTCTTTTTATTTTCGCGTCTGGACGAGGTGATGGAGCGGCGCAGCGGCCAACGCTGGCAGGCGTTTTTAGCGGCCTTTGCTTATACAGTAGCGGTCGGTTTATTCATCCATTTTGCGGCGCCGCTTTGGTTGGAAAATGGGATGAGCCGCTGGCCGCTTTGGTGGCAGGTAGGAGAAGGGGCAATCGGTTTGCTTGATGCGGCAGCGGGTGCGCTTGTATGGCGCCGCTATCGGCACGGGGGATCCCCCTCACTGTTATACTGGTTGATGGCTTTGCTGCTGTTTGCCTTTGGCCAAGTGTTGCTTATGTTCGGTAATGGGCATGTGCTGTGGGGGCAGCTGTACGAAGTGGCCGGCTTTTTGTATGTCGTACGCGCTATGTATGTGGAAACGATCGAAAAACCGTATGTGGAGCTGAAGCAGCACGAACAGCAGCTGGAAATGATGGCGAACGCCCTTGGTGAAGGGTTAATGATGTTAGACCGGGACGGGCAAATCGTTTGGATGAACCCGGAAGCAGGCCGGCTGATCGGGGTCGTCCCCGAAGAAGCGAAAGGAAAGCCGTTATTTTCCTTTGTTTCGCTCGCTGGGCCAAACGGGGATACATGGGATTGGAAGCAGCTGCGCCGCGTCGTTAAACGGCTCAAAAGCGGTGAAGTCATCCGCGTCGAGGAAGAACCGTTCCGCCGTCATGACGGCGTGTGCCTGCCGGTCGGCTACACGTTGGCGCCTGTGATAGAAAATGGTGCGCTGACGGGGCTTGTCGCTGTGTTGCGTGACATGACGGAGAAAAAAGAGAAGGAGCGGCTCGAACGCGAGCGTGAACAGCTTGATTTTGAACTGTCGCTCGCAGCGAATATGCAGCGGACGCTCTTGCAGACGTCTTCGGAAGCGAACTTGCCGTCCTATGTTGACATCGGCGTCCTCAGCGTTCCCGCCCGGGTATTAAGCGGCGATTTTTATCATTTTTCCGTCCACCAAACATCAGTGTCTGTCGGCATTGCCGATGTGTCGGGAAAAGGCGTTCCCGCCGCCATGCTCATGACATTGATGAAGTTTATTTTAGACCGGACCGTTCATTACGGGACGCAGCCGCATGTGTACCTTGATTTGTTGAACCGGTTCGCCTATGACTATACGGAACCGTCGATGTTTGTGACGATGTTTGTCGGCAATTATAATGAAAAAACACACACGTTTTCGTACGCGTGCGCCGGGCATGAGCCGGCGCTTCTATACCGGGCGAAAACGAAACAATACGTGCCGCTTCACGCAAAAGGATGTGCGCTCGGCTTGTTTCCGCAATTTTCGTTTGAAACCAAATCGGTTGTGCTCGAACCGGGCGACTTTGTGTTGTTGCACACGGACGGAGTGACCGAAAAGCGCGGAGAGGAAGAGGCCGATGGCTTTTCTGTCCTCACCTCTATGGTCGCCCAAGTCAATTTGAACCAGCCGGCCGGGCAGATTGTCCGTGATTTGTACGAGCAAGTCAAGGCGTACCACCAATACGAACAAAAAGACGATCAGACGTTATTGTTGTTGCGCCGCCGCTGATGCCGATCCAGTCGGCAACGGCGGCGTGTTTGGCTGTTACGACGGGTAGGCAGTGGCCAACTGCCGCTTCAGCTTTTCAATGGCGCGTTTTTGAATGCGGCTGATTGTCATCTGGGAGACGCCGAGCCGTTCGGCGAGCGAACGCTGCGTTTCTCCGCGGTGGAACACCGCGTCAATGACAATCCGTTCTTGTTCGTTCAGCTTGCCGATGGCTTCCTCCAAATCAAGCCGCTCAATCAATGTTTCGAACTCGTTCGTGTCGTCGGCAAGAAATTCGCCGATGGTCGTCGCATCTTTTTCTCCGTCTTGCACCGGGGCATCGAGTGAAATCGCCTGATAATGGTCGCGGCCGGCTAAAATTTCTATCGTTTCCTCGACCGATAAACCTAAATGGTTGGCGATCTCCTCGATGTTTGGTGACCGCTCGAGCGTGACGGTCAGCTCATCGATGGCTTTTTGCACTTTGCTTCCTTTTTCCTTTACTCTGCGCGGCACTTGGATATACCACGCCTTGTCGCGCAAATAGTTTTTCATATAGCCGATCAAGCTTTTCATCGCGTACGATTCAAAGCTTGTTCCTTGGTTCGGGTCGTAATGATCAAGAAGGCGCAAAAACGATAACCGTCCGACTTGAAATAAGTCTTCGTAAAAATCGGGGCGGCTGCGCGCCATCTTTTTTGCCGCGGCTGCAATGAGCGGCTCGAAGCGAACGAGCAGCGCTGTCGCTGCCTCTTCCGTCTTTGTCCGTTGATAAGCGGAAATGAGGGCGTCAAGCTTGCTCTTGGACAGAGGAGGAGGATATACATTCATGGGCATGCTCTCCTTCGCCATGATGGCGGAATTTCGTCAGGCGGACTTCGGTCCCGTCCGTTGTGTTGACACTCACGTCATCCATGAGTGCTTCCATTAAAAAGAGACCAAGACCGCCGACTTTGACGTCTTCAAGCGGCATAACGGACAGTGGGACCGCTCGTTTCGCCGCCTGTTTGTAATCAAATCCTTTGCCTTCATCTTTAATAACGATCGTCAGGGCATCGTCGCCCATTTCAAAACGGAGATGAATCATTCCGCTTTTTCCGTTGTACGCATGCAAAACGGCGTTATTGCAGGCTTCCGAAACAGCGACTTTCATATCCTCAATCTCTTCATACGAAAACCCCATCTTAGCGGCTAGTCCGTATAACGTCAAACGCGCGATATCGATGAACTGTGCATCGGCCGGAATCGATAGCTGTACGACGGTTTCGTGCTCTTTCATGATTGGCCTCCGATCCTTTCTGTCGTAGCGTTCGTTTCGGAAAAAAAGTAGGATACCCCAGTCAAATCAAACAAGCGCTGCACCTTCGGCGGCACGTTTTCAATGGCAAACGGCGCCCCTTGCTTTTTTCTCGTTTTCAACAGCGCGACAAACATGCCGATGCCGGTGCTATCAATGTACGTCAATTCCTCTAAGCGGATGACAAGCAGTTTCGCCGCATCGTCGGCGAGCGGTTCGACAGCGCGTCGGAACTGTTCGGCTGCCGCTAAATCAAGCTCTCCTTTTATGTATATAACATGTCGATCCGGCTGTTCGTCGTGAACAAGGTGGAATCGTTTCCTGTCCATTCTCTTCACCTCAGTGTGCGTAATGGATATTCTGCTGATGCGTTCTTGCCAACAGCCTCGCTTGTCCGGCTTTGGGCGTTTACATTTTATCTACCCATATTTTATACTTGTTGAAACAGGGAGATGTCGAATGAAAAGGAGAAATGATGATGGAAAAGTGGAAACGATGGGCCGGGAGGTTGAAAAAGGAAATTTTTGTCCTCTATTCCGCTTGCCGCGACCGGCGCGTTTCCGTTTGGCTGCGTCTGTTTATGCTTTGTGTCGCTGCTTATGCGTTCAGTCCGGTCGATTTCATCCCGGACTTCATTCCTATCCTAGGGTATATCGATGATCTCGTGCTTGTGCCGCTTGGGATTTATTTGGCATTGAAATGGCTGCCTCACGATGTGGCGGCTGAACATCGCGTGCGGGCTGAGAAATTGATCCAAAACGGAAAACCAACGAACTGGACCGCCGGTGCGTTGATCATCTTGTTATATGTATGGCTTGCGGTTTGGTTGCTGCGTTGGTTTCTTTCTCGGCTTGGATTTGGTACATTATAAAAGGAAAAAGTCAGTGCCAAAGGAGTGGCTGTGATGCCGATTTTACAAAACGACTGGGCTCCGCTGCTTGACGAGGAGTTTCAAAAGCCGTACTACGTAAAGCTGCGTGGGTTTTTAAAGGAAGAATACCGGACGCGGACGATTTATCCCGATATGCACGATATTTTCAACGCCCTTCACTATACACCGTACGCGAACGTCAAAGTTGTGTTGCTCGGGCAAGATCCGTATCACGGCCCGGGGCAGGCGCACGGGCTTAGTTTTTCCGTCAAGCCGGGCGTGCCGGTGCCGCCGTCGTTAGTGAATATTTTTAAAGAGCTGCATGACGATCTTGGCTGCTACATACCGGATAACGGCTATCTTGTCAAATGGGCCGAGCAGGGCGTGTTATTGTTAAACACGGTGCTGACGGTCCGCCGTGGGCAGGCGAACTCCCACCGCGGCAAAGGGTGGGAATATTTCACCGACCGCGTCATTGAGCTCGTCAATGAAAAGGACGATCCCGTCGTCTTTTTGCTTTGGGGCCGGAACGCACAGGAGAAAAAAGAACGGATTACAAATCCGCGCCATCTCATTATTGAAGCGCCGCACCCGAGCCCGTTTTCCGCCGCGCGCGGCTTTTTCGGCCACCGCCCGTTTTCGCGGACGAACACCTTTTTAACCGAGCACGGGCGCGAACCGATTGACTGGCAAATTGAGAACATCGGCGCCCGCGCCGAATGAAGAAGGGGGGAAAAGTCGTGACAATCCCTTTTGCAGCGGTTGTTGCCAAAATCGAAGACGAATTGCGCAAGGCGAAGGCGGCCGATGACCCGCAGCGAATGCGGGAACATGTCGCCGCTGTCCGCGCCTTATGCGACTTAATGCTCGAACCAACCGCCCAGCTGCAACTGTCCGCTCCAGCCGCCCCCGCAGGGCCGCTTGTCATTAGCGGACCGATTTCAGTCGGGAGCGGGCTGTCGCTTGGCGGCGTTTCCGCCACGGGACGCTCCCCCGACATTGACGATGAGGCGAACGGGGAGTCGTTGCTGGATTTTTGAGGATAAGACGCAGAAAGCCCGCGGAATAACCGACTATCTCCGCGGGTTTGTCTGTGAATGGGCACCCCCTTCTTCCCATTCCGCAGTCCAATTTCATAATTGATTATATTATTTTGTGTTTTTTAAAAATTCAGTATTGAAATTTGATATTATATTTGATATTATAACCACGAAGATTGAAAATTTAAAAAAAGGTGGTGATGTTCGAGCAGCGCCGATATCTCCTTCCCACAGCAAGTGTGTACGTCGTTTTTATCCGTTTACGTTTTTTGGCGACTGCAATTATACGTAGGTAGTTTATGAAAGCGCTTAAATGTTGTCTGGGAGCGTTCGTGTCGTATCAGCTTGTATGAGTCAGGTGGTCACGATCGTAAATATCGGCGCAACTAGAAAAAGAAGGCCGCTTATTGGGAGAATGGAAAGGTGTTGTGAACCGAACACGATATGATGAGGTTGAGGGAGAAGGATGAAAAACTATCAAATGATCAAAAGTATTACCCTTGAACTAGCGGAAGCCATGTTAGCCCGTGCTGAAGAAAAGGCTAAGGAACTGGGCGTGGCCGTCAATATGGCCATTGCTGATCAGAGCGGGCATTTAAAGGCTTTTCGCAGGATGGATGGTGCTCCGCTACTATCTATCGGAATTTCCCAGCGCAAGGCGTATAGCGCGGCTGCCTTTGGAATGGCGACGGGGGAATGGCTTGATGTGATCCAACATAATCCACGTCTGTTGCACGGGATCCCCCATACCCCTGATCTCGTTATTTTTGGGGGAGGATTTCCGATCGAGGTAGACGGCGAAGTGATTGGCGCCATTGGCATCAGCGGCGGCACGGAAGAAGAGGATGAGGAAATTGGCCGGGCGGCGCTAAACATACTTCGCACAAAAGAAACGAACGGTTCAGAGGGTGAACGGGTTTCAGCATGCCAAAAAGGTTGTGATGCATGTGAACAAACAATACACCATTCGTATTGAGCCTTATGGAAAGGAGGTCACGGGAAGCGAAGACGAAACGATTTTGGAAACATTGAGAACGCATTTCTATGGCAGGGACGGTCAGCCTTCATTTCAAGGATGCCGAAGGGGAGGCTGTGCCTTTTGTAAAGTAAAACTGCTCGATGGTGAGGTGCATCACCGTGACATTTATTCCCGTGCTGCTCTCACGAGTGAAGAACGGGAAAAGCATTTTATTCTTACTTGCCAATCACGGCCGCTTTCGGATCTAACCATCTATTTACGGAAGCAAGAAACGCGGATCACGCATTTATTTAGACTGAAAGATGAAGCGATTTAATGAAACAGAAGGAGGTTTCGTTATGGGAGAAGGAATTATGCGTTTAGGCTTTGTTTCTGTGAATGTGACAGACATCGAAGAGGCAAGGAAGCATTATGTAGAAGTCATGGGGTTGCAAATGACGGACCGTACTGAAAACGAAATTTATCTAAAAGGATGGGACGAGTACGATCATCATTCCATCGTCTTGCGCCAATCGGATCGTGCCGGCCTCGAAAAAATGGCGTTTAAAGTGCACACATACGAAGATATGGAGCGGCTAGAAATCCAGCTGCAACGGTATGGCGCATCAGTTAGACGCATTTCGAAAGGTGAAAACTACAAAGTTGGTGAAGGGCTGCGTTTCCGCCTTCCTTCCGGGCATACGATGGAACTTTTTGTTGACATGGAGTATAAAGGAAAGGCGGTTCCGCAAGTCAACCCCGCGCCATGGCCGGAAGGGCTGATCGGCGTCGGTGTCCCACGGATCGACCACCTTTTGATTACGGCGGAACGCCCTCATGAAACTGTTGACTTTTTGATGAAGGCGCTTAACTTTTATATGAGTGAAAAAGTTGTGGAAAACGAACAGTCGGAAACGCCGATCGCTGCATGGTTATTCAGAAGCAATACTCCTCACGATATTGCCATCATCCCAGGGAAAGACGAACGACTCCACCATTTTGCTTTTTGGCTCGATGAGTTTAATGATTTACGGAAAGCGGGAGATGTGTTCTCCAAACATGATGTACCGATTGATGTAGGACCTGAACGCCACGGCATTACGCGCGGACAGACGATCTATTACTTTGACCCGTCAGGAAACCGAAATGAAGTCTTTACAGGAGGTTATATTGCTTATCCTGATATGCCGGTCGTGAAGTGGACGGTCGACCAGCTTGCCCGAGGTATTTTCTACTTTAACCATCGCCAAGAGTGGATTGAGGGTTTCACAGGCGTAACGACTTGATCAAAGAGCAATCATTCCCTTTCAAACTTCGCACCATTCATTCCAACGATCATCCCCTGATACGGAGCTCTACTCGCACAACATGAATAGAATAGTTTCTCTGTTCAAACCCGCTCTTCACCGAAGGTTGTGCTTGACAGGCCATCTAAACGCCGCTACATCGTCAAGTGCACGTGTAGGTGAAGAGCTGCAAAAAACGAAAGGTGGGATTTGGATGGCAATCGAACAAAAAAAGGCTGTTCGCCCCTTTACGGGGGAGGAGTATTTAGAGAGCCTGCGCGATGGGCGTGAAGTTTATGTGTATGGGGAACGAATCAAAGATGTGACGACACACCCCGCTTATCGGAATGCGACGCGGATGTTTGCCCGCTGGTATGATCGCCTTCATCAGCTGCATGCGGAAGATCAGGAGAAAGGCGGACCGGAAAACTGGAAGTGGACAGTGCCGACCGATACGGGAAGCGGGGGATGGACGCATCCATATTTTGTCGCTGCGAAAAGCGCCGAAGATTTAATCAAGGGCCGCGACACGATCGCAGAACTTCAGCGTGTCGTGTACGGTTGGCTTGGACGATCGCCCGATTATAAAGCAGCTTTTATCGGGACGTTAGGGGCAAACAGTGATTTTTACGCCCCTTATCAAGAAAACGCGAAGCAGTGGTATAAAAAGACGCAAGAGCAGCTATTGTTTTGGAACCATGCTCTTGTAAACCCCCCAATTGATCGGAATAAAGCGATTGAAGAAGCGAAAGATGTGTTTATGCATGTTGTGAAAGAAACCGATGCGGGGCTGGTTGTGTCCGGTGCGAAAGTTGTGGCGACGGGAAGCGCGTTGACGCATATGAATTTCGTAAGCCATTATGGACCGGTTCCAGTGAAAGATAAAAAATTTGCGCTGACGTTCACCGTGCCGATGAACGCACCGGGGGTAAAATTGATCAGCCGGGCGTCCTATGAGTTTGTGGCGGCGGCAACAGGAAGTCCGTTCGATTATCCGTTGTCGAGCCGATTGGACGAGAACGACGCGATTTTAGTTTTCGACAATGTCCTTGTCCCATGGGAGAACATCTTTATCTATGGCGATATTGAGAAGGTCAATGCGTTCTTTCCGCTTTCCGGGTTTATCAATCGCTATACCCTCCATGGCCTGACAAGGTTGGCGGTGAAACTGGACTTTATTGCCGGACTCGTACTTAAGGCGACTGAAGCGACAGGGGTCAAAGATTTCCGTGGCGTTCAAGCCCGGGTAGGCGAAATATTGGCTTGGCGTCACCTATTCTGGTCGCTGTCGGAAGCTCAAGTGCGGAATCCTGAACCTTGGACCGGGGATTATGTGCTGCCGAACCTTGCCGCCGGCTTGGCGTATCGGGTGTTTGCGACGGAGGCTTATCCAAAAATTAAAGATTTAATTGAGAAAGATTTGGCTAGTTCACTGATTTATCTCCCGTCACATGCGGCGGACTTCCTGAGTCCGGAGATTCGTCCTTACCTTGAAAAGTATGTGCGCGGATCAAACGGATACGATGCAGAAAGCCGCGTCAAATTATTAAAGCTCCTTTGGGATGCGATCGGATCGGAATTCGGCGGCCGGCATGAACTATATGAGCGCAACTACGGCGGCAACCATGAGAATATTCGGCTTGAGGTTCTTTTGTTGGCGCTGAACAACGGCGATGCCAAACGGTTTACAGAGTTCGCTGAACAGTGTATGGCGGAGTACGATCTGAACGGGTGGACTGTTCCGGATCTTGTGAATCCGGACGATGTAAGCCTCATTCGCAAGAAATAAATCGCATTAGTTTGTCGGATGGGTATGAGCCAGATTCGGGTCTTGTCCATGCGGATCTGGCTCATACGGTCCTATAGTTTGTGCCAATTTCGCAACGTCTTTCAAACTGGGGAAAGAGGATGTGATGACTGTGCGTTTGTACCGTCCCCATGAGTTGTCTCTTTCTTCATCCGTAGTGACGGTAGGCGCATTTGATGGTGTTCATTTAGGACATCAAGCGCTGATTAGGAAAGTGGTTGAACGGGCAGCCATGTTTCGTGTTCCGGCTGTCGTCTACACGTTTGATCCTCCGCCCCGATGCTACTTAAAAAACATGCCGATGATCACGCCGATCGATGAGAAGCTAAAGCGTTTAGAAAAGCTCGGAGTCGATGAGGTGATCGTTGCCCGTTTTAACGAACATTATATAACGCGTAGTGCCGCGTCATTTATGGAAGAACTGCGCATACTCCATCCCGTAGAAATATGGGTGGGCCGCGACTTTCGGTTTGGCCGCAATCGGGAAGGGAGTATCGATGAGCTGGCCGCCGTTTTTCATGTTCGGTCAATCGATCCGATTCGCTGTGACTCCGGCGAAGTGATTTCATCCACAAGAATTCGGTCACTCATTACGACAGGCCGTTGGAAAGAAGCGGAGAAGCTATTAGGCATCATATAAGTTGTCATCGATTCACTACAAAGGCAGTTTAGACGTATGCAAACAGTTCTATGAAAACTCCATACGAATCACCCCATCGAGTCTCACGAGGCATGCCGAGAGCCGAAGGGAGGGGGAGCAAATGGCATCTGCACGGCATCGGGAGTTGGCACAACGTCTATGGCGGGCGCGTGAAAGCTCATTCCTCCGCTCACGGCCGAGTAGCCTGAAATGACAGTGAATGACGCGTATACGATTCAAGACGAGCTCATTCAATTTGTTGACAGCCGGTTCAGTCATGATAACGGGAGGAATGACAGAACCTTTATTTTTAACGCCGGGAAGCCGGATGGAGGGCTGCTTTCGTTCGTCCGGAACGGTTGCCGTTCATCGTTGATTCCCAACGAGAAAAGTATTCCTCGGGCTTAGGCGGATGGTTCGTAATTTTTTAAAAATAGCGTTAGCGGTGGTGAGGCGAAAAATGATAAAATATCTAATAAAAATAATAGTAAAGAGGATGCCTGATGGCCCTAGTTAATATATAGGAGGTTATTTTGATGGCGCGAATGCCGTTAACTCGTTCGGAATGGGTATACGAGCAATTAAAGGAGGCGATTTTGAGCGGAAAGTTAGCGCCCGGTGAACGTCTTGTCGTCGATCATCTTGCCCGCGAGTTGGGCACGAGCTCAATACCGGTGCGGGAGACTCTCCGCAGGCTGGAAGCAGAGGGATGGGTCGAGAGAACGCCGTTTGTCGGTGCAAGGGTGGCGCCGGTGCGACTCGAGGAGATGGAGGAACTTTTTACAATCCGGCTGGCGTTAGAACCGATTTTAGCTCGCACGGCGGTAAAAGGGGTGGATGAGAACGCCATTGCCCAACTTGAACAGCTTGTCAAACAAATGGATGAATGCGCTGAACAAAACGACACCGCCCAGTATTCCCAATTAAATTATGAGTTTCATCAATTGCTTTACAGTTTTTCATCATGGAAAGAATTGTACCGCATTGTCAATACGGTATGGGAAAAATCAGCGCGGTCGCGTTGGATTTTTGTCCAAACACCGGCAAGCATGGTTGAATCCCAAAAAGAACATTGGATGATGATCGAAGCATTGAAAGAGCAAAATGAAGAAGAGATGGAAAGATGGATGTACATTCAAAAGAAACGGGCGTTTCATGACTATCTCTCCATAATCAAAAAATCGTCGGAAAAACGGGGATAGGCGGTTGTCGTCTAACAGACAGCTGATTAGGGTGGAAAGTCGGGTTAAGAAAAGAAAGGTTTCGTATGTCAAAAATCTGCTAGCCGCCCTTTTCACGCTATTTTCCGGCAGATGGTTCTCGTTTTATCATCCTTCTAAGCGGGCCATCCGTTGACGGAAAATACCGGTTTTCTTTGACTTTCCACGCCTATAGTTTTCAAGAGGGAAACTATCAATGATGGAGGAGACGGATATGGAAAATATGAATGATATTTACATCCAAACAGGAGCGTACCAAACGCATTTGCATGAAGCTGGTCCGAAAGGAAAAGAGACTATTCTTTTCATTCACGGTTCCGGACCTGGAGCAACGGCGTTTTCCAATTGGCAACATGCGCTTCCGTTTTTTAGCGAGCATGGTTTTTATAGCATCGCTCCCGATTTGATCGGTTTTGGAAAAAGTGAGAAGCCTGATTCTCCTCCACAAGGGACACGGGCTTGGTTGAAAATATGGATTGAACAATTGAAACAACTGTTGGATGCTTTACACATTGAGCGGACGCATGTGGTAGGAAATTCGTTAGGAGGAGCTGTTGCCCTTCATTTAGTGCTTCATATTCCTGAACGGATCAATCGCGTGACACTCATGGGTCCGGTCGGCGCGCCATTTCCAATTACGACAGAGTTAGATCGCATTTGGGGCTTTTACGAAGATGCTTCGAAAGAAACTATGATGCAAATCATTCGTTGGTTTGCCTATGACGATCAATTTTTGCGGGATCAATTAAGCGAGATTGCCGAAATGCGGTTAGCCTCAGCCCTTCAACCCGAAATTCGCCGTTCATATGAAGCTATGTTTCCGTCTCCGCGGCAACAACATGTCGATGATTTAGTCGTCCCAGCCGCATCCTTACGGCGAATCGAGCAGCCAGTTTTACTCATCCATGGACGCGAAGATCCAATTATTCCAGTTGAAACGAGCCATTACTTAGCACAACATTTGCCAAACATGAAACTAGCCATTTTTGGCCAATGCAGCCACTGGACACAAATTGAACTTCGCCATGCGTTTCACCAGCTCGTTCTCCAATTTTTCACCAATAAAATCTAATAGCCAGGAGATTTCGTGATCGTGGCCAACATCCCGGACGCTTGTCGTCCGCGAACAAATGTGGTATCATGTTTAGAAAATTCGATATAATATATTATATTTGATATTATATAAGATAACGAAAGGGGATCAAAAAAGTGGGGTTCACCTTCCATTGCCGTCACTTTATTAATGGCCAGTTCGTTGAGTCAGGGGAGCGGTTTACGAACATCAATCCCGCAACCGAAGAGGAGCTCGGTTGGGTTGCCGAGGGGGGGAGGGAAGAAATTGACCGTGCCGTACAAGCGGCCAAACGCGCGTTGAAAGGGGAATGGGGCAAATATTCCATTCATGACCGCATCGCTGTCATTCGACGGATTGGCGACCTCATTTTAGAGCGAAAAGAAGAGTTTGCTAGATTGGAATCTCTCGATACAGGGAAACCTTACTCGTTGTCCGCTCATCTCGACATTCCGCGGGCGGCGTACAACTTTCACTTTTTTGCCGATTATCTTCACTCTGTGGGGACGGAATCGTACCAGATGGATTCAGGCCAGTTTCATTATGCGATCCGCCGGCCGGTAGGCGTCGTCGGGCTAATCAACCCGTGGAATTTGCCGTTGCTTTTGCTTACTTGGAAAATGGCTCCAGCTCTCGCTATGGGGAACACGATCGTTGCGAAGCCGGCAGAGTTGACGCCGATGACAGCGACCCTGCTTGCGGAAGTGATGAAGGATGCCGGATTGCCGGATGGAGTCGTCAATATTGTTCACGGCTTCGGTCCTCATTCGGCAGGCCAGTTTTTGACAGAGCATCCGGATGTCAATGCCATTTCATTTACCGGGGAGACCCATACAGGAAAAACGATCATGGCTGCAGCGGCAAAGTCATTGAAACGTCTGTCATTTGAACTAGGGGGGAAAAACCCGAACATCATCTTTAGCGATGCGGATTTAGATGATGTGATCGAAACAACGATCAAATCTAGTTTTTCCAATCAAGGGGAAGTATGCTTAGCGGGATCGCGCATTTACGTACAACGTCCGATTTATAACCAATTTCTTGAACGGTTTGTGGAACGGACGAAGCAGCTTGTCGTCGGCGATCCGTTTGATTCGAAAACAGATGTAGGCGCCTTAATTAGCAAGGAGCATTTGGAACGTGTATCCGGCTATTTAGACATCGCCCGCAGCGAAGGGCGCATCCTAGTGGGAGGAAAGCGTCCGCAAGGCCTTGAAAAAGGCTATTACTTGGAGCCGACCATTATTGTGGATGTCGATGACCAATGCCGCGTAGTCAAAGAAGAAATCTTTGGTCCTGTGGCGTGCGTCCTTCCGTTCGACACAGAAGAAGAAGTCATCGCCCGGGCTAATGACAGCGACTATGGATTGAGTGCGACGATTTGGACGAGTGACCTAAAACGAGCGCATCGCGTCGCCCATCAGATCGAATCTGGGGTCGTTTGGGTCAATACATGGTTTTTGCGCGATTTACGCACCCCGTTTGGCGGGATGAAACATAGCGGCATCGGACGAGAAGGGGGAGCACATAGCATCGATTTTTATTCCGAACTGACCAACATTACAGTCAAACTTTAAGAAGGGGGAGAAACCGATGACAGCCGTCAAAAAGCTGAAAGCC
Organism: Geobacillus sp. BK01; assembly: GCF_052220245.1. NCBI lineage: Bacteria > Bacillati > Bacillota > Bacilli > Caryophanales > Anoxybacillaceae > Geobacillus > Geobacillus sp. BK01. Next base: position 95,798 of record NZ_JBQPTH010000002.1, read on the forward strand.
GCCATTATCGGGTCTGGGAACATTGGTACTGATCTTATGTATAAACTTTTGCGCAGCCCGTGGGTCGAGCCTGTCTGGATGATTGGCATCGATCCTCAATCCGAAGGTTTGAAGCGGGCGAAAGAGAAGGGATTGGAGACGTTTGATCAAGGGTTAAAACAAGCGATCGACGCCGGCGTGCATCCGGACATTGTATTTGATTCCACGAGCGCGAAAGCTCATGTGCGCCATGCAAAAATATTGCAGACTCTCGGTATCCAGACGATCGACCTTACCCCTGCAGCGCGTGGGCCTTACGTTTGTGCGGCCGTGAATCTTCATGAGCATCTGGATACGTTGAATGTCAACATGATTACATGCGGCGGCCAGGCGACAGTGCCGATCACCTATGCCGTGCAACGGGTCACCCCGGTCGAGTATGCCGAAATTGTTGCCACCGTCTCAAGCAAAAGCGCCGGGCCCGGCACGCGGCAAAACATTGATGAATTTACGGTAACGACAGCGAAAGCTCACGAAGTGATCGGCGGAGCCAAAAAAGGAAAAGCGATCATCATTCTCAACCCGGCCGAACCGCCGATTATGATGCGCAACACGATTTACTGCCAAGTGGGAGATGTCGGCAAAGAAACGGAAGCGAACATCATCAAATCCATCCATGATATGGTGTCTTATATTCAAACGTACGTACCGGGTTACCGCCTCAATCGGGATATTCTTTTCCGCGACGGTATCGTCAACGTGTCGATTGAAGTAGAGGGGCTTGGCGATTTTCTTCCTGTGTACGCTGGAAATTTGGACATCATGACGACAGCAGCGGTGAAAGTGGCAGAAGAGATGGCTAAACATCGTCTCGCCGTAGTGAAAAACGAGTAGAAGAAGGAGGCGGATATGATGAAAAAGAAAAAAGTCAAAATCACGGATGTGACGCTGCGCGATGGGATGCACGCTGTCAAACACCAATTTTCCGTGGACGATGTCAAGGAAATTGCATCTAAACTTGATGCGTTAGGTGTCAGCCATATTGAAGTCACTCACGGGGACGGCTTGGGCGGATCGACGATTCAATACGGTTTTTCGAAAGAGACAGAAGAAGACTTGTTGCGGGCAGCGCGTGAGTCGATCAAACGTGCGAAACTGACCGCTCTTCTTCTCCCCGGCATCGGTACAGCCGAAGACATGGCCCGCGCGAAAGAAATCGGGGTTGAAACGATTCGGATCGCCACTCATTGCACAGAAGCGGATATTTCTGAACAACATATGGGGGAAGCGAAACGGTTGGGGTTGGAAGTTGTCGGGTTTTTAATGATGTCCCATATGGTTTCGGCAAGCACTCTTGTGGAAGAAGCGAAAAAGATGGAATCATATGGAGCTGATGTCGTTTATATCGTGGATTCTGCCGGTGCGATGCTTCCGGAAGAGGCAGGCGAAAAAGTCAGCGCTTTACGGCAAGCGTTGTCTCCCAACGTGGAAATCGGGTTTCACGCCCACCACAATCTCGGTCTTTCCATCGCCAACTCGTTTGCTGCGATCGACGCCGGGGCAGACCGCATCGACTGCAGCTTGGCTGGGCTTGGAGCAGGAGCCGGCAACACCCCTTTAGAAGTGTTCGCTGCGGCGGCTGATAAACGGGGCATTGATACCGGACTCGATATTTACAGTGCCATGGACGCCGCCGAAGACATTGTGAAACCGAAAATGATCCGCCCCGTGCAAATCGACCGGGTGAGTTTAACAATGGGATATGCGGGCGTTTATTCCAGCTTCCTTCTTCACGCTTTTCGCGCAGCAGAACAGTTTGGCGTTGATGCCCGCGATATTTTAATCGAGCTTGGCAAACGAAAAGTCGTCGGCGGCCAAGAGGATATGATTGTCGACGTCGCTTTGGAAATCAAAAAGAAAACAGCCAATGTCACGATGATGTGATATCGGCCAAATATTTTAAGGAGGAAGCAGCTCATGCCTTCATTGGAAGAGTTGGCTGAACGTCTTTTTCGAGCGGAAAAAACGCGGGAAGGGATCGATCCCCTCACAACGCACATCCCTTCCTTGACACCGGAGGAAGCATATCAAATTCAACTGATCAATATCCGTCGCAAAGTCGATCAAGGCGATCGGATCGTCGGGAAAAAAATTGGGCTCACATCAAAAGCGATGCAGCAGCTTCTCGGAGTGAATGAACCCGATTATGGGCATTTGCTTCATACGATGGAAATCAAAGCGGGAGACCGTGTGCCGTGGGAAAAGCTCCTGCAGCCGAAAGTGGAAGGAGAAATTGCGTTCATTCTCAAAAAAACATTGAAAGGCCCTGGGCTGACGCATCTTGACGTCATCAACGCCGTCGATCGGGTTGTGCCGGCGATCGAGATTGTCGATAGCCGCATTCGCGATTGGAACATCCGGCTTCCTGATACGATCGCGGATAACGCTTCTTCGGGCTTGTTTCTTCTTGGGAAAGAAGCGATTCCGCTTCAAGACATCGATGTTACGGAAATCGGAATGGCGCTATATGTGAACGATACATTGGTGAATACGGGGACAGGCGCGGCGGCGCTCGGGAATCCTCTATACAGCGTCGCTTGGCTTGCCAATTTTCTCGGCCGGTTTGATATTCCGCTTAAGGCTGGAGAAGTCGTCCTTTCCGGTGCTTTATCGGCAGCGGTCGATGTCCGGCCAGGCGATAAGGTGAACGTCGAATTTTCTGGTTGGGAAACGCTGTCGGTTCAATTTTAGCCCATTCCTAAAAACAGTCTCCTCTTTTGGAAGATGCACGGGCGCCATAAAAAGGACGAACCGGGCTTCGAACCGCGGGGTGGACAACGAATCCGCTCGATTCACTTTCCACGATGAGACGGATCGTCCGAGAAGCCCCCGTTTCGAAGCGTTGGCATAGACAGAGGAAGCATGTCACATTGAACGGCCGCTTAGTAATGCCGCTGCTTCATGGCTGGAACAGACAGACGAAACGGGAGGGGAACATTGTTGGAAAACGGAAAATGGGACGGAATTGTGAGGATCTTAGAGGAAGCGGAAAAGCAGCGCAAGGCGATCCCTTGTCTCAGTTTATCCCATCGCTTTGACATAGAGGAAGCCTATGCGATTCAAGAGGCATGGATAGCCCATAAACAAAAGGAAGGGGATCGTGCAGTCGGATATAAAATGGGGCTGACGAGCCCGGCTAAGATGAAACAAATGAACGTGTCGGAACCAGTATATGGAACATTGCTGGCCAGCATGTTAGTAGAAAATGGGGAACGTCTTTCCTACAATTCATTTATTCATCCGCGTGTTGAAGCAGAAGTGGCGTTTTTGCTAGGCAGAGACTTGAGCGGAGAGAATGTGACAGAGAAAGAAGTGTTAGAGGCGACAGACCATCTCATGGCGTCTATTGAAATTATTGATAGCCGCTATGAAAACTTTCGTTTTACGTTGGCGGATGTCGTTGCGGACAATGCTTCTTCAGCAAAATTTGTTCTTGGTCATCGCCTTGTTGGCGCAAAAAAGGAAGAAGTCGCAACTTTCGGAATGACGCTGCGCATTAATGGGGAAGTGAAAGCCACCGGGACCCCTGCCAATGTGTTAGGCCATCCTGCCCGTTCTGTCGCAATGCTGGCAAAAATGCTGGCCCGCAAAGGGGAGCGGCTAAAAGCGGGAGATTTAGTGCTTACCGGCGGAATTACAGAAGCGATCGCTGTTCAACCTGGGGATGTCGTGCAAGCCAGTTTTGCCCATTTGGGCGATGTGCAAGTTGTGTTTGAGTGAGGAACGCCGAATAGAAGAACAAGTGAAACACGACGGTTTCTTGTAGATCAACGGTTGTTGAGCGTGATGGAAAGGAAGGTTCACAACGTTTCCCCCATCGGGGAATGCGTCCCTTCATCGACACGCACCATGAAATTACTGATTTGCTTAATGGGGAGGGGAAAAAGTTGCCACTCGTGCAAATTCACATGCTTGAAGGAAGAACAGAGGAACAAAAAAAGCAGATGATTGCCGAAGTTGCCGAGGCGATCGCCCGTACGCTAAATGCTCCGAAAGGAAATATTCGTATCGCGATTTACGAACTCCCGAAGTCGCATTGGAGTGTCGGGGGAGTCACTTTGGATGAAAAAGAAACGCTCCCGAAACAATGATGAAGAAGAGAATGAAAACATACGGATAGGAGGGAAAAGCAAATGATCGAAACGAAAGATTTGCGGAAATGTTTTGGGAAGTTTGCGACCGGTGTCACTGTGATTACGTACAATAGTCCGGAGGGACCGCGGGGGATGACTGCCAACTCTTTTACATCTGTCTCCCTTGAGCCTCCGCTCATTCTTGTCTCTGTTGACCGGAAAACAAAAGCAAGTCAGTACATGAGCGGAAATTCTTTTGCTGTTAATATTTTGCGCACCGAGCAAAAGGAGTTATCGAACCATTTTGCCGGCAAGCCTAATCCGCAACTTTCCATTCCTTGGGCGGAGGGCGAATGCGCTCCGTACTTAGAAGGAAGCCTTGCTGTCATTGAATGCGCGCCTTGGCGGGAATATGACGGAGGGGACCACATCTTGTTTTTGGGAGAAGTAAAACGCTATACGTACGAAGACGGAGATGCCCTTGGCTTCTTCTGCGGACGTTATGTTGATGTGAAAAAACCGGAAGAGATGTGAGGAAAAAGAAGCTCTTCCGCATGACAATTCGATCAGGGACAACAAACGATGGCAGTTTTTTGCCATCGTTTGTTATGTTGGCGCAAAATAAAAAATGGATTCTGTTACGGGGAAATGGGAGTTTTGCTATTTGTGGCGAGGATATATCCTTATTTATAATGGAAGGTGGGATCTCTAAATGTGAAAGGTGGGATCGTGATGAAAACGTTCATCTTCCTCGGCGCGCTCAACGCGTTTTTGGCTGTGGCGTTGGGAGCGTTTGGCGCGCACGGGTTGGAGGGAAAAATTCCGGATCGGTATTTGGACACGTGGAAAACGGCGGTTCAATACCAGATGTTTCATGCGGCCGGGCTGTTTATCGTCGGACTTTTGCTTGGCAAGGTGCCAAACGCCGGGCTGATCGGCGCGGCCGGCTGGGTGATGTTTGCCGGCATTGTGCTGTTCTCCGGCAGCTTATACGTGTTGAGTGTCACGCAAATCAAGCCGCTCGGTGCGATCACCCCGTTTGGCGGCGTCGCCTTTTTGATCGCCTGGGTGATGATCGGCTATGCGGCGTTGAAATGGCTATAAACGGAGCGCACGAGCGGGACGCTCCGTTTTTTGTTTTTATAAGGAAAGCCACAAACTGAGCGCTAACAATAGCCCCGCCGCCCAATGATGCCGGGCCGCCCATTTCATGCCGTTCGCTTGTTCAGCTTGGCTAGCCCCCGGACGGAAACAGAGGCAAAGACGGATAGCAAGCGGCAGCGCAAGCCCTGTCATCGCGGCAAACAAAGGGACGACATGCCAAACGATCAAGGCAGCAATCGATAAATAGGCGGAGACGAGAAGAAGCACAAGCAGGCGCACCGCGTTTCTCCGCCCGAGCCGCATGGCCAATGTGCGGCGAAACGGCCGGTCTTTTTCGATGTCGCGGATATTGTTCGTCAAAATCATTGAGGCAATGAGGAAGGCAAACGGGATGGACAAGGCGAACACAGCAGCGTCGGGCGCATGGCCGTGTACGGCATAGGCGAGCATCGTGATGACCGGACCCATGCAGATGGCAGCGGTTAACTCGCCCAACCCAAGCGCAGCGAGCGGGCGCGGCCCCGCCGAGTAGGCGATCCCGCATGCGATGGCGACAACGCCGACCCATGCGACGGCTATATGGCTTTGCCATGCCAAATACCCGCCCAAGGCGCCGGCGGCAACGAGCATGACGCCAGCGGCGGCGGGAATCAGCCGGTGGGCAGGGCCATGGCCGGGGGTGTCCGTCCATTTGTCGCCGTCTTGGCCGCGCAGCCGGTCAAAATAGTCATTGAGCATGTTGACGGCCGATTGGATCAAGACAGAGGCGATGAGCATAGTCAACAACGCGCCGGGCCGCATACTCGCCTTTTTCGCTGCAAACGCGGCAGCAGCCAGCACAGGGCTGATCGTCCCGCTCCATGTCGGCGGGCGCATTAAGTGAAGCCATGAAAAACGGTAAAACAGCGGTTGGCTTTCGTTGTGATGTTTATGGCTCAACAATGTCTCCCCCTCGTTTCCATCAAGAAAGTAAAAGCATGCATATGAGCAACACGACAAACCCGGCCGCTTCCACCGATTGGACGGCGACGATCGACGCCATGGCTTTTTTTAATGGCCCATCGTCACCGTCTTCAGCCTGACGCCAAAGCTGTTCATCGGCAAACACGGCCATCGCTTTTCGGTAGCCGACAAACGTCCCCCAGCTGAGCGTTGTGAGCCCGGTCAGGAGGGCGGCTAACCATAAGCGGCCGTAAACAGTCCCCCATACGTCCGCCCAACGGTGAATGGGACCAGCGACGGTACCGAGCAAGATTCCGGTTATGATCACGACAGCGCCCGCGGCGGCAAGTGGCCGATGCGACCGCTGCATAAGCGAGCGGAAAAATGACCGGCGCTGCAGCGGCGGCATTGATTGGGCGGCCGGGTACACCGCCCAGCCAATGAATGCGATTCCCCCTACCCATATCATCGCAGCGGCAATGTGCACTCCCAGCAAGAAGTCGCGTACTGTCCAAACCATAGGCGAGCCCCTCTTTTGTTTCGTTTACCATCAGTATATATGGTTGATGGGGACCAGTTTGTGATAGCCATCACATCAGTTAAAAAAAGAAGGCTGCCAAAAGGCAGCCAAGTTAAAGAGCCGTTTTGCCGGTTTTCGGATGGGCTATGTTGCGCCTCAGCGCGGGGTATATGTGGCGAGCGGTGTCGCGGCCGCAGCCGTCGGGCCGGCAAACGGATATTCATAGGCGATTTCGCCTTCAAACGTGACGTAATCAAGATAAATCATAGGGATTAGATAGCGCGTTCCCGTTTGCGGATCGCTTAAGATGACATGGTCGCGCCCGGCTGCTTCAATGACGCCGCGGAACACTTTCGCATTCCACTCACGGTTGTTTTCAAACGTCGCATAGACGGTGGCGATTTTTCCTTTATTTAGCCGCAAAATGTTTTCAATGTACGATTCTTCGATCGGCAGCATCCCCGGAACAGTCGGGCCGGCGGTGGCGGGTGCAGCGGCGGTGGTCGGTGTCGGCGTCGGGGCGGCAAACGTCGGTGCTTGCAAACCAAAGGTCGGCGCAGCAGCCGTCGGCGGGTAATAGGCATACGGGTACGCCGCCGGATAGTACGGCTGCGGATACGGGTAACCGTACGGATAAGCCGCATACGGTTGCTGCCGCTCCGGGTCGAACGGCGCATAGTAATGGTATTGCTGTTCCTCATCAAGCGGATAGAAATTGTTTTCTGTATGGTTGGACATGAAAAAACCTCCTCATCAAACATGTTAATAAACGCGCGGACAATCGGATGGAGTCGGCGCGAAGAAACAGTGCGACTTGTAGCGGCCGACGTTCCATTGGTTGAACCATTGCGGCGGGCAAGGCTCGCCTTCAGGCGGACGGAAAAACCAAAGCGCGTTTGTCGCCGGGTGATAGCGCCAACCGCGGAGCACTTGGCGGGCTAGTCCGATATCCACTTCGCGCGCCCGTTGGTAAAAGTACCCTTTTTGCACCGCCTCAAAGCCGCCCGGGCTTTGGAACACCATTTGCCGGATGGAGCGGATGCCGCGGAAGTCAAGGCAGTCGGCGATGACGCGGTTGACGCCGACGTTGCCGACCATGAGCATCCCAAGCCGCCCGTCTCCTTCCGCTTCAGCTCGCATGAGCCGAGCCAGCAACTTTACTTCCTCTTCTGTGTGGGCTACAATGGAGGGAGCGATCTGACCCATATCGTCACCTCAGTCGTTGTGAATTTCGACAGTAATAGGCTATTGATGGAACGGGAAAATGGTGACAGGCGGACAAACGGTTTAAACGGAATTTCTGATTTATATGTATGGGGCAGTTGGGCTGTATATGACAAAAACAGGGGAGGTTGGCCAAAAAGGAAATCAGATTATGAAATATTTTTTGTCCTGAAGGGATCAAGCAAGGAATGAAACAGCTGATTTGTAACTGGCGTGCAAAGGAATGACGGCGGAAGAAATCGCTCATTTGGCTGACCTTTCAGGGGAAGATGTTCGCCGGTTGCCTGAAGAATAGGAACATAAGCGAAGGGGCCCTGCCGCGTTTGGGCCCCTCTTTTTTATACATGGAAGAATGAAGAAACTTTTTCCACCGGCAAGCGGGTGCCGACGAAAAACGAACCAAACTCGCCAAAGCGGGCGCTGACTTCGTCAAAGCGCATTTCATAAACGAGCTTTTTGAACTGGAGCGCATCATCGGAGAACAACGTGACGCCCCATTCGAAATCATCCAAACCGACCGACCCGGTGATGATTTGCGTCACTTTGCCGGCGTATTTCCGGCCGGTCATGCCGTGGGCGCGCATGAGTTCGCGCCGCTGTTCCATTGAGAGCATATACCAGTTATCTTGGCCTTGGCGCCGCTTGTCCATCGGGTAGAAGCAAATGTAGTTCGTTTTCGGCAAAATCGGGTACAGGCGCCGGCGCACTTCCGGAATTTGATACGGGTCTTCGCTGCCGGACGCCAAGTAGTTGCTTAGCTCCACGACCGAGACGTACGAATACGCCGGCAGCAAATACTCGGCGAGCTTTGTTTTATTGAGCGCCGTTTCAATATCATGAAGTTCATCAAGTGTCGGGCGCAAAATCATAAACAGTATATCCGCTTTCTGTCCGACGATCGTGTAGATGGCATGGCTGCCTTGCTGTTCGCTTTCCGTCGCTTCCCATTGATCGACGAGCGCCAAAAACTCATCAATCGCCGCTTGGCGTTCTTCGTTTGTCAATGTTTTCCACGCGCTCCAGTCGATTGTGCGGAAGTCGTGCAAACAATACCAACCGTCTAACGTTTGGGCCGCTTCGCTCATCATCGTCACTCCTTTATTCAATCAATCGTACAGTATCACTATATCATAGTTTGGCCAAAAAAGCGGATGTTCGTGCACTAGGCGAAAGATACTGAATTGTTCCAAAAGGTGAATTATTGGTTGGAAAGGCTTACTAGCGTTGCGTTTCCCATCCAAAGCGGTATGCTTAATAGTAGAGGAAGGCTGGCGTGTTTCGTACGGAAAACGCCAGTCGATCATAAAGGAGGCATGAATCGTGGCAAACGATTTATTTACGGCATTAAAGGTGAAAGTTGACGGCACCGGGCGGAAAATTGTATTTCCGGAAGGAACGGATGACCGCATTTTGACGGCGGCGAGCCGTTTGGCGGCAGAGCAAGTGCTTCAGCCGATCGTCCTTGGCGATGAGCAAGCAGTAAGGGTGAAAGCAGCTGCGCTTGACTTGCCGCTTGAAGGGGTGGAGATTGTCAATCCGCGCCGCTATGGCGGGTTTGATGAGCTCGTTTCCGCGTTTGTCGCGCGTCGGAAAGGGAAAGTGACGGAAGAAGCGGCACGCAAACTGCTTCTGGATGAGAACTATTTTGGGACGATGCTTGTCTATACAGGGGCAGCCGACGGCCTTGTCAGCGGGGCGGCCCACTCGACGGCCGATACGGTCCGCCCGGCGCTGCAAATTATTAAAACGAAACCAGGCATCCGCAAAACGTCCGGCGTGTTCATCATGGTGCGCGGCGAGGAAAAATATGTGTTTGCCGATTGCGCCATTAACATCGCCCCGGACAGCCAAGACTTAGCCGAAATTGCGGTCGAGAGCGCCCGCACGGCGAACATGTTCGGCCTCACGCCGCGCGTTGCGATGCTCAGCTTTTCGACGAAAGGGTCGGCCTCGTCGCCGGAGACGGAAAAAGTGGCGGAAGCGGTGCGGCTGGCGAAAGAAATGGCGCCGGACCTCATCGTTGACGGCGAGTTCCAATTTGACGCCGCCTTCGTCCCGGAAGTGGCGAAAAAGAAAGCGCCCGATTCCCCGATTCAAGGCGACGCGAACGTCTTCATTTTCCCGAGCCTTGAGGCGGGCAACATCGGCTACAAAATCGCCCAACGCCTCGGCGGCTTTGAAGCGGTCGGTCCGATTTTGCAAGGGCTGAACAAGCCGGTCAACGACTTATCGCGCGGCTGCAGCGCCGAAGACGCCTATAAGCTCGCGCTCATCACCGCGGCGCAGTCGCTCGGGGAGTAAAGAGGCGGCGGACCGAAAAAAAGAAGTCAGAAACGGTTCGTTTCGCCAAAGAATGGGCGACACCTTGTTCATGCATGGCTCGGGGTCAAAGAAGGCGGCTGGCTGCTGTTTAGCCGCTTTCTTTTTTTGCCGGTCGTAATGGTTCCGGCTTGATGTGGTATAATGGGAGCGGAACGTTCAACGTAAGGGGTTGCTCGCGATGAGCCATGAACTGCTGCGGCAGCCGAAATGGCGGGTCATCGACCAGTCGCATTTCGGTCCGCTGTTTGATGCGAAACAATCGTTTGCCATCGATGATGCATTATGCACCGCGGTTGGCGCGGGACAGTCGGATGCGGTCGTCCGCACGTGGGTGCATGAGAATACCGTCGTCTTAGGCGCCGCCGACACTAAGCTTCCTTATATTGATGAGGCCGTTTCGTTTTTGCGCAAGGAAGGGTACCACGTCGTCGTCCGCAACTCCGGCGGGCTGGCTGTTGTCCTTGACGGCGGAGTGCTGAACATCTCGCTCATTTTCCCGGAAACGAAACACAAGATCGCCATCGAACAAGGGTATGAGGCGATGTATGCGCTCATTGCCGCCATGCTCGCGCCATACGGCGCCCGCGTCGAGGCGGGGGAAGTCGTTGGCTCATACTGCCCGGGCAGCTATGACTTAAGCATCGGTGGAAAAAAATTCGCCGGCATCTCCCAACGGCGCGTGCGCGGTGGGGTCGCGGTACAAGTTTATCTTTGCGTCACCGGCAGCGGCGCAAAGCGTGGCGAGCTCATTCGCCGCTTTTATGAGATCGGCCGGCAAGGGGAAGAAACGAAATTCACTTACCCCGATGTCGTCCCGGGGGTGATGGCATCGCTGTCTGAACTCATTGGCTGCGAGTTGTCAGTCGACGAGCTGTTGCTCGCCCTTTGGCGCACGCTGCAATCGCTTGGCGGCGCCTTGTATTCGTCCGTTCTCGACGGTGAAGAATGGGAATGGTATGAACAATATTGGACGCGCATTGTCGAACGAAATGCCAACGTATTCACCAAAGAGCCAATGGAAGACATCAACGGGTAACGTCTGTTCGCTGTGATCAAGACAAAGAGCTTCGTTGCTCGCCAACGGCGTTGAGAAGGGCCGTTTTGGCTGCCGGAAACAAAGATGGTAAACGTCCAACTAAAAGGAAAGGATGCCGCTATCTTCACCCGGCATCCTTTGTCGTTACTCGGCGATTTTTTCTAAATTTCCATTTGAGTCCATGCGGAAAGTCAACCCCCGCTCTTCTTCTTCCTTCAACACCATTTTGCGTGCCCGGTTAATGATTTTGACAAGCGTCTCAAAATCTTCTTGGACGGTTGACGAGTTTTCTTCTAATTTCGCAACCTTTTCTTCAAGTTCCGCATTTTTTTGCTTTAATTCTTCAATTTCGCGGCGCAGCCGCTCGTTTTCTTTGACCAGCGTTTCCCGTTTTCGTTCGTGCGATTGGAACGTTTTCAAAAAGGCGATCACCTGATCAAGCGTTACGGATTGAGGTTGCGGTGCCGCCGGGATGACAGCCGGCAACTGCATTACGTCGCCAAGCTCCTCCAATGACGGCATCGGCGGTTCATACAGGCGCCGCTTCTTCACCCCACCTTGTTTGGCGAGCAGCCGCTGCCGCTCTTTTCGGTGTTTTTTCGCCATTTGCAGCGCTTCTTCGTATTGGTGGCGGACGACCGCGTTCCAGCGGAATCCGCAGGCGGCCGACGTCCGGTTCAACTTATCGCCGACTTCTTCAAACGCGTTTAGTTGAGTGCTTCCTTCCCGTACGTGGCGGAGCACCGTTTCCGCCAGCAATAAATCGTCTTCTTCCGTCCAAGCGTCTTGTCGTTGTTTCATCATTCTCCACTCCTTTTTCGCTGCTAGTAAAAGGATGGGCAAAAAGAAAAAAAATTATACGTTGCGAGTTTACAGGATTGGCAACTTGTAAGAATGAAAGCCGCTTGCTTGCAATTTTCCCGCGAAAGCGGTAGAATACACAAAGCAAACGCTGTGGAAAGGGATGAAAAGTGATGGCGAACGAGTTTCGCGTTTGCGATGACTGCAAGGCGCCGAACTTAAAGACATTGCTTCCGCGCTTGAAAAAGCTCGATCCGGATGCGGTCATTAAAATCGGCTGCCAGTCGTATTGCGGTCCGGGACGAAAAAAAACGTTCGCCTTCGTCAACAATCGCCCGGTGGCGGCATTGACGGAAGACGAACTGATCGATAAAATTGCCGAAAAACTGAAAAAACGCTAATCGGTCACCTTCTTTGCCGAAAGAAGGTGATTTTTTGTTTTTTCCGTCAATAATGGAGAAAGGCGGGGAAAAAAGTCAACTATTTCTTTGCCAAAAGAAACGGCGTATAATAGATGTATGTTGGAGACGGAAGAGGAGGACGCGATGTATCCCGGCGGGCAGCTTCATGAAGAAAAAGTATTTAAAGATCCAGTGCATCGGTACATACATGTTCGCGACAAAGTCATTTGGGATTTGATCGGTACAAAAGAGTTTCAGCGCCTGCGCCGCATTAAGCAGCTCGGCACGACGTATTTGACGTTCCACGGCGCCGAGCACAGCCGATTCAACCATTCGCTTGGCGTTTATGAAATCATCCGCCGCATCATCGACGATGTGTTCGTCGGCCGCGACCATTGGGACCATAACGAGCGCCTTCTTTGCTTATGCGCGGCGCTGTTGCACGACTTGGGGCATGGGCCGTTTTCCCATTCGTTTGAAAAAGTGTTTCACCTTGACCATGAAGATTTTACGAGAGCGATCATTTTAGGCGATACGGAAGTAAATGCCGCGCTGCGTGCGGTTGATGGCGATTTTCCGCAAAAAGTGGCGGAAGTGATTGCCAAGACGTACTCGAATAAGCTCGTCGTCAGTCTCATCTCGAGCCAAATTGACGCCGACCGGATGGACTATTTGTTGCGCGATGCGTACTACACCGGCGTCAGCTACGGCTATTTTGACATGGAGCGCATTTTGCGCGTCATGCGTCCGCGCGAGGACCAAGTGGTTATTAAGCGAAGCGGCATGCATGCGGTTGAAGATTACATTATGAGCCGCTATCAAATGTATTGGCAAGTGTACTTCCATCCGGTGACGCGCAGCGCTGAAGTCATTTTGACGAAAATTTTGCATCGGGCGAAACAGCTGTACGAAGACGGGTATGCCTTTCAGACGAAGCCGGTTCACTTTTTGTCGTTTTTCGAGGGCCATGTAACGCTTGGCGACTATTTGGCGCTCGATGAAGCGGTCATATTGTTTTACTTCCAACAATGGCAATACGAGCGGGATCCGATCTTAAGCGACTTATGCCGGCGGTTTGTCCACCGCCGCCTGTTCAAATATACGGAATTCCATCCGACAAACGAGCAAATGGCAAAGCTGATCGAGCTGACCGGCCTGTTTAAAAAGGCTGGGATCGACCCGGACTATTACTTAGTCGTCGATTCGTCATCCGATTTGCCGTACGATTTTTACCGGCCGGGCGAAGAAGGCGAGCGCCTGCCGATTTACTTGTTGATGCCGAACGGGGAATTGCGCGAGCTGTCGCGCGAATCGGTGCTTGTTGACGCCATTTCCGGCAAGCGGCGCACCGACCATAAGCTCTATTTCCCCGCTGATTTTCTTGAAGACATGTCGACGAAGCGGACAGTAAAGAAAAAAATTATGGAAATTTTAAAGGGTTAGGAGATGACGGGGAGTGCTCACAGAGCATGCGAAAGTGATGAAGGCGTTGGCGGCCGCCGGGGAAATAGCGGGCCGCAAAAAGCTGCAAAAAATGATTTACATCGCCAAGAAGCTCGACTTTCCGTTTTATGAGAAGTTTGACTTTCACTTTTACGGCCCGTATTCGGAAGAGTTGACGTGCCGCATCGAAGAGCTGTGCGCGCTCGGCTTTTTGCATGAAGTGAAAGAGAAAAAAAGCGGCTATGTGCAATACCGCTACACATTGACCGAAGCGGGCGAACAGTTTTTGCGCCATTACGACTGGGAGATGCCGGGCCTTGCCGAATGCATGCAGGCGATGAACGGACAAAACGCGCGCTTTTTGGAGCTTGTCTCGACCGTGCTCTATTTTGAACATTTGCCAAAAGACGACGTAAAAGAGAAGATCGCTGTCCTAAAAAGCAAACAGCGCTATACCGAGGACGAAATCGAAGAGGCGTATGCGTATATTGAGGCGCTGCGCAGCCGATGCCACAAGAGCGCTTGTGTGTAGACGGGTGGAAAATGCGGTTTCAACGGATCGTCAGTTGGCCATAGACGAAAAGGTGTCCCATTGTTCCGGGGACACCTTCTTCATTAATGCGGCAAAAACGCCAGCTGCAAAAAGAACAGCACCGCAAGCACGTACAACAGCGGGTGCACGTCGCGCCAGCGGCCGCGGGCGATTTTTAAAAGCGGGTACGAGACGAAGCCGAGCGCGATGCCGGTCGCGATGCTGGAGGTGAGCGGCATGCTTAAGATGATGAGAAAGGCCGGGAACGCCTCGTCCAATTCGCGCCAATCGATATGGGCGATGTTGCTGATCATCAAGCTGCCGACGACAATGAGCGCCGGAGCGGTGATGGCGGAAAGCCCAGCAACGGCGCCGACGAGCGGGCTGAAAAAGGCGGCTGCGATAAACAAAATGGCGACCGTGAGCGCCGTCCAGCCGGTGCGGCCGCCGGCGGCGACGCCGGTTGAGGATTCGATGTACGCGGACGTCGGGCTCGTGCCAAACATGGCGCCGATCGTCGTCGCGACCGAGTCGGCCAAGAGCGCCTCGCGGGCGCGCGGCAACGTGTTTCCTTTCATCAGCCCGGCTTGCTGGGCGACGCCGATCATCGTGCCGGTCGTGTCAAAAAGCGTGACGAGCAAAAAGGAAAAGACGACAGCGTACAAGCTGTGGCTAATGACATCGCCGACGGCCGCGAACGGATTGGCGACGACAAGCCCGTCCGGCAGCGCCGGCAGCGACACAATTCCTTTGTCAAAGTGAAGCTGACCGGTCGCGTAGGCGATGACGCCGGTGATGACCATGCCGTAAAAGAGCGCGCCGTTGACGCCGCGCATCATGAGTACAAGCGTCACGGCGAGGCCGATGAGCGTCAACAGAGCCGACGGGGCATGCAAGTTGCCAAGCGCCACTAAATTTTGCGGATGAGCTTGAATGATTCCGGTCAGCCGCAAGCCGATGAAAGCGATAAACAGCCCGATGCCAGCGGTGATGCCGTGCTTCAAACTGTCAGGGATCACTTCGATCAGCTTGCTGCGGAGCGGGGTGAGCGACAGCAGCAAAAACAGCACCCCGGCCACGAACACGGCGGAAAACGCAGTTTCGTACGAAATGTCGCCGTGCGACCCGACGACGGAATAGGCGAAGTACGCGTTCAGCCCCATGCCGGGCGCGATGGCGATCGGATAGTTGGCGAAGATGGCCATCCAAAGCGTGCCCACAACGGTGGCGATGACAGTGGCGGTGAACGCCTGTTCAAACGGGACGCCGGCGTCCGACAAGATGACCGGATTGACGACGATGATATATACCATCGTTAAAAATGTTGTCAACCCGGCGAAAATTTCCGTTTTGTGGTCGACAGTGTTGTCCGAAAAACGAATCATAGGCAACCTCCTAAAAACGAACAATATGAAAGACAACTATAATAATATTCGTTTTTATCCCAAAAAGCAACGGGGACGCCCGCTGGCGCCCCCCGTTTGTTACTCCGCGTCGCTCAGCCGTTTTCCGGCGACGGCATAATGGTCTTTTGTCATTTCTTCGATGAACACGACCACGCTCTCTTTTTTCGCCCCGGTCGTTTCCACAACGGCGTCGGTCACTTTTTCCACCAGCGCTTTCTTTTGCTCGTCCGTGCGGCCGGCGAGCATTTTGATCGTGACGTACGGCATAGCCATTCCCTCCTAATTTTATTGTCGAGTGCTGTCGCGCTTATTATACCATGCGGCAAGGAAGTTGAGTCCACTTTTGACGGTAAATCATGTATACTAAGGATAGTGAATACAGGGGAAAAGGAGTTAATCACGTGGAACACATTTTGCCGTATTCGTTAAGCGAAATTCCGTATGTGCTCTTGACGCTGGCGCTGGCGTTTTCCGTGCACGAATTCGCCCATGCGTATGTCGCGTACAAGTTCGGCGACCCGACCGCGAAAAATCAAGGGCGGTTGACATTATCGCCGTTTGCCCATTTGGATTTGCTTGGCACGCTGCTCATTTTCTTGGCTGGATTTGGCTGGGCGCGGCCGGTTCCGGTCAACCGCTTCCATTTTAAAAATCCGCGCCTGGCCGGCATTCTTGTGTCGGTCGCCGGGCCGCTCAGCAATTTGGTGCTGGCCGGGCTCGGGTTTGTCATCTGGTATGCGATGATCGATTTCGGCATCATGCGGGCGTTGCCTGATTGGTTTGCGGCCGGGTTCGATATGTTTTTCCAAATTTTTATCGGCTTGAACACCGTCTTGTTTGTGTTTAATTTATTGCCGTTTCCGCCGCTTGATGGGTATCGTATTATTGAAGATTTGGCGCCGGACGGGTTGCGGGCGAAAATGACGCAATGGGAAAACTACGGGGCGCTCATTTTCCTTATTCTCGTGCTGACGCCGCTCGACCGTTATACGATTGAGCCGGTGTTTCAAGTGGCGCTGCCGTTTGTGCTTGAGAACTTGCAGTCGTTGGCTGCCAGCTTGTTTATGTAGGAAGGAGGAAGAAGCGAGTGGAGCAAAAAAAGAAAAAAAACATCGGGTTTAACATCATTAAGGACGATCCGACCGACGGGCACCGCGGCTTTGGCGCCGGGGCGTTGAGCTTGGAAAACGTGTCGCCGGTCATCATTGACGTCGAAGCGGGCGAAGCGTTCGTCGACATGGGGGCGATGCATGCGCGCAGCGCTGTCGAGCGCGGCATTAAATTTTTGCCCGACCGTTCCGCCGTCCCGAACGGCAAGCCGTATTGGATCGTCTGGGTGACGATCGAGCGTGGCGCCGACGGCCCGTATTACGCCGGGGTGACGGCGTGCGAAATGACGGTTGATCGCGAGGCGCGCCGCGGCTATAAGCTGTTGCCGGAACATGTGAACCGGCTCGATAAATCGCTGAAGCGGCACATTATCGTCGACCATATGGACGCCAAATCAAAACGGGTGCTCGCGAACTTTTTGAAAGGCCACGACATCGAGATATGGAACCGCTCGAGCGATAAGCTGAAACAAGATTTGGAAGGGGAAATGTGACGGTTTTGTGAAAAGATATGGGCAAGGGCTTGTTCTTGTTTGGAAAAAAGGATAAACTAAATCTACATGTATAACACAGGAAAACTAGGACAAGAAAATCCCCTGCGTGCAAACGCAGGGGATTTTCTTTAGAACCACGGCAGCCATTTTTCCCACCAACTTTTGCCGTCTTCTTTTTTCTTCTTTTTCTTTTCCCAATGATCAGTGCAATAGTCGACCGGTTCTGTGCCGGCGATATAATACGTTTTCCGCTTCACCGGGCACGAATCGGTCGCCAGCTTTCCGTTTTGCGGGTCGACGTAGACGCCGATGACGCCTTTGGTCGGCTTAAACGATTTTTCCGGCTCGCCGGCGAGGCTTTCCTCCATAAAACGAACCCATATTTGTTTCGCGTATTGTTTCTCATCAAAGCGGCTCATCGTCTCACCGCGGTCGTACCCGGTCCAGACGCCGGCAACAAGTTGCGGGGCGAAGCCGATCATCCAGCTGTCCGTTTTCGTCGTTCCGGACTTGCCGGCGTACGGGCGCGTCATTTCATCGGCGATCGACTGCCCGGTGACGGTCGTATAGCCGTTGAGCTTTGGATCGAACATCCCGGTCATTAAGTGGGCGGTCACAAACGCCGCGTCGCGGTCGAGTACTTGCTCGCTTGCCGGTTTGTGTTCATATAAGACGTTTCCGTTCGCGTCGACGACTTTTTTAATGAACACCGGGCCCGCTTTTTTGCCGTAGTTGGCGATCGTGCCGTATGCGGCGACCATGTCGATCATTTTCACCGGCGACGTGCCAAGGGCGAGTGACGGCACGGCCTTCAGTTTGCTCGTAATGCCGAGCGCTTTCGCTGTTTCAACGAGTTTAGCGGCACCGATAAACTGCAGCGTTTTGACGGCGAAGACGTTGTCGGAGACGGCGAGCGCCTGGGCAAGCGTAATCGGGCCGTCCGCGTAATAGTCGTTGTAGTTATGCGGCGTATACGTCGCCCGGCCCCCGTCAAACGTAAAGGTGGTCAGTTCGCTGCGCAGCTGCGTCGACGGGGTAAACCCTTGCTCGATCGCCGCGTAATACAAAAACGGTTTAAACGTCGACCCCGGCTGGCGTTCGGCTTGCACAGCGCGGTTGAACGGGCTTTCTTCATAATCGCGGCCGCCGATGAGCGCCTTTACTTCCCCTGTGCGCGGATCCATGGCCACCAATGCCGCCTGGATGGCGGAATGGGGGCTGATGACTTGCTTAAATTGTTCTTCGGCGATTCGCTGCAGGCGCCGGTCGAGCGTTGTGTAGACGCGCAATCCCCCGAGCTCGATCGTCCGCTCATCAAGGCCAAGCTTCGTGCGCAGCTGCTGTTTGACGACATCTTGGAAATACGGGGCCATGGGCTGCTCCTGTTCGCGGTGGCGGACGTAAACGAGCTTGTCGCGGTACGCCCGCTCCGCCTCTTCGCGGCTGATGTAGCCCGCTTCCACCATGGAGGTGAGCACGATTTTTTGCCGCGCTTTCGCCCGCTCTTCGTTCACAAGCGGCGAATAGTAGTATGGGCCTTTCGGAATGCCGGCTAACATGGCCGCTTCGCTTATCGTCAGTTCATCGGCATGCTTGCCGAAATAATAACGCGCCGCCGCCTCGATGCCGTAGGCGCCATGGCCATAGTAAATGGTGTTTAAATAGCCTTCTAAAATTTTTTCTTTGCTGTAGTTGGCTTCAAGGCGGATCGTGTACAGCGCTTCTTGAATTTTCCGCGACCACGTTTTCTCATGCGTTAAAAACAAGTTGCGGGCATATTGCTGGGTGATCGTGCTCGCCCCTTGCACTTTGTCCATGGCCTGGATGTTGGCCAACACCGCGGCGGCGATCCGTTTCAAGTCAAATCCGTGATGTTCGTAAAACTTTCGATCTTCCACGGCGATCGTCGCTTCAATGACGTGCGGGGAAATGTCATCAAGCCGGACCCAGTACCGCTTTTGCCCATGGTCGCTTTCCCCGATTTTGCGGCCGTCATCCGCGTAAAAAATCGTCGTTTGCGGCACGGCAACCGGCGGGGCGCCCTCGATTTTGGCGAACAAAATAAAGCTCCCGAGGGCGGCGGAAGCAAAGATCGCAAGAAAAACACTAATAAACATGGCGGCGCGCACATATTTCCACGTGCCGCGAAAACGGCTGCCCGGGATCGGTTCCATTGCGCATCACCTCGGCGATGTTGGCGGAAAAGCGCGTCGTTTGGCCCTCTGGCGAAATGCAGCGGGCGGGCGCTCCCCACTTTTCTTACTAGTATGAAAAAAATTTTTTTATTTTAAACTTGTTCCCCTTGCATTTTTGCTAGATTGCTCTATACTTTTTCATGTTTAGTTTTTCGTTGGCAAGGGAAACTTGATAGTAAGCAATGTTCGGAGAAAGGATGTTACCGATGGAACTATGGTTTACGGAAAAGCAGACAGAACATTTTGGCATCACGGCACGCATTACCCGCACTTTACATACAGAACAAACGCCGTTTCAAAAGCTTGATATGGTCGAAACGGCGGAGTTTGGCAACATGCTCATTTTAGACGGCATGGTGATGACGACGCAAAAAGACGAATTCGTCTACCACGAAATGGTCGCCCATGTGCCGTTGTTCACCCATCCTAAGCCGGAGAACGTCCTTGTCGTCGGCGGCGGCGACGGCGGCGTCATCCGTGAAGTGTTGAAACACCCGAGCGTCAAAAAAGCGACGCTCGTGGAAATTGACGGCAAAGTGATCGAGTATTCGAAAAAATATTTGCCGGAAATTGCCGGAAAGCTTGATGATCCGCGCGTCGAAGTGAAAGTCGATGACGGGTTTATGCACATCGCCCAAAGCGAAAACGAATACGACGTCATTATGGTCGACTCGACGGAACCAGTCGGCCCGGCGGTCAGCTTGTTCACCAAAGGGTTTTATGCCGGGATCGCCAACGCGTTGAAAGAGGACGGCATGTTCGTCGCCCAAACGGACAACCCGTGGTTTAAAGCTGACTTGATCCGCAACGTCTACCGCGATGTGAAAGAAATTTTCCCGATCACCCGTTTGTATACGGCGAACATTCCAACGTATCCGAGCGGGCTCTGGACGTTTACGCTCGGCTCGAAAAAATACGACCCGCTTGCGGTCAGCGACGACCGGTTCCACGACATTGACACGAAATATTACACGAAAGAGCTGCACAAAGCGTGTTTCGTACTGCCGAAGTTTGTCGCGGACTTGGTGAAATGAGGGGGAAGATGAATGCGGTTTGATGAGGCTTACTCCGGCAACGTCTTTATTGGCAGCCATCCGAATTTCGAGGAGAGCGAAGCGGTCATCTACGGGATGCCGATGGATTGGACCGTCAGCTACCGGCCCGGTTCGCGGTTCGGTCCGGCCCGCATCCGCGAAGTGTCGATCGGCCTTGAAGAATATAGCCCATATTTGGACCGGGAGCTAAAGGATGTCCGTTACTTTGACGCCGGCGACATCCCGCTGCCGTTTGGCAACGCCGCCCGCAGCTTGGAGCTGATAGAACAGTTCGTCAGAAAAGTGCTTGATGCCGGCAAGTTTCCGCTCGGTCTCGGCGGCGAACACCTTGTCTCTTGGCCGGTCATCAAAGCCGTGCACGACTATTACCCGGATTTGGCCGTCATTCACATGGACGCCCATACCGACTTGCGCGAACATTACGAAGGCGAGCCGTTGTCGCATGCGACGCCGATCCGCAAAGCCGCCGATCTCATCGGCCCGACGAACGTCTTTTCGTTCGGCATTCGCTCCGGCATGAAAGAAGAGTTCGAATGGGCGAAACAAAACGGCATGTACATCGCCAAGTTTGACGTGCTTGAACCGCTCCGTTCGGTGCTGCCGAAACTCGCCGGCCGCCCGGTGTATGTGACGATTGACATCGATGTGCTCGACCCGGCCCACGCTCCGGGTACGGGAACGGTGGATGCCGGCGGGATTACATCGAAAGAGCTGTTGGCGGCGATCCATGAGATCGCCCGCTCTGACGTTCGCGTTGTCGGCGCCGATTTAGTGGAAGTCGCGCCGATTTACGACCATTCGGAACAAACCGCCAACACAGCGAGCAAGCTTGTGAGAGAAATGCTGCTCGGCTGGGTGGTGAAGTGAACATAGGAAAAAGCGCCTAAATCGCCAATGTGCGAGGGCGCTTTTTTTTTCTTGGGCAGGGCCAAAGGAGCAGGAATATAAGGGTACGGAACATAATAATATGTAATATATTAACAAAAGAAAAGGGGGGAGGGGGAACAAAGATGGGCGTGAAGCTGATCAAAATTTCCGTTGTCTACTTTGTCATTGGCGTCTGTATCGGTCTTGGCATGTCCATGACCCATTCGTTTACGCTGACTCCGGTTCATGTCCATATTAACTTGCTCGGCTGGACCGCACTGACGCTTGCCGGTATTATTTATCATTTATTCCCGCAAGCAGCAGCCACCAAGTTGGCCAACGTTCATTTTTGGCTGCACAATATCGGGTTGCCGGTTATGATGATCGGTCTTGTTTTCGTCGTTTACGGCAACGAAGCGTTCGTGCCGGTGACGGCCATCGGCGGGGTGCTCGTCGTCCTCGCGGTTATTGCGTTTGCCGTTAACGTGCTGCAAAACGTTCGGACACCGTCATAAAATGTGGTTGGAGAAAAGCTCCAAGGCTTCGGCTTTGGGCTTTTTTCTTTTTGGCGAACGGGGACAGAAACCCGCCGCCAAGCTTGTCCCCCCTTGAATCGGACGGGGCAGTTCTTTATACTTAATGTTATGACTGTTTTGCTCGCAAAGGTGTGTTCAGCCATGAAGGAACGAAATGGTATGCCGGTGCAGCTTCGCCAAGTCGCTGTCATCCGCGACAGTGCGCGCCGGGAGACGGTCGTGCTTGAGGCGGACGGTGTGTATTACATAAAAGGGACAACGGGCTATTTGCAGTTTGAGGAGGAAAACGAACTGGGGCGGGTGAAAACGACGGTGAAAATCGCGCCTGAGGAAGTCGTCGTCATTCGCTCCGGGGCGGTCGAGATGCGGCAAACGTTCCGCCGCCGGCAAGAGCTGCCCGGCCATTACCAAACGGCGTTTGGGCGGTGGGCGATGGCGGCGAAAACGGATGCGATCGAGTTTCACTATGACGACAAGCGGAAGCGGGGGCGGCTCTTTCTCTCCTACGAACTCGTGCTGCAAAACGAGCGGAGCGGGCGCCATACGTTGACGTTGACATTTAAGGGGGTATAAGCCGATGAACATTGTCGGACAAATGAAAGAACAGCTGAAAGACGAAATTCGCCAGGCGGCGGTAAAAGCCGGGCTCGTTTCGGCCGACGAGCTGCCGGAAGTGCTGCTTGAGGTGCCGCGCGAAAAGGCGCACGGCGATTACTCGACGAATATCGCCATGCAGCTTGCCCGCCTTGCGAAAAAACCGCCGCGGGCGATCGCCGAAGCCATCGCCGCGCAGCTCGACCGCGGACGCGTATCGGTGGCGCGCGTTGAGGTGGCGGGGCCGGGCTTTATCAACTTTTACATGGACAACCGCTATTTGACGGCGGTCGTACCGGCGATTTTGCAGGCCGGACAAGCGTACGGCGAATCGAACGTCGGCAACGGGGAAAAGGTGCAAGTCGAGTTCGTCTCCGCCAACCCGACCGGCGACTTGCATTTGGGCCATGCCCGCGGCGCGGCGGTCGGCGATTCGCTTTGCAACATTTTGGCGAAAGCCGGCTTTGACGTGACGCGCGAATACTACATTAACGACGCCGGCAAGCAAATTTACAACTTGGCGAAATCGGTCGAAGCCCGCTATTTCCAAGCGCTTGGCACCGATATGCCGCTGCCGGAGGACGGCTATTACGGCGACGACATCGTCGAAATCGGCAAACAGCTGGCCGAGGAATACGGCGACCGGTTCGTCCACGCCGATGAAGAGGAGCGGCTTGCGTTCTTCCGCGAGTACGGTCTTCGTTATGAGCTCGACAAAATTAAACAAGATTTGGCCGCATTCCGTGTTCCGTTTGACGTCTGGTATTCGGAAACGTCGCTTTATGAAAGCGGCAAAATCGATGAGGCGCTCTCGACGTTGCGCGAGCGCGGCTACATTTACGAACAAGACGGCGCGACATGGTTCCGTTCGACCGCCTTTGGCGATGACAAAGACCGCGTGTTAATTAAGCAAGACGGCACGTATACGTACTTGCTTCCGGACATCGCCTACCATCAAGACAAGCTGCGGCGCGGGTTCAAAAAGCTCATCAACGTCTGGGGGGCGGACCACCACGGCTATATTCCGCGCATGAAAGCGGCGATTGCGGCGCTTGGCTACGATCCGGAGGCGCTCGAAGTCGAAATCATCCAAATGGTGAATTTATACCAAAACGGCGAGCGCGTGAAAATGAGCAAGCGCACCGGCAAGGCGGTGACGATGCGCGAGCTGATGGAGGAAGTCGGCGTCGATGCCGTCCGCTATTTCTTTGCGATGCGCTCGGGCGATACGCATCTCGACTTTGACATGGACTTGGCCGTATCGCAGTCGAATGAAAATCCGGTTTACTACGTCCAATATGCACACGCCCGCGTCTCAAGCATTCTCCGCCAGGCGGAAGAGCAAAACGTGTCGCACGAAGGCGACCTCGCTTTGCATCATTTAGTGGAGACCGAGAAGGAAATTGAGCTGCTCAAGGTGCTCGGCGACTTCCCGGACGTGGTCGCTGAGGCGGCGCTCAAGCGGATGCCGCACCGCGTCACTGCCTATGCGTTTGAGTTGGCGTCAGCGCTTCATAGCTTCTACAACGCGGAAAAAGTGCTTGATCTTGACAACATCGAAAAAACGAGAGCCCGCCTTGCGCTGGTGAAGGCGGTGCAAATCACGTTGCGCAACGCCTTGGCACTCATCGGCGTTTCAGCGCCCGAACAAATGTAAACGAACAAACCGAACGGAGGGGGCGATTGCCCCCTTTTTGTTTGGACATCCTAAAGGAAAACAACGGTGGAGGATCAACGAATGAAAGAAGTCATCTTGTCGCTTGTCACTGGCATGGTCGTCGGTTGTTTATTCACGTTGTTCCGCCTGCCGATTCCGGCCCCTCCGGCGTTGGCCGGCATTGCCGGCATCGTCGGGGTGTATCTCGGGATGCGGCTGTTTCAATGGCTGGCGTTGTTTTGGAAATGAACGGCGGCCGCAGGATGGCAAGCTGATTCAATCCCGGCTGGCGCCATGTTGGCGATGTGAGATCGCCGCGGGCGCCGGCCGGGTTTTTTGTTTCGCGGTTTCGGCCGGGATTCTTTTGCCCTTTTGTCCGAGCGTTCGTCCAAGCGCCGGGTTTTGCCGGGAAAAAGGCTCATTTGGCGAGGTTCTCCCCCGCGGGGAAAGCCGCTGTTAGGCGGGTTGGTCATGAACATCGCCGGCTTTTTTCGCGTTGCCTACAGCCAGGCGGAAATCAGCTGGGAAATCGACTCTTTGCCGCGGTCAAGGAGCGAACGATTCCGCCAAAAATCGAGCGTCAGCGGCTCGGCGCGTGTCAAGTCACGTTCGATCGCCTGCCTGACGAGCCGGGTGAACGCACGGTCAAACACATAACAGTTAATTTCACTGTTTAAAAACAAACTGCGCCGGTCAAAGTTGGCGGTGCCGACATCGCACCATTCCTCATCGACGACAATCGTTTTGGCGTGGTAAAATCCTTGGTAAAATCGGTAAATGCGCGCCCCGGCCTTCAGCATTTGATAAAAATACGGGTAAGCGGCCTCGCGGACAAACAAATGGTCCGCCCGCAGCGGCACAATGACAGTGACGCGCACTCCGCGCCGGATCGCGCGCATGAGCTCGTCAAACAACGGCCGGCTCGGGATAAAATACGGGGTGCCGATCACGATTTCTTTTTTTGCATGACGGATGACATCGATATACTGTTCCTCGAGTGCGGCGCCATCGGTGGCGACCAATTGATGGCGAATGGCGCCGGCGCGAAGGGGCGGGAAGTAACGGGGTTTGTCAGCGACGGTTTTGCCCGTCGCCTCCTCCCAGTCGTGCAAAAATTGTTCCTGTAAGTCGTGTACCCCTTCGCCGCTGATTTTTAAGTGATAGTCGCGCCATTCCCCGAAATTGGCGTCTTTCCCATTGTATTCGCGGCCGATGTTAAAACCGCCCATGTACCCAACCTTTCCGTCAACGACCGTAATTTTTCGGTGGTTGCGGCGGTTGAGGCGGTAAATGAAAAACGGAAAGCGCGGCGGCCGGGCGTAGGCGAATTCGACTCCACTCGCCCTCAGCGAGCGGATGAGCGCTTTCGGCAACCCGAGGCTGCCGACCCAGTCGACCAACACTCGTACTTTCACTCCCTCGGCTGCTTTTTCCCTTAAAATTTGGAAAAATGGTGTCGTCGTTTCATCACTTTTGATGATGTAAAACAGGATGTGAATATGGTCGCGGGCACGGCGCAGCTCGGCAAAATAGTCGGAAAATAAATGCCTGCCGTTGACATAGAGCGTAATATCGCTTCTCCGTTCCGGATAGACGACTTTTTTCCGTCCGTTCCGGAACGCGAGCTGTCCGAGTTTGTCATCAAGATAAATGAGCATGAATATGATGGCAATAACAGCAATGACGGCCATGCCTTCCCCTCCTGTGCATCGCTTCAGTACTTATTAATGTGTCCTACAACGTACAAAAATAGCAAAGCTCGAGCCGCCGATTCCGTCCCGCCTGGCCGGATGGGCACTTAACGGTTCTTACAGGGGGCCGGTGCTTCGGATCCCGCCGTGTCCGGATCAAGCGCGAGCGGAGAGGCTCGTCTCGCCGACAACTATAAAGCCCCTTGTCCCCCTCTTTCGCTCGAAAGGGGAAACCTTCCTGACGGAAATGATAAAAAAGCTATTGACTGAATGCTCATTCATTTGTACAATAGACGTAAAGCGCAATTCTGAAAATTCCTTTTGTTATGTCAACAAAATCGCCGGAAAAGTGGGGGAAGGGGAGAGAAGATGAACGCCTTATTGTTGGTGAACTTGCTTGCGTTTTTATTTGTAACCGCTTACGCCATTTATTTGTTCGCGTATGTGGTGAAAACGCGGGCAATGTACATCAAACTTGGCAAAAAGGTTGAGTTTGACGAGAAAGTGAATGAGCGGCTGCGCAACATTTGGATCAACGTGTTCGGCCAGAAAAAGTTGCTTAAAGACAAAAAAAGCGGCTTGATCCACGTCGTCTTTTTCTATGGATTTATTCTCGTCCAGTTTGGCGCCATTGATTTTATCATCAAAGGGCTTGCGCCAGGGGCGCACTTGCCGCTTGGGCCGCTTTACCCATGGTTTACGTTTTTCCAAGAAATCGTCACCTTGCTCATTTTAATCGCCGTGCTCGCCGCCTTTTACCGTCGCTACATTGAAAAACTCGTCCGTCTGAAGCGCGATTTCAAAGCCGGGCTTGTGTTGATCTTTATCGGCGGATTGATGTTGTCGGTATTGTTTGGCAACGGCATGAGCATGATTTGGCATGGTGAGGAAGCGACATGGAGCGAACCGGTCGCCTCGCTCATTGCCGGCGCATTTTCGTGGGTCGGCGAAACCGGGGCGGCAGTGCTGTTTTTTGTCTCCTGGTGGGTGCATTTATTGATTTTGCTGACGTTCCTTGTCTACGTGCCACAGTCGAAGCACGCTCATTTGATCGCTGCGCCCATCAACGTCTTTTTCAGCCGGCTGACGCGGCCGAAGCTTTCGCCGATCAACTTTGAAGACGAAAGCCAAGAATCGTTTGGCGTCGGCAAAATTGAAGATTTTACGCAAAAGCAGTTGATCGACTTGTACGCCTGTGTCGAATGCGGCCGCTGCACGAGCATGTGTCCGGCGACCGGCACGGGGAAAATGTTGTCGCCAATGGACTTGATTTTGAAGCTGCGCGACCATTTGACCGAAAAAGGGGCGGTCGTCACGTCGCGGGCGCCATGGGTGCCGACGTTCGCCTTTAAAAATACGAAAGGCAATCAGCTGGCGTTCGCCGCGGCAGCCGAGCAGGCGGCGGCCATTGAAATGCCAAGCCTCATCGGCGACGTCATCACTGAGGAAGAAATTTGGGCCTGTACGACGTGCCGAAACTGTGAAGACCAATGCCCGGTCATGAACGAACATGTCGATAAAATCATCGACTTGCGCCGTTATCTCGTGTTGACAGAAGGGCGGATGAATCCGGACGCGCAGCGGGCGATGACGAATATCGAACGCCAAGGCAACCCGTGGGGGTTAAACCGGAAAGAGCGGGAAAACTGGCGCGAGCTGCGCGAAGATATCCACGTCCCGACGGTGAAAGAAGCGAGCAAAGCAGGCGAAGAGATCGAGTATTTGTTCTGGGTCGGCTCGATGGGCTCATACGACAGCCGAAGCCAAAAAATCGCCTTGGCGTTTGCCAAGCTGCTCAACGAGGCAGGCGTCAAATTTGCGATTTTAGGCAATAAAGAGAAAAACTCAGGCGACACGCCGCGCCGGTTAGGGAACGAGTTTTTGTTCCAGGAGCTGGCGACGAACAACATCGCCGAGTTTGAAAAGGCAGGCGTCAAGAAAATTGTCACGATCGATCCGCACGCCTACAACACGTTTAAAAACGAATACCCGGACTTCGGGCTCGAGGCGGAAGTGTATCATCATACCGAGCTGCTCGCCAAACTCATCGAGGAAGGGCGCCTCGTGCCGAAATACCCGGTCAACGAGCGCATCACGTTCCATGACTCGTGTTATTTAGGGCGCTACAATGACGTGTATGACGCCCCAAGGCAAATTTTGCGCGCCATTCCGGGCGTTGAGCTTGTCGAGATGGAGCGCAACCGCGAACGCGGCATGTGCTGCGGCGCCGGCGGCGGCCTCATGTGGATGGAAGAGACGACCGGCAACCGGATCAACGTCGCTCGCACCGAGCAGGCGCTCGCGGTCAATCCGACGGTGATCAGCTCCGGCTGTCCGTACTGCTTGACGATGCTGTCAGACGGCACGAAAGCGAAAGAAGTCGAGGATCGGGTCTCGACGTACGATGTCGCGGAACTGTTGGCGAAATCGGTGTTTGGTGAGGAAAAAGAAGAAGCCGCATCATAAAATGGTTGCATAGACAATTTCTATTTTTTAAAATAGTAAGTATAATGGGAGGGGGAGGTGTACAGCGGTACGCCTTCTCTTTCGCCTCATCATCGAGCGAACGTTCAGTCTTTGTTTTGTAATCGTTTTCTTTATGGAGAAAAGGGGGAGAGGAATGATGGGGAAAGCAGTGATTGTAAGCGGGGTTCGCACCCCGTTCGGAAAATTGGGAGGTTCTTTGCAAGCGCTGTCAGCAGCGGAGCTTGGCGGCATTGCCGTGAAGGAGGCGCTCGCCCGCGCCAATGTGAGCGCCGAACAAGTGGATCATGTCATTTTGGGCACCGTCTTGCAAGGCGGACAAGGGCAGCTCCCGTCGCGCCAGGCGATGCGCCATGCCGGCATCCCGTGGCACGTCCGCACCGAGACGGTGAACAAAGTATGCGCATCCGGCATGCGTGCCGTGACGCTTGCCGATCAGCTCATCCGTTTAGGCGAGGCGGATGTCGTCGTCGCCGGCGGGATGGAATCGATGAGCAACGCCCCGTATGTGCTTCCGAAAGCGCGCTGGGGGCTGCGGATGGGCGACAGCACGGTGAAAGATTTAATGGTGTATGACGGCCTCACGTGCAGCTTCACCGGTGTTCATATGGGCGTCTACGGCGGGAATACGGCGCGTGAGCTTGGCATTACAAGAGAGGCGCAAGACGAATGGGCATACCGCAGCCATATGCGCGCCATTGCCGCCATCGAAGCCGGACGGCTGGCGGAAGAAATCGTGCCGGTTTCGATCCCGCAGCGCAAAGGCGAGCCGCTCATTGTCGAGCACGACGAGGCGCCAAGAAAAGATACGTCACTGGAAAAGCTGGCCAAACTGGCACCGGTATTTGACCCGCAAGGCACGATTACGGCCGGCAACGCCCCGGGCGTCAACGATGGCGCTGCGGCGCTCGTCTTAATGAGCGAAGAGCGCGCCGCCCGGGAAGGGTTCGAACCGCTCGCAACGGTCGTCGCCCACACGGCCATCGCCGTCGAGGCGAAAGATTTCCCGAAAACGCCGGGGCTTGTCATCAACGAACTGCTCCGCAAAACAGGAAAGACCGTTGACGACATTGACTTGTTCGAAGTGAACGAAGCGTTTGCCGCTGTCGCGCTTGCCGCCATTCAAATCGCCGGGCTTGATCCGGAAAAAGTAAACGTCAACGGCGGCGCTGTCGCCCTCGGTCATCCGATCGGCGCGAGCGGGGCGCGCATCATCTTGACGCTCGCCCATGAGTTGAAGCGCCGCGGCGGAGGGCTGGGCATTGCCGCGATTTGCAGCGGCGGCGGTCAAGGCGACGCCATCTTAATCGAAGTATAAAGCATGGCCTGCCGCGTCATCGCGGCCGCGCGCCGTCGAGGCGTGACGCGTCATGCCGCCTGACGGCGTTGTCGCCATACAGGAGGCGGTTTGCTTGGCGGTGGGGCGGCCGCGGTTTTGGAATATGGATGGCCTGCCGCCTCCTTGGGCGCTGCGGCCGCTGGTTTGCGATCTGCGTTGTCCAAGGATGGAGTCAGGAAACGAACAAAAGCGTTAGCGAATTTGGCTATAGGGGGATGGAAACATGGACGTCAAAACGATCATGGTCGTCGGCGCCGGACAAATGGGGTCGGGCATCGCCCAAGTATGCGCTGTCGCCGGCTATGACGTGTTGTTATACGACATTAGCGAAGCCCAACTCGATAAAGGGCTGGCCAATATCGAAACGTTGCTCGGCCGCCAAGTGGAAAAAGGCAAGATGACAGCCGAAGCCAAAGACGCCGCGCTGTCGCGGCTCGTCCGTTCAACCGACTTGCATGACGCCGCCAAAGCCGATCTCGTCATTGAGGCGGTTGTCGAAAACATGGATGTGAAAACGAAGCTGTTTGCGGAGCTCGACGAAATCGCCCGTTCGGAGACGATCTTAGCCTCGAATACATCGTCGCTCCCGATTACCGAAATCGCAGCGGCGACAAAGCGGCCGGAGAACGTAATCGGCATGCACTTTATGAATCCGGTGCCGGTCATGAAGCTGGTGGAAATTATCCGCGGTTTGGCAACGGCTGATGAGGTATACGAGACGGTTGAGGCGGTCACCCGGACGCTTGGCAAAGTGCCGGTTGAAGTGAATGACTTTCCGGGCTTTGTTTCCAACCGTGTTCTTATGCCGATGATTAACGAAGCGATTTATGCCTTGTACGAAGGAGTAGCGACAAAAGAGGCGATTGATGAAGTGATGAAACTTGGCATGAACCATCCGATGGGGCCGCTCACGCTCGCCGACTTTATCGGGCTGGATACGTGCTTGTACATTATGGAAACGCTTCATGAAGGGTTTGGCGATGACAAATACCGCCCATGCCCGCTATTGCGTAAATACGTCAAGGCTGGTTGGCTTGGCCGCAAGACAGGTCGCGGGTTTTACACATACGAATAAGCGGGTAAAGGCAACATTGACGAGCAACAGGACAAAGGGGGATGGCCCGTGCAATTTCGATTTACGGAAGAACAAGAAATGATGCGGCAAATGGTGCGCGAATTCGCAGCGGCGGAAATCGCCCCGTTTGTCGAGCGCATGGAACAAGGGGAATTTCCGCGCCCGATTTTAAACAAAATGGCCGAGCTCGGCCTGATGGGGATCACCGTTCCCGAACCGTACGGCGGCGCAGGCATGGATTTTATTTCCTACATTATCGCCATTCATGAAATTTCGAAAGTAAGCCCGACGGTTGGCGTCATTTTATCGGTGCACACATCAGTCGGGACGAATCCAATTTTGTATTTCGGTACGGAAGAGCAAAAACAAAAGTATGTGACGAAACTTGCCCGCGGCGAGTTTTTAGGGGCGTTTTGCCTCACCGAACCGGGCGCCGGTTCGGACGCGAAAAGCTTAAAGACAAAAGCGGTGCGCCACGGTGATACGTACGTATTGAACGGTTCAAAAATTTTCATTACGAACGGCGGCGAAGCGGATACGTACATCGTGTTCGCCCGCACGAATCCGGAGGAAAAAGGCAGCCGCGGCATTTCCGCGTTTATCGTCGAAAAAGGAACACCGGGGATGGCGATCGGCAAAGATGAGAAAAAAATGGGGTTGCACGGATCGCGAACGGTAACGATTACGTTTGACGACGCTAAAGTGCCGGCGGAAAATTTGCTAGGCCAAGAAGGGGAAGGGTTTAAAATCGCGATGGCGAACCTTGACGTCGGCCGGATCGGCATCGCCGCCCAGGCGCTCGGCATTGCGGAAGCGGCGGTTGAACATGCGGTGGCATACGCGAAAGAACGGGTGCAGTTTGGCAAACCGATTGCCGAGCAGCAAGGCGTCGCCTTCAAGCTCGCCGATATGGCAACGGCGGCGGAGGCGGCGAAATGGCTCGTCTACCGCGCGGCTTGGCTGCGCGCCCAAGG
Source organism: Geobacillus sp. BK01 (assembly GCF_052220245.1). NCBI lineage: Bacteria > Bacillati > Bacillota > Bacilli > Caryophanales > Anoxybacillaceae > Geobacillus > Geobacillus sp. BK01. The sequence continues at coordinate 127,711 of NZ_JBQPTH010000002.1, forward strand.
CTTGCCGTGCGGCAAAGAAGCGTCGATGGCCAAACTGTTCGCTTCACAAGCGGCTATGGACAACGCCATCGAGGCGGTGCAAGTGTTCGGCGGCAACGGCTATACGGAAGACTATCCGGTCGAGCGGCTGTTCCGCGACGCGAAAATTACCCAAATTTACGAAGGAACGAGCGAGATCCAACGGATTGTCATCAGCAAACAGCTCACAAAACAATGACCACGCTCATATGGGGACGAGGATTTTATTATAAAAACGGGGGAATGAAGCTATGAATTTCCAACTGAGCGAAGAACATGAAATGCTGCGGAAGATGGTGCGCGAATTTGCCGAAAACGAAGTGGCGCCAACCGCTGCTGAGCGCGATGAGGAAGAACGGTTTGACCGCAGCATTTTCAACAAAATGGCCGAGCTCGGCTTAACGGGCATCCCGTGGCCGGAAGAGTACGGCGGCATCGGCAGCGATTATTTGGCGTATGTCATCGCCGTCGAGGAGCTGTCGCGCGTCTGCGCTTCAACCGGGGTGACGCTCTCCGCCCACATTTCGCTGGCGAGCTGGCCGATTTACAAATTCGGCACCGAAGAGCAAAAGCAAAAGTATTTGCGCGCCTTGGCGACCGGGGAAAAGCTCGGCGCGTACGGGCTGTCCGAGCCGGGGGCGGGGTCTGACGTCGCCTCGATGAAAACGCGCGCCGTCAAAGACGGCGACCATTACGTCCTGAACGGCTCTAAAGTATGGATCACGAACGGCGGCGAAGCGGAAATTTACGTCGTCTTCGCCGTCACCGACCCGGAAAAGCGGCATAAAGGAATCAGCGCCTTCATCGTCGAAAAAGGGACCCCCGGCTTTTCGATCGGGAAAAAAGAAAAGAAACTCGGCATCCGTTCGTCGCCGACAACCGAGCTGATTTTCGAAGATTGCCGCATCCCGAAAGAAAACTTGCTTGGCCAAGAAGGGGAAGGATTTAAAATCGCCATGATGACGTTAGATGGCGGCCGCAACGGCATCGCCGCCCAAGCGGTCGGCATTGCCCAAGGGGCGCTCGACGCGGCTGTGGACTATGCGAAACAACGCGTCCAATTTGGGAAACCGATCGCCGAACAGCAAGGAGTTGGTTTTAAGCTCGCCGATATGGCGACAGCCATTGAAGCGGCAAGGCTGCTGACGTATCAGGCGGCATGGCTTGAGTCGAACGGCTTGCCGTATGGCAAAGCATCGGCGATGGCGAAACTGTTTGCCGGCGATACGGCGATGAAAGTGACGGTCGATGCAGTGCAAATTTTCGGCGGCAACGGTTATACGAAAGACTATCCGGTCGAACGATTTATGCGCGATGCCAAAATTACACAAATTTACGAAGGGACACAAGAAATTCAGCGCCTCGTTATCTCGCGCATGCTGACGCGCGATTCATGACAGTGACGAAAGGACCGCGCGCCGTTTCCCCGTTCTGCCGGGCGAATCGCGGTAGCTGTTTCAAGGAGAGCGCGCGGCATCTCCCCGCTCTGATCTGACGCGCGGGTCATGGTAGTTATTTCGGGGATGTGCCGCACAATATTTCAGCCGTTCCACCGCGCGAACGGGAAGCCGGGCGGGGCATCGCCTTGCTGCTAAACGGGAATGGGGGAGAGAAACCGAAATGAAAAAACGGGAAGTGATCGCATCGGTCAAAGACGAAAAACTTGTGAAAAAGCGGCGCAACGAGATGATTAAAGGCGCCATTTCCCTTTTTAAGCAAAAAGGCTTTCACCGGACCACAACGAGGGAAATCGCCAAAGCATCCGGGTTTAGCATCGGTACACTGTATGAGTACATTCGCAAAAAAGAAGATGTCTTGTATTTAGTGTGCGACCGCATTTACGACGAGGTGCGGGAGCGGACCGAACAAGATCTCGGCGATCATCACGGCACGATTGAAGGGTTGCGGCGTGCGATCGCTCATTATTTTCGCGTTGTCGATGAGCTTGACGACGAAGTGCTCGTTATGTACCAAGAATTAAAAGCGCTGAGCAAAGAATCGCTTCCATACGTGCTCAATAAAGAGCTCGATATGACAGCCATTTTCGAGCGTATTTTGCGCACATGTGTCGAAAGCGGGACGTTGCAGCTTTCCGAAAGCGAGATTCGCCTTTTTGCCCACAACATCATCGTGCTCGGGCAAATGTGGGCGTTCCGCCGTTGGGCGCTGCGGAAAATGTATACGCTTGACGAATATATTGAATGGCAGACGGAGTTTTTGTTAAAGGGGATTATGGAGAAACAGCAAGTTTGAACAAAGGGGGAGAGAGAATGGCGCATATTTACCGCCCGAAACACCATGTCCGCTTTGTCACGGCTTCGAGCTTGTTTGACGGCCATGATGCGTCCATCAACATTATGCGCCGCATTTTGCAAGCGAGCGGCGCCGAAGTCGTCCATTTAGGCCATAACCGCTCGGTTGAAGAAATCGTCAACGCCGCCATTCAAGAAGACGTGCAAGGCATTGCCGTCTCGTCTTATCAAGGCGGCCACATGGAATTTTTCAAATATATGTATGACTTGCTGCAAGAGCGGGGGGCATCCCATATCCGCATTTACGGCGGTGGGGGCGGCGTCATTATCCCGCGCGAAATCAAGGAGCTGCACGAGTATGGCATCGCCCGCATTTTCTCGCCGGAAGACGGTCGTCGCTTTGGGTTGCAAGGGATGATTAACATCATGCTTGAAGAATGCGATTTTCCGACCGTCACGGCGGTGACCGATGAAATCGAGCGGCTGGCATCCGGCGATGTGCAAGCTGTCGCCCGGCTCATTACGTTGTGCGAGTACCGCGCTGCGGCGAAGGACGAGGCGGCGGCCGCCGCTGAAGCAGCGATCGCGCAAGTGAAAACGATGGAAAAGCGCGTGCCGGTCCTTGGCATTACCGGCACGGGCGGGGCGGGGAAAAGCTCGCTTACCGATGAACTTGTGCGCCGCTTTTTGAATGAAATCCGTGACATCAAGATCGCCATTTTATCCGTTGACCCGACAAAACAAAAAACGGGTGGGGCGCTGTTAGGCGACCGGATTCGGATGAACGCCATCCATTCGCCGCGCGTCTACATGCGGAGCCTTGCGACACGCCATTCCCGCTCCGAGCTGTCGCCGGCGATCCGTGACGCCATTTCTGTCGTCAAAGCGGCCGGTTTCGATCTCGTCATTGTCGAAACGAGCGGGATCGGCCAAGGCGACGCTGCCATTACGGAAGTGTGCGACGTTTCGATGTATGTGATGACAAGCGAGTTTGGGGCGCCGACGCAGCTTGAGAAAATCGATATGATTGATTACGCCGATTTGATCGCCATTAACAAGTTTGAACGCAAAGGCTCGGAAGATGCAAAACGGCAAGTGCAAAAGCAATATCAGCGAAGCCATCAGCTGTTTGACCGCGACGTGTCGGAAATGCCGGTGTATGGCACGATCGCCAGCCAGTTTAACGATCCGGGGACAAATACGCTCTTTGTTGCGCTTGTCGATACGATCAACCGGAAAACGGGCACGGACTGGAAGACGAGTTTGAAAACGGTCGCCAACGTCGAAAAGCATAACGTCATCATTCCGAACGAGCGCCGCTACTATTTGCGCGAAATCGCGGAGACGGTCCGCTCGTACCACCGCCGTGCCGAGCAGCAAGCCGAGGCCGCCCGCCGCCTGTTTCAGCTCGAAGGGGCGATCGAAGCGGCGAACGAGCGCGGGGAGTCTGACGATGTCATTCGCGCGCTTGAGACGCTCAAAGCCGATTATGAAGCGAAGCTGACACCGGAATCGAAACGCATTTTGGCGACATGGGAAGAAACGAAAGCGAAATATGCGGCCAAACAGTTTGTCACAAAAGTGCGGGACAAAGAAATCGTCACCGAACTGACGACAAAAACGTTGTCCGGTTTGGACATCCCGAAAGTCGTCTTGCCAAAATTTAAAGACTACGGGGAAATTTTGCGCTGGGTGTATAAAGAAAACGTTCCCGGTTCGTTCCCGTATACAGCGGGTGTTTTCCCGTTCAAGCGCCAAGGCGAAGACCCGAAACGGCAATTTGCCGGCGAAGGGACGCCGGAGCGCACCAACCGCCGCTTCCATTACTTATGTAAAGAAGACAAAGCGAAGCGGCTCAGCACGGCGTTTGACTCGGTCACGCTCTACGGTGAAGACCCGGACTACCGGCCGGACATTTTCGGCAAAGTTGGTGAAAGCGGCGTCAGCATCTGTACGCTCGATGATATGAAAAAACTGTACAAAGGGTTTGACTTGTGCGACCCGCTCACATCGGTGTCGATGACGATCAACGGCCCGGCTCCGATTTTGCTGGCGATGTTTATGAACACGGCCATCGACCAACAAGTCGAGAAAAAAGAAGCCGAGCTTGGGCGCCCGCTCACACCGGAAGAGTATGAACAAGTGAAAGCGTATACACTGCAAACGGTGCGCGGCACGGTGCAAGCTGATATTTTAAAAGAAGATCAAGGGCAAAATACGTGCATTTTTTCGACCGATTTCGCCTTAAAAATGATGGGCGACATCCAAGAGTATTTCATCAAGCACCGCGTCCGCAACTATTATTCGGTGTCGATTTCCGGCTATCATATCGCCGAGGCGGGGGCCAATCCGATCACGCAATTGGCGTTTACGCTCGCCAACGGCTTTACGTACGTCGAATATTATTTGAGCCGCGGCATGCATATTGATGATTTCGCGCCGAACTTGTCGTTTTTCTTCAGCAACGGCCTCGATCCGGAATATTCGGTCATCGGCCGCGTCGCCCGCCGCATTTGGGCCGTCGTCATGCGCGAAAAATACGGCGCCAACGAACGGAGCCAAAAGCTGAAATACCATATTCAAACGTCCGGCCGTTCGCTTCACGCCCAAGAAATCGATTTTAACGACATCCGCACGACGCTGCAGGCGCTGTTGGCGATTTACGACAACTGCAATTCGCTCCATACAAACGCCTATGACGAAGCGATCACGACACCGACCGAGGAGTCGGTCCGGCGGGCGATGGCGATCCAGCTTATTATTACAAAAGAGTTTGGCTTGGCGAAAAACGAAAATCCGCTTCAAGGATCGTTCATTATCGAAGAACTGACGGACTTGGTGGAAGAAGCGGTGTTGCAAGAGTTCGAACGGTTGAACGACCGCGGCGGCGTGCTCGGGGCGATGGAAATGCAGTACCAGCGCGGAAAAATTCAAGACGAGTCGCTCTACTACGAAACGAAAAAACATACCGGGGAACTGCCGATTATCGGCGTGAATACGTTCTTGAACCCGAACCCGCCATCGGAAGAAGAATTGAACAATCTCGAGCTCGCCCGGGCAACGTATGAAGAAAAAGAGCTGCAAATTCACAATTTGCGCGAATTCCAGGCGCGGAACAAAGACAAAGCCGGCCTGGCGCTCGAGCGCTTAAAACAAGTAGCGACGAGCGGCGGCAACATTTTCGAAGAGTTGATGGAAACGGTAAAAGTCGCCAGCCTCGGGCAAATCACCCGCGCGTTGTACGAAGTCGGCGGCCAATACCGGCGGAATATGTAGGAAAAAGCGTTCCGTCGTTCGCCTCCGCCAGCGGTGGTGCCCGCCCCTTTGACCGGCACTATGCGGCCGCGTTATGCTTGCCCGCCCGCCTGGGCCAACACGGAAACCTTTCGAAGAAGGGAACGGCCTTGACGGGATGAATCTGTCGGAAAGAGGGCTGCCCCCGCCACGGGGCGGCTCTCTTTTTGCTTTTTTCGCTAAATAGCTAGCATAAACGCCGGCAATTTGTTTATAATGAATGGTATGTATTCCACTTGCATTCATTTGTTTCATTATATAGAAGGGGAGTGCTGAATTTGAGCCTGCAGCAGCAATACTCGCCAGAGGAATTGCAGGAGATGTCGTTCGTCGAGTTGGCGAACCTCATTTTGCTTGATAAGCGGGAGGCGCTGCCGTTTGACCAAATCGTCCGCGAAGTAGCGGCATTGACTGGCGCGGCGGAGGACGACATCGCCGCGCGGCTTGCCCAGTATTACACGGATTTAAATATCGACGGACGGTTTATTTGCGTCGGGGAAAACGTATGGGGGTTGCGCGCGTGGTATCCGTTTGACCAGACGGAAGACGAAACGGTGACGATTGTCAAGCCGAAAAAGAAGAAAAAAGCGCTTGATGACGAATACGACGATTATGAAGGACTGCTTGACGAAGAAGATCTCGATTATGACGACTTGGATGAATACGATGAGGAAGAGCTTGAGATCGACGACGAAGAGCTGCTCGAAGATGAGGAGTTCGACCTTGACGAAGATGTCGATTTTGAGGACGACGTTCTCGAGGAGGAAGAATTTGAATTGGACGAAGAGCCGCTTGACGAAGAGATTGATCTTGAGGAGCCGGAGGAGGACGAATAACCGCTTGACTTCGCCGGGGGAACTCGGTACAATGTGTGTTGGGCTCTTGAAAAACGGACGAATCGAATTATCGCTCCCTTACGGATGGTAAGCGGAGCGTTTTTTATTTGCGCCTTTCGCAAACACTGAAACTGTTACTGTAATTTCGGCAAGGGGGAAGACATGATGACAAAGTACATTTTTGTGACGGGCGGTGTCGTTTCTTCGCTAGGAAAAGGAATTACGGCTGCGTCGCTCGGGCGGCTATTGAAAAACCGCGGCTTGAACGTGACGATCCAAAAATTTGACCCGTATATTAACGTCGACCCGGGAACGATGAGCCCGTATCAGCACGGCGAAGTGTTCGTCACCGATGACGGCGCAGAAACGGATTTGGATTTAGGGCATTATGAGCGGTTCATCGATATTAATTTGAACAAATACAGCAACGTCACGACCGGAAAAGTGTATTCCGCCGTCATCCGCAAAGAGCGGCGCGGCGATTACTTAGGCGGTACGGTGCAAGTCATTCCGCATATTACAAATGAAATTAAAGAGCGCGTCTTCCGCGCCGGAAAGGAAACGAACGCCGATGTCGTCATTACCGAGATTGGCGGCACAGTCGGTGACATCGAATCGCTTCCGTTTCTAGAGGCCATTCGCCAAATCAAAAGCGATGTCGGACGTGAAAATGTCATGTACATTCATTGCACGCTCGTGCCGTACATTAAAGTGGCCGGGGAAATGAAAACGAAGCCGACGCAGCATAGTGTGAAAGAACTGCGCAGCCTCGGCATTCAGCCGAACATCATCGTCGTGCGCACAGAAATGCCGATGCCGCAAGAAATGAAAGACAAAATCGCCCTCTTTTGCGACATCGACCCGAAAGCGGTCATTGAATCGCGCGATGCAGATACGCTGTACGCCGTGCCGCTCATGCTACAAGAACAAAAGCTCGACCAAATCGTTTGCGAACATTTGCGCCTCAACTGCCGCGAAGCGGATATGACGGAATGGAAAGCGCTCGTTGAGAAAGTGCGCAACTTATCGAAAACGACGAAAATCGCCCTCGTCGGCAAATATGTCGAACTGCCGGACGCCTACATCTCGGTCGTCGAAGCGCTCCGCCATGCCGGCTATGCGTTTGATACGGACATTGACATCCAATGGGTCAATGCGGAACATGTGACGCGCGACAATGTGGAGGAGTTGCTGAAAGACGCCGATGGCATTCTCGTCCCGGGCGGATTTGGCGACCGCGGCGTCGAAGGAAAAATTGAAGCGATCCGCTATGCCCGTGAACAGCGCGTGCCGTTTTTAGGCATTTGTCTAGGGATGCAGCTCGCTTCGATCGAGTTCGCCCGTCATGTTGTGGGCCTCGCTAATGCCCATTCGGCCGAGTTTGATCCGAATACGCCGCACCCGATCATCGACTTGCTTCCGGAACAAAAAGATGTCGAAGACTTAGGCGGCACGCTCCGCCTCGGTTTGTATCCGTGCAAGCTGCAGGAAGGGACGCTCGCCCATGCGGCGTACAGCGATGAGGTCATTTACGAGCGCCATCGCCATCGATATGAGTTCAACAATCAATACCGTCATCTGATGGAAGAGCATGGCTTTGTCTTCTCCGGTACGAGTCCGGACGGGCGGCTTGTGGAGATCATCGAGCTGAAAGACCATCCGTGGTTTGTCGCCGCGCAATTCCATCCGGAGTTTACTTCGCGCCCGACACGGCCGCAGCCGCTGTTCCGCGAGTTTATTAAAGCGTCATTAAAACAGTAACACGAAACGGTGTCCGACGAACGGACACCGTTTTTTAACGGCTTCATCCGACAGGTGCGCACGTTTTCAAAGCGGCTGTTATCGATACTCCTCCAAAATTTCGTCAAGCAAAACAAGCAGCCCGTAGTAGATGAACGAAGCGGCAACGACTGTCGGCATGGCGATGCGGCGGCCGTCTTCCGTCGGGACGAGCGGCCGGGACAGTTTGCTGTCGATATGGACGGCGGCGACATCCGCCAACCTTGGTTCGCCTTTGACGAGCGTTGAGACGGCGACCGTATCGACACCATGCGCTTGCAGCTGTTCAACGAGGCGAACCGCCTCTTCGTCGTTAGAAAAGCGGGTGAACACAAGTGCTCGATCCCTTTCGTTCCAATCATCAGCCATCCCCGGTTTGAGGCGCGTCGCTTTTGGCAGCGGATCCGGGCCGAGAAGCGCAGCCGTGACGACCGCATCCAGCTCGCCTGTCCCATACAGCCAGATGCATCCGTCGCCCATGACCGCTTGGGCGAGCAGACGTGCCCCATCCTCAAGCGCCAATTCTTCGTCGGCCGCGATTTTTTGCAGCATCCCGATCATTTGTGTCGTCAAAATTTTCATTGTTCGGCCTCCTTTCGCCGTTATTATACAAAACATGCAAATGGAAAGAAAAGCAAGCAGGAAATACGTTCGGGAAATGCGAAACATTAATAGGGAGAAAAAAGGAATAGAGGTGTATAACCGTGGGAAACAAAATTTTAATTGTCGACGACCAGTACGGCATCCGCATTTTGTTAAACGAGGTGTTTCAACGCGAAGGGTATGAGACATACCAGGCGGCCAACGGCATGCAGGCGTTGGAAATCGTCCGCAAACACCACCCTGACCTTGTACTTCTCGATATGAAAATCCCTGGTATGGACGGCATCGAAATTTTGAAGCGGCTCAAAGACATTGACCCGGATATTAAAGTGATCATCATGACCGCGTATGGAGAACTCGATATGATCCAAGAAACAAAAGAGCTCGGAGCGCTGATGCATTTTGCCAAGCCGTTTGATATTGATGATTTGCGCGCCGCCGTCAAAAAACATATTTCGTTGTAAAAGTTCTTTTTTCACTGCCTGTGCAACTTTAGCAGAATAAAGGAGGGAAATGTTGCTGTTTTGCCGGCAAGTTGGTATGCTTATAACGTAGATGTATTTTGCGCCTGTGGGCCTACGTTCCGCCATGGCGACAAAGACGACGATCAGCTAAGGAGGATGTAACCATGCCGTTAGTATCGATGAAGGAGATGCTTAACGAGGCGCTGCGCGGCAAATACGCGGTCGGCCAATTTAACATTAACAACTTAGAGTGGACGCAAGCGATTTTAGCGGCGGCTGAAGAGGAAAAATCGCCGGTCATTCTCGGCGTTTCCGAAGGGGCGGCCCGCTATATGGGCGGATTTAAAACGGTCGTCAACATGGTGAAGGGCTTAATGGAAGACATGAACATTACTGTTCCAGTCGCCATTCACCTCGACCATGGCTCGAGCTTTGAAAAATGTAAAGCGGCAATTGACGCCGGGTTCACCTCGGTCATGATTGACGCCTCCCACCACCCGTTTGAAGAGAACGTCCGCATCACCTCGCAAGTCGTTGAATATGCCCATGCGCGCGGCGTCTCGGTTGAAGCCGAGCTTGGCATCGTCGGCGGACAAGAAGACGACGTCGTCGGCGAAGGCGTCATTTACGCCGACCCGAAAGAGTGTGAAGAGCTCGTGAAACGGACAGGCATCGACTGCCTCGCCCCGGCGCTCGGTTCGGTGCACGGTCCGTACAAAGGGGAGCCGAAGCTCGGATTTGCCGAAATGGAACAAATTCGTGACATGACTGGCATTCCGCTTGTGCTTCACGGCGGCACCGGCATTCCGACTGAGCAAATCCAGCGCGCGATTTCCCTTGGCACATCGAAAATTAACGTCAATACCGAAAACCAAATCGCCTTTACGAAAGTCGTTCGCGAGCTGCTCGCGAAAGACCCGGACGTTTATGACCCGCGCAAAATTATCGGCCCGGGCCGCGAAGCGATCAAAGCGACGGTTATCGGCAAAATGCGTGAGTTCGGTTCATCCGGAAAAGCCGCACAATAACAAGCAACCGGCAAGATCGGCCTGGCAGGCGGCTTTCAGTCGCCGCCCGGGCTTGTCTGCCTGCATCCAAATAACGACAAGGAGGGTTACATCATGAAATTTTTTATCGATACAGCAAATTTGGAAGAAATTAAACAAGCCCATGAACTCGGCGTTTTGGCCGGTGTCACAACCAATCCAAGCTTAGTGGCGAAAGAAAACGTCTCGTTCCACGACCGGTTGCGCGAAATTACATCCATCGTCTCCGGTTCAGTCAGTGCCGAAGTCATTTCCACCGATGCGGCCGGCATGATCGAAGAAGGCGAAGAGTTGGCGAAAATCGCCCCAAACATTACGATTAAAGTGCCGATGACACCGGAAGGCTTAAAAGCGGTGAAAACGTTCAGCGAAAAAGGCATTAAAACGAACGTTACGCTCGTGTTTACCGCCAACCAGGCGCTGTTGGCTGCGCGCGCGGGCGCGACGTACGTTTCTCCGTTCCTCGGCCGCCTCGATGATATCGGCCATAACGGCTTAGAGCTCATTTCCACAATCGCGGATATTTTCAACATTCATGGCATCGAGACAGAAATTATTGCAGCTTCAATCCGCCACCCGCACCATGTGACAGAAGCGGCGTTGCGCGGGGCGCATATTGCCACCGTACCGTACAAAGTGCTGATGCAGTTGTTTAACCATCCGCTCACTGACCAAGGGATCGAGAAGTTTCTCGCTGACTGGAATCGGCAACAATGAAAATAGGCTGTTTGCCTCCTAGGTTAAGCGGGCTCACCCCGGCGCGTTCGGGCCGGGGGGATGAGCCCGCCTGACCGCTTTCTTGTCCCTGGGGGTGAAGCCAACTTCCGAGCAAAGAAGGGAGACGACGATGGATAAAATCAAAATCATCGGCGGGGATCGGCTGCGGGGAACGATCAAAGTAAGCGGAGCCAAAAACAGTGCGGTCGCCTTGATTCCGGCGGCGATTTTGGCCGAGTCGCCGGTGACGATCGAAGGGTTGCCGGACATTTCCGATGTGCGTATTTTAGGAAGCCTGATCGAGGAAATCGGCGGTTCGTTTTCGTTTGATGGCAAAGAGGCGGTCATTGACCCGACGAACATGGTTTCCATGCCGCTTCCGAACGGAAAAGTGAAAAAGCTGCGCGCCTCGTACTATTTGATGGGGGCGATGCTCGGCCGGTTCAAAAAAGCGGTCGTCGGTTTGCCGGGCGGCTGTCATCTCGGACCGCGCCCGATCGATCAGCACATCAAAGGGTTTGAAGCGCTTGGCGCAACAGTGACGAACGAGCAGGGCGCCATCTATTTGCGCGCCGAGGAACTCCGCGGAGCCCGCATTTTTTTGGACGTCGTCAGCGTCGGCGCGACGATCAACATCATGCTGGCGGCGGTGCGCGCCAAAGGGCGGACGATTATTGAAAACGCCGCGAAAGAGCCGGAAATCATTGATGTGGCGACATTGCTCTCCAACATGGGGGCGAAAATCAAAGGCGCGGGCACCGATGTCATCCGTATCGACGGCGTCGAAAAATTATCGGGCTGCCGCCACGCCATCATCCCGGACCGCATTGAAGCCGGCACGTACATGATTGCCGCCGCGGCGATCGGCAGCGAAGTCGTCATCGACAACGTCATCCCGCAGCACGTCGAATCATTGACGGCCAAACTGCGCGAAATGGGTGTGCACGTCGAGACGGGTGAAGATCAAATTTGGATCTGCGGCTCCGACGTTTTGAAAGCGGTTGACGTCAAAACGCTCGTCTACCCTGGTTTCCCGACCGATTTGCAGCAGCCGTTTACCGCGCTATTGACGAAAGCGAACGGCACGAGTGTTGTCACCGATACGATTTACAGCGCGCGCTTCAAACATATCGACGAATTGCGACGCATGAACGCGAATGTAAAAGTCGAAGGCCGTTCCGCCATTGTCACCGGTCCGGTCAGGCTGCAAGGAGCAAAAGTGAAAGCGAGCGACTTGCGCGCCGGAGCGGCGCTCGTTGTCGCCGGGCTCATGGCAGAAGGAGTGACGGAGATTACCGGCGTCGAACATATTGACCGCGGCTACAGCGGGTTAGTCGAAAAGCTGTCTGCGATCGGCGCCACGATTTGGCGCGAAAAAATGACCGATGAAGAAATCGAGCAGGTGAAAAACGCCTGACGTTTGGCAGATAACAGGGGAAGGGGAGAATAACGATGGAACGAAGCTTGTCGATGGAACTCGTGCGCGTCACGGAAGCAGCGGCGCTCGCTGCGGCCCGCTGGATGGGGCGCGGAAAAAAGAATGAGGCCGATGACGCAGCGACATCGGCGATGCGCGATGTGTTTGACACGGTGCCGATGAAAGGGACGGTTGTCATCGGTGAAGGGGAAATGGATGAAGCGCCGATGCTTTATATTGGGGAGAAGCTTGGCAACGGCTACGGTCCGCGCGTCGATGTCGCTGTCGACCCGCTTGAGGGGACGAACATCGTCGCCTCCGGCGGTTGGAACGCCCTTGCTGTCGTCGCTGTCGCCGATCACGGCCATTTGCTTCATGCGCCCGATATGTACATGGACAAAATCGCCGTCGGCCCGGAGGCGGTTGGCCTGATCGATATCGAAGCGCCGATCATCGACAATTTAAAAGCGGTGGCGAAAGCGAAAAACAAAGATATCGAAGACGTCGTCGCCATCGTTCTCAATCGCCCGCGCCACGAGCGGCTCATCCAAGAGCTGCGTGAAGCCGGCGCGCGCATTAAACTCATTAATGACGGCGATGTTGCGGCCGCCATTAACACCGCGTTTGACCATACCGGCGTCGACATTTTATTCGGCTCCGGCGGCGCACCGGAAGGGGTGCTTGCGGCGGTCGCCTTAAAATGCCTTGGCGGTGAGCTGCAAGGAAAACTGTTGCCGCAAAACGAGGCCGAGCTCGAGCGCTGCAAGAAAATGGGCATTGACGTCAACAAAGTGTTGCGCATGGATGACTTGGTGAAAGGGGACGATGCCATTTTCGCCGCCACCGGCGTCACAGACGGTGAATTGCTGCGCGGCGTGCAGCTCAAAGGATCGTACGGCCTCACCCACTCGGTCGTCATGCGCGCCAAATCCGGCACCGTCCGCTTCATTGAGGGACGGCATAGCCTGAAGAAAAAACCGAATTTGGTCATTAAGTAAGAAGTCCGGCCGACCGGCGGAAACGTAAACACGGCTCATCAAAACGAAACGGGGCCATCTGGCGCCCTTTCTGCTCATCCGGCTTGGCGGCGCCGGCAGCCATGGCCGCCGCCTTGTCTGGAAAAAGAAAAAAAGATTGATTAAAAAACGGAGAAAAGGGTAAAATAGTCGTGTTACTTATGCAGAAATAAGCTCTGCCATTCTACTTCATTTCAGCCTTCATTACCTTCTTATATGAATGATCCCTTCGCCTGTCGAACGATGCCCGTACAAAAACGATGGGAGAATAGGAAACTTTGCAAAGTGTGGTGTCGAAATGGAATTAACGTTAGCGGTTTTAGAAAACATGAAGCTCAAAGAGCTGTACGAGCTTGCCAAACAATACAAAATTTCTTATTACAGCAAGTTGACGAAAAAAGAGCTTATTTTTGCCATTTTGAAAGCGCGTGCCGAACAAGATGGCCTCTCGTTCATGGAAGGCATCCTCGAAATCATTCCGTCGGAAGGATTTGGTTTTTTGCGTCCGGTTGGCTATTCCCCGAGCTCGGAAGACATTTACATTTCCGCTTCCCAAATCCGCCGTTTTGACTTGCGCAATGGGGATAAAGTGTCCGGCAAAGTGCGGAAGCCGAAAGAGAACGAGCGCTACTTCGGCTTGCTTCATGTTGAAGCGGTCAACGGCGAAGACCCGGAAATCGCCAAGGAGCGTGTTCATTTTCCAGGATTGACGCCGCTTTATCCGAACCGGCAAATGAAGCTTGAAACAACCCCGGACAAGCTGTCGACCCGCATCATCGACTTGATTGCCCCGGTCGGCTTCGGTCAGCGCGGATTGATCGTCGCGCCGCCGAAAGCCGGGAAAACGATGTTGCTGAAAGAAATTGCCAACAGCATTACGACGAACCATCCGGATGTTGAGTTGATCGTCTTGCTCATTGACGAGCGGCCGGAAGAAGTGACCGACATTGAGCGGTCAGTGCAGGGCGAAGTCGTCAGCTCGACGTTTGACGAGGTGCCGGAAAATCATATCCGTGTGTCCGAACTCGTCTTAGAGCGGGCGATGCGGCTTGTCGAACATAAGCGCGATGTTGTCATTTTAATGGACAGCATTACGCGTCTTGCCCGCGCGTACAACTTGGTCATTCCGCCGAGCGGACGCACGCTCTCGGGCGGGATTGATCCGGCGGCGTTCCATCGGCCGAAGCGGTTTTTCGGTGCGGCACGCAACATCGAGGAAGGCGGCAGCTTGACGATTTTGGCGACCGCCCTCATCGAGACGGGGTCACGCATGGATGACGTCATTTATGAAGAGTTTAAAGGCACGGGCAATATGGAGCTCCACCTCGACCGCTCGCTCGCCGAGCGCCGCATTTTTCCGGCCATCGACATCCGCCGTTCCGGGACGCGCAAAGAGGAACTGCTCATTCCGAAAGAACATCTGGACAAGCTGTGGGCGATTCGCAAAACAATGGCCGATTCACCGGACTTCATCGAACGGTTTTTAAACAAACTGCGCCGCACAAAATCCAATGAAGAGTTTTTCGCCATGCTTGACCAAGAATGGAGAAGCGGCGGACCGCTTCGTTTATAACACGTTGGCGGAATTTGCCGGGAATCGCCCGTTGCAAATGAGCGGAAAAGCTGTTATAATCTTAACATGTGTGTTTTAGCCAGCGCTTATGTGTTCACACGATGAACCGTCTGTACCGGCCGGGCTGCTCTCGTGAAGCCCCGGCTGTTCCATGCGCGGCGCTTCGCCATAAGGGCGGAAGCGTCTTGGGCATCGAGCCCGCACGAACGAATAACTCTGTTTCGATGAAGATACAGGGCGGAAGGAGATGAAAACGATGAAACAAGGGATCCATCCAGCGTACAAAAAAGTGATCGTCCGCTGCGCATGCGGAAACGAGTTCGAAAGCGGTTCGGTCAAAGACGAGCTGCGCGTCGAGATTTGCTCGGAATGCCATCCGTTCTTTACGGGCAAACAAAAATTCGTTTCGGCAGCGGGCCGCGTCGATAAATTTAATAAAAAATACGGCCTTAAGTAAAAAAGAACGGACGAAAGCAGGCAAGCGCACCGCTTGCCTGCTTTTTCGTGAAAACGGATGGACGGGCCGCCCCTATCGCCAGGCGCCGTCGGGCGTTTTAGGCTTTGCTTGGCGGGGCGCCCGTCGTTTCGATGACAGTGTGGAGCGAAAGGAGAGGCCCTGATGTATGTGATGACGCAGTCCGGTTGGCTGGAGGTCATTTGCGGCAGCATGTTTTCTGGCAAATCGGAAGAACTGATCCGCCGCATCCGCCGCGCCCAGTTTGCCAGGCAGGAAGTGAAAGTGTTCAAACCGACAATCGACAACCGCTATAGCGAGGATGCCGTCGTATCTCACAACGGCAATTCGGTGATCGCCATTCCGGTCGCAACGCCTGCGGAAATGTTTCGCTACATTTCCACCGCCACCGATGTCGTCGCCATCGATGAAGTGCAGTTTTTTTCCGATGACATCATCGACGTCGTGCAAACGCTCGCAGACCACGGCTACCGCGTCATCGCCGCCGGATTGGATCAAGATTTCCGCGGCGAACCGTTCGGACCGGTGCCAGCGCTTATGGCGATCGCCGAATCGGTGACGAAACTGCAGGCGGTATGCACGGTATGCGGCTCCCCAGCCAGCCGGACACAGCGGCTCATTAACGGTGTGCCCGCCTCGTATGATGATCCGGTCATTTTGGTTGGCGCCAGCGAAGCGTACGAACCGCGCTGCCGCCATCACCATGAAGTGCCGGGCAAACCGAAAAAGCGGCATGGCCGCCCGCTTGCTGAACACAAAGGCGAATGAGAGCAGGACGTAGCCACGAAACGGTAGCATTGGTGAATGAGCCCGGCGCCACGCGCTTCGCAATCGGGTTGAAGGGATGAGGCAGCCACGGAACGGCAACATTGGCAAATGACAGCCGGCCGCGGCATGTGCCGGGTTTTCCGGCGCTTGCCAACCGTGCTCGTAAGTCACGGGAAAAGATGGCGATAGGCAAAAGGCCGCCAGCCGTTTGTTCAATGACTGTGCCGCCTCATAACGATCATAAATACCGATGTGTGCCTGATTGTTCCATCGCTATCTGGCCCGATAAGTCGTCCGTGAATGACGGCTTGGCTTTCCCGATGTTCACGCCGTTTGGAAAAAAAGGATCTCTCCCAGCCGGAGAGGATAAATATTATGACTTGTCCCGGGCATCCTAACAGCAGGGAGGCGAAATCATGAAACGCATCTGGCTGTTAGGGGTTGTTTTGCTTCTTTCTGCCTGCTCGCCCGACCCGGATCATCCGTCCTACCGCCAGCAAAGCGAAGATCAAAACGGCACGCGGCTGATGACGGACGGGCGGCCGAAAATCGATGCCGACAGCGACTTGTACAACAATTTTGACGATCCGGAAAAAACGCGGCAAAATCCGAACTTCATTAGTTTGACCGAAGGAAGCGAAAATCAGCGCGCCGATACGCGCAAAGCCGCGCAACTCATTGAACGGCACACCGATTATCGCGCCAGCTCCATCTGGTTTCACGGCGGCAATATGTATGTGACGGTCGATGTGCCGGATGAGCTGTCCGCCGAAGAGCGGCAACATGAAGCGAGCCGCATTGACAAACTGTTGACCAAAGCGATTCCGACGTATGAAATTATCGTGCGCTTGAACTGAAAGCTCCCGCTTATGAAAAGCGGGGGTTTTTGTTTGGCTTTGGTTCATGCTATAATTTAAAATTAGACTGTGCTGAAAAACAGAGGTGAATAATGTGTTTGACCGGTTAGAGGCTGTCGAACAACGGTATGAAAAGTTAAATGAACTTTTAATGGATCCCGAAGTCATCAACGATCCGAAAAAGTTGCGCGATTATTCGAAAGAGCAGGCCGATTTGGCGGAAACGGTGCAAACGTACCGTGAATACAAGTCGGTTCGCAACCAGCTCGCGGATGCGAAGGCAATGCTCGAGGAAAAGCTTGAACCGGAGCTGCGGGAGATGGTGAAAGAGGAAATTGACGAGCTGGAAGAACGGGAAGAGGCGCTCGTTGAGAAGCTGAAAGTGTTGCTCCTGCCGAAAGACCCGAACGATGAGAAAAACGTCATTATGGAAATTCGCGCCGCTGCCGGCGGTGAGGAGGCGGCGCTGTTCGCCGGCGACTTGTACCGGATGTATACGCGCTATGCCGAGGAGCAAGGATGGAAAACGGAAGTGATCGAAGCGAGTCCGACCGGTCTCGGCGGCTATAAGGAAATTATTTTTATGATCAACGGAAAAGGGGCGTACTCGAAGCTCAAGTTTGAAAACGGCGCCCATCGCGTCCAGCGCGTGCCGGAGACAGAGTCAGGCGGACGCATCCATACATCGACGGCCACGGTCGCCTGTTTGCCGGAAATGGAAGAAGTCGAAGTCGAGATTCACGAAAAAGACATTCGCGTCGACACGTTTGCTTCGAGCGGTCCGGGCGGGCAAAGCGTTAATACGACGATGTCGGCTGTGCGCCTCACCCACATTCCGACCGGCATTGTTGTCACTTGCCAGGACGAAAAATCGCAAATCAAAAACAAAGAGAAAGCCATGAAAGTGTTGCGCGCCCGCATTTACGACAAATACCAGCAAGAAGCGCGCGCTGAATATGACCAAACGCGCAAGCAGGCGGTCGGCACCGGCGACCGTTCCGAGCGCATCCGGACGTACAACTTTCCGCAAAACCGCGTCACCGACCACCGCATCGGGCTGACGATCCAAAAGCTTGATCAAGTGCTCGATGGCAACTTGGATGAAATTATTGAGGCGCTCATTTTGGACGACCAAGGAAAAAAATTGGAGCAAGCGAACGATGCGTCGTAACGTACATGAAGTCCTCGCCTGGGCTTCTTCTTTTTTACGCGCCCACGGAAAGGAAGAACGGGCGGCGGAATGGCTGTTGTGCCATCATTTAGCCACCGACCGGGCCGGGCTGTTCGCCCGTTGGCGTGAGCCGGTTGAGGAAGCGGTGTATGAACGGTTTGCCGCCGACGTGCGCCGCCATGCGGTCGACCATGTGCCGATCCAATATTTGATCGGCTATGAGTACTTTTACGGCCGGCCGTTTCTCGTCAACCGTCATGTGTTAATCCCGCGTCCGGAAACGGAAGAGCTTGTGCTCGGGGTGCTCGAGCGTCTCCCCCGCCTGTTTGCCGGCCGCGAGCGGATCGATGTCGTTGACGTTGGCACCGGCAGCGGGGCGATCGCCATCACGCTGGCGCTTGAGAACGAGCGGCTGTCAGTGACCGCCACCGACATTTCCGAAGACGCGCTCACTGTCGCCAAGGAAAACGCCGCCCGGCTTGGGGCTCGCGTCGCGTTTCGATGCGGGGATTTGCTGCAGCCGCTGATTGAACACGGCCAGACCGTCGATGTTGTCGTGTCCAACCCGCCGTACATCCCCGACACGGATGCCGCGGCGCTTTCCCCGGTCGTGAAAGACTATGAGCCGCATACAGCGTTGTTTGGCGGGCATGACGGGCTCGATTTTTACCGCCGCTTTGCCCGCGAGCTGCCGTTTGTACTCGGCGTGCCGGCGCTTGTCGCTTTTGAGGTTGGCGCCGGACAGGGAGAAGCGGTCGCGGCGCTTTTCGCTGCGGCGTTTCCCGAAGCAAAGGTCGAAGTGGCGTTTGACCTAAACGGCAAAGACCGGATGGTATATATGACAAGAAAAAATTAGATTCATAGGTTTAAAACGAGGCGGCGCCGTCCACACTGAATGGTGAAAGGACGGTGCCGATCATGGTAATCAAGGGACATTCCATCGCTGTATGTTTATATATCATTCTATTAACAACAGGCGTTCTCGTTCAGCTGTACGGCCAGCAGACGAACGCAGGGGCAAACGCGGCGGTTGCGGTTCCCGACGAGGCGATTCGCCTCCGCATCTTGGCGAACAGCGACAGTGTGGCCGACCAGCAATTAAAGCGAAAAGTGCGCGATGCGGTGAACGCGCAAATTAACGGCTGGGTGGCCGAACTGACATCGTTCGAAGAAGCGAAGCGTGTCATCCGCTCCCACCTGCCGGACATTGAGCAGACGGTTGCCCGCATTCTCCGCGAAGAACAAAGCAGCCAGTCGTACAAAGTACAATTTGGCCCGGTCCGCTTCCCGACGAAGGTGTACGGCAACTACGTTTATCCCGCCGGCACGTACGATGCGGTTTTGATCACACTTGGGGAAGGAAAGGGGGCAAACTGGTGGTGTGTCTTGTTTCCTCCGCTTTGTTTTCTCGACTTTTCCAACGGCGACGCTGTTATGATGGCGGCGAAAGAAAAGCCGGCAAGCGGAGCGGATAAACCGGCACCGGCTGAGGCCGCCCAGTCCGCTGAGTTTGAAGCGAAGATGAAGAAGGATGGGCAAGAAGCGGCGCAGACGAATGGAAAAGAAGAAGATGCGGGTGCCGCGGCAGCTATGGAAGGGAAACTTGAACGCATTGCCGCTTTTTCCACCCATGAAGCTACCGGGGACAAAAGCCGGAATGGCGCGGACGATGTGAATCAAGATGTGGATGACACCGGGAGTCATGTGGGTGGTGTGAACAAAGATGTGGATGGAACAGACAGCGCTGCAGGTGGCGTAAACGAAGACGCGGGCGCCGCAAGGGAAGAGGGACAACGGGACGGTGAGAACGCTTCCCCCGTCGTCATCGCGGAGCCGGATCAGCGGGTGGAAGTGAAATTTTTCTTCAAAGAGTGGCTTGCCCGGCTCATTCCATAGTCCTATATCCACAAGGTTATCCACAAAAATAACAAATTTATTCACAACTTGTGCATAACGATGGACGGACGGCGGAAGCCGGCGCGGCACTTCCAAACAAAGCCGCCATCTTCAAGGTGAATCAAGGCGATAGAGAAGGTGAAACGATTGAAAACACACGTTTGGGTTGTGGATAATATTGTTGATAAGCGGCGTATTTATCCACAAATACAAGAGGCAGCCGAATGGCTGCGGGCCGGAGAGGTGATTGCGTTCCCGACGGAAACGGTATACGGCTTGGGCGCAGACGCGTCCAGTACGGCAGCGGTGGAAAAAATTTTTGCCGCCAAAGGGCGTCCGAGTGACAACCCGCTCATCGTTCATGTCGCCAGCATGGCGCACGTGGAGGCGGTCGCCGCCTCGATCCCGCCGGTCGCGAAAACGTTAATGGAACGGTTTTGGCCGGGGCCGCTCACATTCGTTTTGCCAAAACGGGCGGGGGCGGTGTCCGAACGGGTGACAGCCGGTCTCCCGACCGTGGCGGTGCGCATGCCGGATCATCGGTTGGCGCTTGCCTTGATCGAAGCGAGCGGCTTGGCGCTTGCCGCCCCGAGCGCCAACCGATCCGGAAGACCGAGCCCGACGACGGCCGCGCACGTGCTCGCTGATTTAAACGGGCGCATCGCCGGAGTGATCGATGGCGGGCCGACCGGCATTGGCGTTGAATCGACCGTGCTTGATTGCAGCGGGGAAGTGCCGACGATTTTGCGCCCGGGCGGGGTGACAAAGGAAATGCTTTGTGAGGTGATTGGCTATGTGGCCGAGGCTGTTGGCACTGGGAACGAACAGGAAGCGCCGAAAGCGCCGGGAATGAAATATACACACTATGCCCCAAAAGCCCCGCTTTGGATCGCCGCCGGCCCTCCGGCGTTTTTGCAGAAGCTTGTCGATGAACGCCGGGCTGAAGGAAAAAAAGTCGGTGTGCTGACGACGGAGGAAAATCGACATTTGTATGCCGCCGATGTCGTGCTGGCGTGCGGAACGCGCCGTGAGCTGGCGACGGTTGCCCAGTGCCTGTATGACACGTTGCGTCAATTTGATGAAACGAACGTTGACCTCATTTACAGCGAAGCATTTCCGGAAGATGGCATCGGCGTGGCGATCATGAACCGGCTGCACAAAGCGGCCGGCGGGCGCGTCATTAGCGAATAGCGGGAACGAAAGCCCCGAAATACCACCGGTCCGTTATGGACCGGTTTTCTTTATCCCGCCCATCGTCAGGTTGCTTCTAAACGGTTCTGGACGTGCATATGTTAGCACTAAGGCCAGTCCGGGAGGGGAGAGGAATGGGCGCATTAATCGGCGAGATCATCGCCCTATCGCTGATGGCGCTGGCGTTAGGGATGGACGCATTTTCGGTCGCCTTAGGGATGGGGCTGTTGCGTCTACGGCTCCGGCAAATTTTTTATATTGGACTTACGATCGGTTTGTTTCATATTTTCATGCCACTTGTTGGCATGGCGGTCGGCCGCTTTTTGTCGCGCGAGTTCGGAAGCATTGCTACATATGCGGGCGGGGTGCTGCTGTTATGGCTTGGCGGGCAAATGATCATCGCATCCTTTCAACGGGGCGACGGTTCGCCGTTATTTCCGCGCGGGACGGGGTTGCTTTTTTTTGCCTTTAGCGTCAGCCTTGACAGCTTTTCGGTCGGACTGAGCCTCGGCATTTTCGGGGCGCGGACGATGGTGACAATCTTGCTGTTTGGCTTGTTCAGCACGGTATTGACCTGGATCGGGCTGTTGGTGGGCCGCCACTTTCAGCAATGGCTCGGCTCGTACAGCGAAGCGCTTGGCGGCAGCATTTTGCTCGCGTTCGGGCTGAAGCTGCTCTTTTCTTGAAAAATCGGGACGGGCGGGCCAATTTTTTCGTTTGAGTGGGGAAAAAGCGGACTTGCCTGCTTTTTTTTGCTCTTTTTCCTATGGTATATTGGTGATAAGCCATTGTTGTGAAGAGGTGGTTGTCATGCCGTATCGCATTTTGTTCGTCTGCACGGGCAATACGTGCCGGAGCCCGATGGCCGCCGCGCTTCTGAAAAGCAAACAGCTTCCCGATGTCGAAGTGAAATCGGCCGGTGTGTTCGCCGCAGAAGGAAGCGAGGCGTCCGCCCATGCGAAAACAGTGCTGAAGGAAAAGGGGATTGACTCGTTCCACCGGGCCTCGCTGTTACAAAAAGAACATATTGACTGGGCGACGCACGTATTGGCGATGACGTCCGGCCATAAAGAGATGATCGTTCAGCGGTTTCCGGAGGCAACAGATAAAACGTTTACGCTGAAGCAGTTTGCCTCGGGAACGGATGGCGACATCGCCGACCCGTTCGGCGGCTCGGTTGATGCGTATCGGGCGGCGCGCGATGAGTTGGCGATGCTCATTGACCGCCTGGTGGAAAAATTTCAAGAGAAATGATCATATAACGTGACCGGTAAGGGGGAAAACGATGGGGGAAACACGCCGTCCGTTTAGCTTGCGCTTGAAGCTCGTCGTCTTTACGACGGTGCTGGCGCTGATTACGTACTCCACAAGCGCTTTTTTCTTATACGTGTTGTATGATTGGTGGTTCACTTCAGTAAACAAAAGCGGATTTACGATCGTGATTTTGCTGCTTGGCATTTTTTGGTCAGGGGTGCTCGCCTATATCGCTGCCGGCTGGATTACAAGGCCGCTGAAACGCCTCGAAGAAGCGGCCGTCAAGGCGGCCGCCGGGCACATTGAGGCGGATGTTCCGCTTCCTTCGTCCCATGACGAAATCCGCTCGCTTGCTGTCGCGTTCAACCGCATGCTCAGCCATTTGCGTGCGGTCGTTGTCAACATTGAAGAAAACGCGGTGCGCACGAACGAAAAGACCGCTGAGATCAGAGAGGCTTCCGAAGCGGCGGCTGGCCGTGCGCGCGACATTGCGGCGACCATTGATGACATTTCCGAAGGGGCGGTGGCTTCGGCCGAAGCGATGCAGGCGGCGGCTGCGGCGGTCGAAGATGTGCTGGCCATTGCCGGACAAGTGAAAGGGACGGCGGAGCGCGCTGAACAGTCGGCGCACGAGATGGCGGAAACATCGAAAACAAGCCGCGACGTGATCCGTTCACTTGTTGACGGCATCGGACAGCTCGCCCGTGATCAAGAAACGTCGCGAACGGTCGTTAAACAGCTCGAAGGAAATGCCAAACAAATCGGCAATATTACGTTGCTCGTTGCCGATATTGCCGAACAGACGAACTTGCTTGCGCTCAACGCTTCGATTGAAGCCGCCCGCGCCGGCGAGCACGGCCGCGGATTTTCCGTTGTCGCCGAGGAAGTGCGCAAACTGGCTGATGAAAGCGCGAAGGCGGTCAAGCAAATCGCCGAACTTGTCGGCAACATTCAAAACGAAGTCGCCCGCGTTGTGACGCAAATGGACAAGCAAGTCGCCGCCTCTAACGCCGAGGCGGCAAAAGGGGAGCGCACGAACGCCGCCATGGCCGCCATGGCGGCGTCAGCGGATGAATTGATCCGCGCTGTTCATGAGATCGCTGAGCTGGCGAAAAATCAGACGGCCCATATGGAACGGGCCGCCGCCCAGACGCAAGAAGTGGCGGCCATCGCCGAACAGACGTCCGCCGGTGCGCTCGAAGTTGCGGCGGCGACGCGGGCGCAAACCGCGTCGATCGGCGATGTCCACAAGCTGGCGAATGAACTTGTCGAACAGGCGGAACAGCTGCAAGCGGCAGTCGCTCGTTTTCGCGCCAGCTAATCGGACGGAGACGCCGGCGAAAACGTGCCTACCTTGATTGTAAAGACATAAGATATACATATAGTCTTGCACAGCGCCATATTTGAGGTGAAAGGCTCTCCCTCTATCCCGGACTGAAGAGGGGGCGGATGGAAAGGAGACGAATGAACATGAAAATTGCGATTGCTTCCGACCACGGTGGGATTCGCATCCGTGAAGAAATTAAAGCGCTTCTTGATGAAATGGGCATCGAATATACCGATTTTGGCTGTGATTGTGAAACATCGGTCGATTATCCGGATTACGCGCTCCCGGTCGCCGAAAAGGTAGCGCGCGGCGAGTTTGATCGCGGCATTTTAATTTGCGGCACCGGCATTGGCATGACGATTGCGGCGAATAAAGTAAAAGGGGTGCGCTGCGCTCTTTGTCACGATGTTTACAGCGCCAAACTGACACGCATGCATAACGACAGCAACATCCTCGCGATGGGCGAGCGCGTGATCGGCCCCGGTCTGGCGCGTGAAATCGCGAAAGCGTGGCTGGAGACGGAATTTGAAGGCGGCCGCCATGCGCGGCGGATCGGGAAAATCGCCGATTATGAGAACGAGTATTTGTAAAAAATAAAGGTGCATCGTTTCGCCAAAAATAGCGGGGATCACGGCTTATCAATGAGGAGGGGGATGGCCATGGACGCACAATTGGCCGAATGGCGGCAGCAATGGCAAGCCGTCCTGCGCGCGTTCCGCGAGCAGACATCGCTTGGTCGCGGCCATATCGTCGTGATCGGCTGCAGCACTAGCGAAGTGCTTGGTGAACGGATCGGCACGGCCGGGTCGACGGACGTGGCGGCCATGTTGTTTGCTGAACTTGACGCATGGCGGCGCGAAACAGAGATCGAGCTTGCCTTTCAATGTTGCGAACATTTGAACCGGGCGCTTGTCGTCGAGCGGGAGACGGCGCGCGCCCACGGACTTGAGGCCGTTTCTGTCATTCCGGTCCCGCAGGCGGGAGGAGCGATGGCCGCCTACGCCTATCGGCATCTTGCCGATCCGGTTGTCGTTGAAGCGATTCGCGCCGATGCCGGTATCGATATCGGCCATACGCTCATCGGCATGCATTTAAAGCCGGTCGCCGTCCCTGTGCGCGTCCCGGTGAAACATGTCGGATCGGCGTGCGTGACGTTGGCCAAAACGCGGCCGAAGCTGATCGGCGGCGCCCGCGCTGTTTATTCGTTGGAAAACCCGAATGATTCCTGTACGTTCTAGTTTTTTTATTCATGGATTTGTCCGGTGAAAACTGATAAAATAAAAGCGAATATTCACTGAATTTTGCGTAAGGGGGAGCTATTGATGAACTACTTGCCACAGCAAGATCCGCAAGTGTTCGCCGCCATCGAACAAGAGCGAAACCGGCAACACGCGAAAATCGAGCTAATCGCCTCAGAAAACTTCGTCAGCCGCGCCGTCATGGAAGCACAAGGGTCGGTGCTGACGAACAAGTATGCGGAAGGCTACCCGGGCCGCCGCTATTACGGCGGCTGCGAGTACGTCGACATCGTCGAAGATTTGGCGCGCGAGCGGGCGAAGCAATTGTTCGGGGCGGAGCACGCAAACGTCCAGCCGCACTCCGGGGCGCAGGCGAACATGGCCGTCTATTTCACCGTCCTCAAACCCGGCGACACGGTGCTCGGCATGAATTTGTCACACGGCGGCCATTTGACGCACGGAAGCCCGGTCAACTTCAGCGGCATACAATACAACTTTGTGGAGTATGGCGTTGACCCGGAAACGCAAGTCATCGACTATGACGATGTGCGCGAGAAAGCGCTCCTTCATCGGCCGAAGCTGATCGTCGCAGGGGCAAGCGCCTATCCGCGCGTCATCGATTTTGCGAAGTTCCGGGAAATTGCCGATGAGATCGGCGCCTATTTAATGGTGGACATGGCCCATATTGCCGGTCTTGTTGCGGCAGGTCTTCATCCGAATCCGGTGCCGTATGCCCATTTCGTTACGACGACGACGCACAAAACGTTGCGCGGTCCGCGCGGCGGGATGATTTTATGTCAGGAACAGTTTGCGAAACAAATCGATAAATCGATTTTCCCGGGCATTCAAGGCGGCCCGCTGATGCACGTCATCGCCGCGAAAGCGGTCGCGCTTGGCGAGGCGCTGCAAGATGACTTTAAAGCGTACGCGAAACGCGTTGTTGACAACGCCAAACGGCTCGCCTCCGCCTTGCAAAATGAAGGGTTCACCCTCGTGTCCGGCGGCACGGACAACCATTTATTGCTTGTCGATTTGCGTCCGCAGCAGCTGACCGGGAAAACGGCGGAGAAAGTATTGGATGAAGTCGGCATCACGGTCAATAAAAACACGATTCCGTACGATCCGGAAAGTCCATTTGTCACGAGCGGCATCCGCATCGGCACGGCTGCGGTGACGACGCGCGGCTTCGGCCTTGAGGAAATGGACGAAATCGCCGCCATTATCAGTCTTGTGCTGAAAAACACAGACAATGAACAAGCGCTCGAAGAGGCGCGCCAGCGTGTCGCTGCCTTGACGGACAAGTTCCCGCTCTATCAAGACTAAAGGAATACAGGCAGCGCTTGGGACAATGACGCATTCTCCCGTCCATGATTACGTTTCGAAGCGGGAGTTGCCAGTTCGGAATGATAAAGGCACACTGCCAACGATCGGTTGGACAGTGTGCCTTTTCCTTTGTTTGGACAGTTGAACGGGCGTCTGTTTTCCAGTAGAATGTATAGAAGTGTACCGCATACATACGGAAGAGGAGATGACCCATGGGAAAAGTATATGTGTTTGATCACCCGCTCATCCAACATAAACTGACGTACATTCGCGACAAGCATACCGGCACGAAGGAATTTCGCGAGCTTGTCGACGAAGTGGCGACGTTGATGGCGTTTGAAATTACGCGCGATCTGCCGCTTGAGGAAGTCGAGATCGAAACCCCCGTCAGCAAAGCGAAGGCGAAAGTGATTGCCGGCAAAAAGCTCGGCCTCATTCCGATTTTGCGCGCCGGCATCGGCATGGTTGACGGCATCTTGAAGCTCATCCCGGCGGCGAAAGTGGGGCATATCGGCCTGTACCGCGATCCGGAAACGTTAAAACCGGTCGAATACTACGTCAAGCTGCCGAGCGATGTCGAAGAGCGCGATTTTATCATCATCGATCCGATGCTCGCGACCGGCGGTTCGGCGGTGGCGGCCATCGAAGCACTGAAAAAGCGGGGGGCGAAAAGCATTAAGTTCATGTGCCTCATCGCCGCGCCGGAGGGGGTCAAAGCGGTCGAAACCGCGCACCCGGACGTTGACATTTACATCGCCGCCCTTGATGAGCGGCTGAACGACCACGGCTATATCGTCCCCGGCCTCGGTGACGCCGGCGACCGGCTGTTTGGCACGAAATAACGGTTGGCTGCCACATACGGCCAAAAAGGGGTGCCCCGCCGATAGCTGGGACACCCCCTTTTGACATCAAAACAAGGATGCGCCCGTCCCATTTTTGGACTAAGATGGTCGCATCAGGATAGAAAAAACGCTCAAAAATAAAATATATCATTATACATCATCTTTGTGAAAAGTAAATGAAAAATTGTCACAAATTATTAATATTTCCCCTGTGTAAATAAGGTTTTATGTGGGAACACATTGACATTGACCAAGCGGTGTTGTATGCTTACAAGGGGTAGATTGAGAAGGTTTTCACTGTCGGAAATTATCTTTGTCTAAGCGGGCGAGGTATGGTAACGATTATGAAAAAAAACGACCGTCATCCTTTTCGGGCCATCGGCTTGATGTCGGCGATCACATCACAGTTGGTCGGCTGTACATTAGTTGGTTTGTTTGGCGGCAGATGGGTTGACCGACAATTAGACAGTGAACCGCTTTTTCTTGTCATCGGCCTGTTGCTTGGCTTAGCGGCGGGGGTGTTCGCCACGCTGAAAACAATCCAGCGCTTTTTCGGGGAATAAGAAACGATGATGGATATGATCGTGAAACGAATACAAAAGCAATCGTTGGTACTCATGATAGTTTATGCGCTAGGATGGATATTGACTAGTTATGAAGCATGGTTTTTTAGTTTGCTCATTGGAACGGTAACCGGGTTGTACAGCATTCGCCTGCTGGCTCGGCGTGTCATGAAAGTAGGAGAAGCGATGGTCAAGGGACAGCGCCCTCCTTCGCTTGGGACCATGATTCGATTTGCGTTGGCTGCCGCCGTTGCGCTGTTTGTGTCCCAGTATCCCCAACATTTGTCCGTTGTGCCGGTCGTCATCGGCTTGGCCACTCCATATATCCTATTGGTAGCAAATCATTTTTTACATAATGATCATTCAGCTGCATAGAAAGCGAGGTGAGCATTGGTGGATCATAAGGCACCGCTTTACGAATTGTTTGGCCTTACATTTAATTTGGCCAATGTACTGATGGTGACTATTACTTGCATTATTGTGTTGGCTATCGCCATTGCAGCGACGCGCAACCTTTCCATGAAACCGACAGGATTGCAAAACTTTTTGGAATGGGTTGTTGATTTTGTGAAAGGGATTATCAAAAGCAACATGGACTGGAAGACAGGGGGGCGCTTCCATTTACTTGGTTTAACCTTGATTATGTATGTGTTTGTTGCCAATATGTTAGGTCTTCCATTCTCCATTGTCGTCCATGACGAATTATGGTGGAAATCGCCGACGGCTGATCCGGCTATTACACTGGCATTGGCCATGATGGTTGTAGCTCTTTCCCACTATTATGGCATT
Organism: Geobacillus sp. BK01; assembly: GCF_052220245.1. Taxonomy (NCBI): domain Bacteria; kingdom Bacillati; phylum Bacillota; class Bacilli; order Caryophanales; family Anoxybacillaceae; genus Geobacillus; species Geobacillus sp. BK01. Next base: position 156,420 of record NZ_JBQPTH010000002.1, read on the forward strand.
AAGTTGCGCGGCGTGTCTGAGTATTTAAAAGGATTTACAAGCCCAATGTGGTTTATGTTTCCTCTGAAAATTATTGAAGAGTTTGCCAACACATTGACGCTTGGTCTCCGTCTTTATGGGAACATTTTTGCCGGCGAAATTTTGCTTGCATTGCTTGTCGGCGGCTTGGCTACAGGTGTTGGCGGAACGATCGCCGCGATCATTCCGACGATGGTATGGCAGGCATTCAGTATTTTCGTCGGGGCTATTCAAGCTTTTATTTTTACAATGTTGACAATGGTTTATATGGCGCATAAAGTCAGCCATGACCATTAATGTTTAATATTTCTTAATATACTAATTTTCTAAATTATAAGGAGGATTTTACAGATGGGTGTATTAGCTGCAGCAATCGCTATTGGTCTTGCCGCACTCGGCGCAGGTATCGGTAACGGTTTAATTGTTTCTCGTACAGTTGAAGGAATTGCACGCCAACCGGAAGCTCGCGGCATGTTGCAAACGACGATGTTTATCGGGGTTGCGCTTGTTGAGGCGATTCCGATCATCGCGGTTGTTATCGCGTTTATGGTGCAAGGACAATAACGGATTGAGGAGCGCTTGTTAACGGAATGTTAACAAGCGCCTTCCACAACAAGGAAAGATCAAAATCATGATGGCGAAGACCATTTGGTAGAAACCTTCGCCATTGCTTTATGTATATGTGCTCGCATAACGGCGCAAGGAGCAAACGGAATGTTCAGTAAGAGACAACGACCGAAAGGAGTGAACGAAGCATGTTGGCACCAGTACAAACATGGGCGCTCGGCGCAACGGCAGGGGCGGTCAACAGTGGAGACATCATTTTTCAGCTTGTCGCTTTCATTCTGTTGATGATCTTGCTCCGCAAATTTGCTTGGGGACCGCTTATGAGCGTCATGAAACAGCGCGAGGAGCATATCGCAAACGAAATCGACCAAGCGGAAAAACACCGCCAAGAAGCGGAAAAACTGTTGGCAGAGCAGCGTGAACTGATGAAGCAATCGCGCCAAGAAGCGCAAACGCTCATTGAAAATGCGCGCAAGCTTGCCGAAGAGCAAAAAGAACAAATCGTCGCCTCGGCCCGTGCGGAAGCGGAACGAGTAAAAGAAGCGGCGAAACAAGAAATCGAGCGTGAAAAAGAACAGGCGATGGCCGCGCTCCGCGAACAAGTGGCTTCGTTGTCTGTCTTCATCGCCTCGAAAGTGATTGAAAAAGAATTGACCGAACAAGACCAGCGCAAGCTGATCCAAGCATACATTAAGGACGTTCAAGAGGTAGGAGGAGCGCGATGAGCCAAGAAGTGATCGCTAAGCGGTATGCGTCCGCTCTGTTTCAAATCGCGCTTGAACAACAGCAGCTAGACCGAATCGAAGAAGATATCCGCGCCGTGCGCCAAGCGTTGGTGGAAAACGGCGAGTTTTTATCGATTCTTTCCAACCCGAAACTTTCCTTGGACAAGAAAAAAGCGCTCGTTCGTGAAGTGTTTGCCGGCGTTTCCACCCCGGTGCAAAACACGCTTTTGCTTCTTCTTGAGCGCCATCGCTTCGGCCTTGTGCCTGAACTGGCAGATCAGTTTGTCGCCCTTGCCAACGATGCGCGCGGCATCGTTGAGGCGACGGCGTATTCGGCCCGGCCGTTGACGGATGAGGAACTGCAGGCGCTTTCTGACGTATTTGCCAAAAAAGTTGGCAAAGAGACGCTCCGCATTGAAAATATCGTCGACCCGGAATTGATTGGCGGCGTGAAGCTGCGCATCGGCAACCGCATTTATGACGGCAGCGTCAGCGGGCAGCTGGAACGGATTCAGCGGCAGCTCATTGGTTAACATTTGGAGACAGGGGTGAAAGGCATGAGCATTCGAGCGGAAGAAATTAGCGCGCTCATTAAGCAGCAGATTGAAAACTACGAATCGCAAATTCAAGTGAGCGATGTTGGCACCGTCATCCAAATCGGTGACGGGATCGCCCGCGTTCACGGGCTTGATAACGTCATGTCCGGCGAGCTTGTCGAATTTGCTAACGGCGTGATGGGCATGGCGCTGAACTTGGAAGAAAACAACGTCGGGATCGTTATTTTAGGTCCGTATACCGGCATTAAAGAAGGCGATGAAGTGCGCCGCACGGGCCGGATTATGGAAGTGCCGGTAGGGGAAGCGCTCATCGGCCGTGTCGTCAACCCGCTCGGTCAGCCGGTTGACGGATTGGGCCCGGTTGAAACGACGGAAACGCGCCCGATCGAAAGCCCGGCGCCGGGTGTTATGGATCGGAAATCGGTGCATGAGCCGTTGCAAACAGGGATTAAAGCGATCGACGCGCTCGTGCCGATCGGCCGCGGTCAGCGTGAGCTCATCATCGGTGACCGGCAAACAGGGAAGACGTCAGTCGCCATTGACACGATTCTCAACCAAAAAGACCAAAATATGATTTGTATTTATGTGGCCATCGGTCAAAAAGAATCGACCGTTCGTACGGTTGTCGAAACGCTCCGCAAACATGGCGCGCTCGACTATACGATCGTCGTCACTGCTTCGGCGTCGCAACCGGCTCCGCTCTTGTTCCTGGCGCCGTATGCGGGCGTATCGATGGGCGAATATTTCATGTATAAAGGCCAACACGTATTGGTGGTTTACGACGACTTGTCGAAACAAGCCGCTGCGTACCGCGAGCTGTCGCTTTTGCTTCGCCGTCCGCCAGGCCGTGAAGCGTATCCGGGGGATGTCTTCTACTTGCACTCCCGCCTGCTCGAGCGCGCGGCGAAATTGAGCGATGCCAAAGGCGCCGGCTCGTTGACCGCGCTTCCGTTCGTCGAAACGCAAGCGGGCGACATCTCCGCTTACATTCCGACGAACGTCATCTCGATCACAGACGGGCAAATTTTCTTGCAATCCGACCTGTTCTTCTCCGGCGTCCGCCCGGCGATCAACGCAGGGTTGTCCGTCTCGCGCGTCGGTGGCGCCGCGCAAATTAAAGCGATGAAAAAAGTATCGGGGACGCTCCGTTTGGACTTGGCCGCATACCGCGAATTAGAAGCGTTCGCCCAATTCGGTTCCGACCTCGATAAAGCGACGCAGGCGAAACTCGCACGCGGGGCGCGCACGGTTGAAGTGCTGAAGCAAGATTTGCATCAGCCGATTCCGGTTGAAAAGCAAGTCGCCATCATTTATGCTCTGACGCGCGGCTTTTTGGATGACATCCCGGTTGAAGATGTGCGCCGTTTCGAAAAAGAACTTTTCTTGTGGCTCGACCAAAACGGGCAGCACTTGCTTGAGCATATCCGGACGACGAAAGACCTTCCGAATGAGGAAGATTTCAATAAAGCGATCGAAGCGTTCAAGAAAACGTTTGTCGTTTCCCAATAAGGCTGACGGGGGCGTTTCGGCCCCCGCACCTGTTAGATCTCGTGCAACAAAAAGGTGGTGAAACCTTTGGCATCGTTACGCGACATTAAAACGCGCATCAATTCGACGAGAAAAACGAGCCAAATCACGAAAGCGATGGAAATGGTCTCGACGTCGAAATTAAACCGCGCGGAGCAAAACGCGAAATCGTTCGTCCCATACATGGAAAAAATGCAGGAAGTCGTGGCCAACGTCTCGCTTGGCGCCGGCGGTGTCTCCCATCCGATGCTCATCTCGCGTCCGGTGAAAAAGACAGGATATTTAGTCATCACATCGGACCGCGGTTTAGCCGGGGCGTACAACAGCAACGTGCTGCGCACCGTCTACCAAACGATTCAGGCGCGCCATACCTCCCCGGACGAGTACGCCATCATCGTCATTGGCCGCGTCGGGTTAAACTTTTTCCGCAAACGGAACATGCCGGTTATTCTCGATATTACCCGCTTGCCGGATCAGCCGTCGTTTGCCGATATTAAGGAGATTGCTAACAAAACGGTCGGGTTGTTCGCCGATGGCACGTTTGATGAACTATATATGTACTATAACCATTACGTGAGCGCCATCCAACAAGATGTGACAGAACGGAAGCTGCTCCCGCTCACCGATTTGGCTGACAATCAGCAGCGCACGGTGTACGAATTTGAACCGTCGCAAGAGGAAATTTTGGACGTCTTGTTGCCGCAGTACGCGGAGAGCCTTATTTACGGCGCGTTGCTCGATGCGAAAGCGAGCGAACACGCCGCCCGGATGACAGCGATGAAGAACGCGACCGACAACGCGCATGAACTCATTCGCACGTTGACGCTTTCCTACAACCGCGCTCGCCAAGCTTCGATCACGCAAGAAATTACGGAAATTGTCGCCGGGGCAAACGCCTTGCAATAGCGGACTAGCAAGTTAGGAGGGAAAACGATGACAAGAGGACGCGTTATTCAAGTCATGGGTCCGGTTGTAGACGTCAAGTTCGAAAACGGCCACTTGCCGGCCATCTACAACGCCCTGAAAATTCAACATCAAGCGCGCAACGAAAACGAAGTCGATATCGACTTGACATTGGAAGTCGCCTTGCATCTTGGCGATGATACAGTACGGACGATCGCGATGGCATCGACCGACGGCTTGATCCGCGGCATGGAAGTCGTCGATACCGGGGCGCCGATTTCGGTACCGGTTGGCGATGTCACGCTTGGCCGCGTGTTTAACGTCTTGGGCGAGCCGATCGATTTGCAGGACGAGATCCCGGCTGAAGCCCGTCGTGACCCGATTCACCGTCCGGCGCCAAAATTCGATGAACTGGCGACGGAAGTCGAAATTTTGGAAACCGGGATTAAAGTCGTCGACTTGCTCGCCCCGTATATCAAAGGTGGTAAGATCGGCTTGTTCGGCGGTGCCGGCGTAGGGAAAACGGTCTTGATCCAAGAGCTGATCCATAACATCGCCCAAGAGCACGGCGGGATTTCCGTTTTCGCTGGTGTCGGTGAACGGACGCGTGAAGGGAACGACTTGTACCATGAAATGAAAGATTCCGGCGTTATTAGCAAAACGGCCATGGTGTTCGGACAAATGAACGAGCCGCCGGGCGCGCGGATGCGCGTTGCGTTGACCGGCTTGACGATGGCTGAATATTTCCGCGATGAGCAAGGGCAAGACGTATTGCTCTTTATCGATAACATTTTCCGTTTCACACAGGCCGGCTCCGAAGTATCGGCGTTGTTAGGCCGCATGCCGTCGGCCGTTGGTTATCAGCCGACATTGGCGACGGAGATGGGCCAGCTGCAAGAGCGGATCACGTCAACAGCAACAGGCTCGATCACCTCAATCCAGGCGATTTACGTTCCGGCCGACGACTATACAGACCCGGCTCCGGCGACGACGTTCTCGCACTTGGATGCGACGACAAACTTGGAGCGGAAGCTCGCCGAGATGGGGATTTATCCGGCCGTTGACCCGCTTGCTTCGACATCGCGCGCGCTGGCGCCGGAAATTGTCGGTGAAGAGCATTACCAAGTTGCCCGCCGCGTACAGCAAACATTGCAGCGCTATAAAGAGCTGCAAGACATTATCGCCATCTTAGGGATGGACGAACTGTCCGATGAAGACAAGCTCGTCGTCCACCGCGCCCGCCGCATTCAATTTTTCTTATCGCAAAACTTCCACGTGGCGGAACAGTTCACGGGCCAACCGGGTTCGTACGTGCCGGTGAAGGAAACGGTGCGCGGCTTTAAAGAAATTTTGGAGGGCAAATACGACCACCTTCCGGAAGATGCGTTCCGCTTAGTCGGCCGCATTGAAGAAGTGGTTGAAAAAGCGAAAGCCATGGGCGTCGAAGTGTGACCCGGGATAGGGGGATTGGACAATGAAAACGATCCATGTGAGCGTCGTCACTCCTGATGGCCCGGTGTACGAAGGCGATGTCGAAATGGTGAGCGTGAAGGCGAAAAGCGGGGAGCTCGGCATTTTGCCGGGGCACATTCCGCTTGTCGCCCCGCTCGAGATCAGCGCGGCCCGTCTGAAGAAGGACGGCAAAACGGACTATGTTGCGGTTAGCGGCGGCTTTATCGAAGTCCGCCCGGACAACGTGACCATTTTGGCCCAAGCTGCTGAGCGGGCGGAAGACATTGATGTCCTTCGCGCCAAAGCGGCAAAAGAGCGGGCGGAACGCCGCTTGCAAAGCCAACAGGATGATATTGACTTCAGGCGGGCCGAACTGGCGCTAAAACGCGCCTTGAATCGCTTGAATGTTTCTGAAATGAGATAAGCAGAGGAGCGAATGCCCCTCTGCTTTTTTTGCTGTTTGGCTAGTCGAAAGCGAAGGATGAAGGCCATAGGGCGATGACTTTCCCGCCTGTCCAGTGGCGCCTGCCAACGGAGATAGACACGTCGTTTTCCCGTCTCGTTTCCCCCTCCCATTGTCTTCATCCGTTTTGCTCCCTTGAAGCGGACGATCCTATTTGTCTTTGTGCGATCGGCATCGGCGCTTTGCCATCGTGTTGACAGGGATAATCTGAAGTTTTGCTGACACGTCTGGATATAAATGTTATAATAGATTCGAAGAAATTGTTTAAAAATTTCAATATTAACAACATACGTATGTAGTAAACCGGGAAGGGGGCGGGCTTATTGAGCAACATTTATGCCAACAGTTATTTGATTGTCTTTGTCTTTCTTTGCCTTGGGGTGCTGCTGCCAATCGGGGCGCTTACGGCCGGACGCTTGTTGCGGCCGCACGTGCCGGACGAGGAGAAGGCTACGACTTATGAAAGCGGTAACATCCCATTTCATGACTCGCGCATCCAATTCCAAGTCCGTTATTACTTGTTTGCCTTGCTATTTGTTATTTTTGACGTCGAGACAGTGTTTTTATACCCGTGGGCGGTCGTTTACGACCAACTCGGCTTGTTTGCTTTAGTGGAAATGATCATTTTCATCGTTTTGCTTGCCATTGGCCTCATTTATGCCTGGAAAAAGAAGGTGTTACGATGGATGTAAAATGGGATGGCATGACGTTTGACGAAATGGAAGAAGTAAAGCGCAACGTGTTTTTTACGACGTTGGAACAGTTAAAAGGGTGGGCGCGAAGCAATTCGCTCTGGCCGCTGACGTTCGGTCTCGCCTGTTGCGCGATTGAAATGATGGCGGTCGGCGGCGCTCATTACGACCTTGATCGGTTCGGCTCGTTTTTCCGCGCCTCACCACGGCAATCAGACGTTATGATCGTCTCCGGAACGGTGACGAAAAAAATGGCGCCGCTTTTGCGCCGGTTGTACGATCAAATGCCGGAGCCGAAATGGGTGATCGCCATGGGATCATGCGCGACAGCCGGCGGACCGTATGTGAAATCGTACAGCGTCGTTAAAGGGGTTGACCAAATCGTCCCGGTCGACGTGTACATACCCGGCTGTCCACCAAACCCGGCGGCGCTTATTTACGGCATTCATAAACTAAAAGAAAAAATCCGCTTGGAAGCCAAAACGGGGAAGAAGGTGTTGTAACCGATGGATGAGGAAAAAGATTTGGCCCAGCGAAAAAGAGAAGCGGCCGAGCGGGCGAAGCAGCTGGCGCGCGAACGGCTGGCCGCCAAGCAGGCGGCCGAACAGGCCAAGTCGGCCGACAGTCCTCCCGCCGACGGTGTGAAAACACCTTCGGATTCGTCTGCCAGCCCGGCAAACAAAGAGTCGGATGTGGCGCAACCAGCATCAGCTGAAGATCTCGCAGCAGCGAAAAAACGGGCCGCGGAAGAAGCGCGAGCGAAGGCAGCCGAACTGCGCCGTCAGCGCGAGGCGTCAGCGTCGGGTGCGACAGGCGACGACCTTGAGGCGGCGAAGAAGAAAGCGGCGGAAGAAGCGCGGGCGAAGGCAGCCGAACTGCGCCGTCAGCGCGAGGCGTCAGCGTCGGGTGCGACAGGCGACGACCTTGAGGCGGCGAAGAAGAAAGCGGCGGAAGAAGCGCGGGCGAAGGCAGCCGAGCTGCGGCGACAGCGTGAGGCATCGGCGTCGGGTGCGACAGGCGACGACCTTGAGGCGGCGAAGAAGAAAGCGGCGGAAGAAGCGCGGGCGAAAGCAGCCGAACTGCGCCGTCAGCGTGAGGCGTCAGCGTCGGGTGCGACAGGCGACGACCTTGAGGCGGCGAAGAAAAAGGCGGCAGCGGCAGCGAAAGCCAAGGCGGCGGCACTGGCCAAACAAAAGGCCGCTGAAGCGGCGGGAAGCGACGATGAGCTGGCGAAACAAAAAGCGGCGGCCGCCGCGAAGGCGAAAGCGGCCGCCGCGGCGGCAAAAGCAAAAGCAGCGGCCGCCGCCCGCGCGAAGGCCGGAGCCGCTAAAGCGGGGGACGGAGCGGAGAAACCGTCTTCCCCGTCGCCGAACGATCCGCTGCTTCAAAAATATGTCCGCGTCATTCAGGAACATCTCGGGCCGGACGTGCTGGAAGACGCATATGTCAACAGGCTGGCCAAAGACGTACCGACCCTTGTTGTTAACAAGGAATCGTACTACAAAGTGGCCGAGTTTTTAAAATACAATGAACAGCTTCGGTTTGACTATTTGTCCGAGCTGCACGGCACCGATTTTCAAACGCATATGGAAGTGTATGTCCACTTGTACTCGTACCCGAATCGACAGCCAGTAGCGCTCAAAGTGAAAATCGAGCGCGACAACCCGGAAATCGATTCGCTCGTCCCGCTTTGGCCCGGGGCGAACTGGCCGGAATGCGAAGCGTACGACTTGCTTGGCATCCGATTCCGCGGCCACCCGAACTTAATCCGCATCTTCCTCGGGGAGCAATGGGTCGGGCATCCGCTGCGCAAAGATTACGAGCCGTATGATGCGGAGGTGTGAACGATGCTGCGCACAGAAGAAATGATTTTAAACGTCGGCCCCCAACACCCGAGCACGCACGGGGTGTTCCGCCTCATTTTAAAAATTGATGGTGAAATCATCCAAGAAGCGACGCCGGTCATCGGTTACTTGCACCGGGGGACGGAAAAAATCGCCGAAGGGCTCCAATATACGCAAATCATCCCGTACACCGACCGGATGGACTATTTGTCGGCGATGACGAACAACTATGTGCTTTGCCATGCGGTCGAAACGATGATGGGCATTGAAGTGCCGGAGCGGGCCGAGTATTTGCGCGTTCTTGCCATGGAGCTCGGGCGGGTCGCCAGCCACCTCGTCTGGTGGGGGACGTATTTGCTTGACCTTGGCGCGACGAGCCCGTTTTTGTACGCGTTCCGCGAGCGCGAAATGATTATTAATCTATTAAATGAGCTGTCCGGGGCGCGGCTGACGTTCAACTATATGCGCATCGGCGGCGTCAAATGGGACGCGCCGGACGGCTGGATCGACAAAGTGAAGCAGTTCGTCCCGTACATGCGCGAAAAATTGGCCGGCTACCACGACCTTGTCACCGGCAACGAAATTTTCCGCGAACGCGTGACAGGCGTCGGGCGGTATACGAAAGAAGAAGCGATCAGCTATTCGCTGAGCGGCGTCAACTTGCGGTCGACCGGCGTCAAATGGGATTTGCGCAAAGATGAGCCGTACTCGATCTATGACCGCTTCGAGTTCGACGTGCCGGTGCGAGAAGGCGGCGATTGCCTCGCCCGCTATGAATGCCGGATGGCGGAAATGGAACAGTCGCTCCGCATCATCGAGCAAGCGTGCGAGCAGTTTCCGGCTGACGGGCCGATCATCGGGAAAGTGCCGCGCATTATTAAGGCGCCGCCGGGTGAGACGTTTGTCCGCATCGAGGCGCCGCGCGGCGAGATCGGCTGCTATATTGCGAGCGACGGAAAAAAAGAGCCGTACCGCCTCAAGTTCCGGCGCCCGTCGTTTTACAATTTGCAAATACTCCCGAAGCTGCTCAAAGGGGAAAACTTGGCCAATGTCATCGCCATTCTCGGATCGATTGACATTGTGCTCGGGGAGGTCGATGGATGATGGAGCAATGGCTCGAATCGGCGCCAAGCTGGACGAACGCCGCCGTCTTTTTCGGACTTGGAGCGCTTTTGTTGGCGACAGTGCTCGGGTTCGTTACGTACGGCATTTTGGCCGAACGGAAAGTGATGGGATTTATGCAAGGGCGCATCGGCCCGAACCAAGTCGGCGGCCGCCTGGGGCTTTTGCAAACCGTCGCTGACGTATTAAAGCTGCTGCTAAAGGAAGATACGATTCCGAAAGCGGCTGATCGTCCGCTGTACATGTTGGCGCCGATCATCGCCTTTACGCCGTCGTTTATGGTGTTGGCGGTGCTGCCGTTTACCGAGTCGTTCCGGTTTGCCGATATCGGCGTCGGCCTTTTGTATTATATTGCCGTTTCCGGTTTGACCACAGTCGGGGTTGTCGCCGGCGGCTGGGCGTCAAACAACAAATACGCCCTGCTTGGCGGCATGCGCGCGGCGGCGCAAATGATTTCGTATGAGATTCCGCTCGTCATGTCGGCGCTTGGTGTCGTGCTGTTGGCCGGAAGCATGAACTTAGTGGACATCGTCGAAGCGCAGGACGACGTATGGTTCATTTTCGCCCAACCGCTCGCCTTTTTGATTTTCTTTATTGCAGCGGTAGCCGAATTGAACCGGGTGCCGTTTGACTTGCCGGAGGCAGAATCTGAGCTCGTCGCCGGCTTTCACGTCGAATATTCCGGATTCCGCTGGGCGTTTTTCATGCTTGCTGAGTATGTGTACATGTTTGCCATGGCGGCGCTGATCACGATTTTGTTTCTTGGCGGCTGGCATCCGGTCGCATTTCTCGGCTGGATTCCTGGAGCGGTTTGGTTTGCGCTGAAGTTTTGTGCGGTCATCTTTGTCTTGATTTGGTTCCGCGCGACGTTCCCGCGCGTGCGCGCCGACCAGCTGATGGAGTTTGCCTGGAAAGTGTTGCTCCCGCTTTCGCTCGTCAATATCGTGTTGACGGCCGTTATAAAATCGTTGTTCTTCTAAACGAACGGGGTCCCGCCTTGCTGGGGAGGCGACCCGCCGCCCATAGGCACGGCTCCGTGGTGTTCGGAGCCCGTGGCCGTACCGGAACGTTATTTTTCCCACGAGAGGGGTAGACGGATGATCGGGTTAGTGAAAGGATTAGCGTATACGTTAAAAGAGTTGACGCGCGAAAAGGTGACATACGATTACCCGCACGAGCCGCTCCCGCTCCCGGATCGGTTTCGCGGCATCCAAAAGTTTTATCCGGAAAAGTGCATCGTCTGCAACCAGTGCATGAACATTTGTCCGACCGAATGCATTCAGCTGACGGGGAAAAAACATCCCGATCCGACGAAAAAAGGGAAAGTGATTGACACGTACAACATTAACTTTGAAATTTGCATTTTATGCGATTTGTGCACGGAAGTATGCCCGACGGAAGCGATCGTCATGACGAACAACTTCGAACTCGCTGAATATAGCCGCGACGCCCTGTATAAAGATTTGACCTGGCTTGATGAAAACGACACGAACGTCAGAAGGGAGAATAAGCCGTGAGCGGAACCGACATTGCTTTTTTCCTGCTCGCCCTTGCAGCCATTGCCGGCGGGGTGACGATGCTCCAATTGACGAACGTCGTCCATATGGTCATCGCCCTCGTCATGACGTTTTTGGGCATCGCCGGGCTGTATGTCTTGCTCTCCGCCGAGTTCGTCGCCGTCGTGCAAGTGCTCATTTATTCCGGGGCTATCACCATCATTATGCTGTTTGCCATCATGTTGACCCGTCATCATGGCGATGACGCGGAGCGCCAAACGGCGGTTGGCATCTGGCATAAAGCGGTCGTTGCCGTCTCTGTCCTCGCCTTTGGCCTTGCTGTTTACTTTGGCATCCGCCGTCTTGATTTTGGGGCTGACGGCAGCGCGCTCGCGGCTGATAACGCGAGGGAGATCGGCAAATGGCTGTATTCGTATTATACGATTCCGTTTGAAATCGTGTCCGTCATTTTGCTTGTCGCCTTGATCGGGGCGATCGTGCTGGCGAGAAAAGACGGCAAGGAGGCGGAAGACGAATGACATTATCGGCTTATTTGGCGTTGGCGCTTATCTTATTTTGCATTGGGCTGTACGGAGCGCTGACGAAACGAAATACGGTCATCGTCCTCATTTGCATCGAGCTTATGTTAAATGCGGTCAACATCAACTTCGTCGCGTTTGCCAAATACGGCCCCCATCCCGGCGTTCACGGGCACGTGTTCGCGTTGTTTGCGATCGCCATAGCGGCGGCGGAGGTGGCTGTCGGCTTGGCGGCGCTCATCGCCTTTTACCGCAACCGTAAAACGGTTCAAGTCGATGAAGCCAATTCATTGAAACATTAGAAAAGGGGATGGGGAAAGATGATGAACCTAGCTTGGGTTGTGCCGCTGTTCCCGCTTTGTTCGTTTTTGTTGTTGCTGTTGTTCGGGCGGAAATGGGGGAAAGCGAGCGCCTACGTCGGCATCGCTGCCACGTTTCTGTCGCTGCTGGCGGCCATCGCTGTGCTCGTTGGCCGCCTTGGCGGGGCAACGCATGAAGTGAACTGGACATGGATGACCATCGGCGACGTGACGCTCACAGCCGGGGTTTCTGTTACAGCGTTAAACGCATGGATGCTCGCGGTCGTCGCGTTTGTCAGCTGGCTCGTCCATATTTACTCGCAAGGGTATATGGCGGGGGACGAACGGTTTTCGACTTTTTATGCGTACTTAGGGCTGTTTACGTTTGCGATGCTCGGGCTTGTGCTGTCGCCGAACTTGCTGCAGGCGTACATCTTCTGGGAGCTCGTCGGGCTCGGTTCGTTTTTGCTGATCGGTTTTTACTTCTATAAAGAAGAAGCAAAAGCAGCAGCGAAAAAGGCGTTCATTATGACGCGTATCGGCGATGTCGGCTTTTTCATCGGCATAATGCTCTTGTTTTGGCAGACGAAAAGCTTTGATTACGACGACATTTTCCGCGCCGTCGGCGACGGCACACTGTCGCCGGACATGACGACCCTGACGGCTATTCTCATTTTTATTGGCGCCATCGGCAAGTCCGGGCAGTTTCCGCTCCATACGTGGCTCCCGGATGCGATGGAAGGACCGACGCCGGTGTCGGCGCTCATCCATGCCGCGACAATGGTGGCGGCTGGGGTGTACCTCGTCGCCGCGTTGTTCCCGCTCTTTGAGGCAAGCGAAGCGGCCATGATGACCGTGGCTGTGATCGGCGGGGTGACGGCGATTTTCGCCGCGACGATCGGCTTGGTGCAGACGGACATTAAACGGGTTCTTGCCTATTCGACGGTCAGCCAGCTCGGCTATATGATGCTTGCGCTCGGATCCGGCAGTTATGTCGCCGCCATCTTCCATTTAACGACGCACGCCTTTTTCAAAGCGTTGCTCTTTTTGGCCGCCGGCAGCGTCATTCACGCCGTTCATACGCAAAACATTGAAGAGATGGGCGGGCTTTGGCGGCGGCTGCCGTGGACCGCGCCGCTCTTTTTGGTCGGGGCGCTATCGATCAGCGGCGTTCCGCTGTTTGCCGGCTTTTTCAGCAAGGACGAAATTTTAGCGGCGGCTTGGGCGAACGGGCCGGTCGAGCTCTTTTGGCTCGCGGTTGCCGCGGCGCTGCTGACGTCGTTTTATATGTTCCGGCTCTTTTTCCTCGTCTTTGCGGGACCGGCGCGTCACCAAGGCGAGGCGCATGAAGCGCCGGCGTCCATGGTCGGGCCGATGGTGGTGCTCGGCGTGTTGTCGATCGCTTCCGGGTACATTCAAACGCCGTGGTTTGGCTCGTTCCTCGGTGAGTGGCTGACCGATGGGACTTACCATCATGAAGCGGCGCCGGGGTGGCTCGCCGTTGTGGCGACAACTGTGTCGCTTGCCGGGATTCTCCTTGCCTGGCTCATGTACGGAAAGCGGACCGTGCCGCGCGACTGGTTGTCCGCGCGCACGCCGCACGTGTACGAATTGCTGCGCCACCACTATTACATTGACGACCTCTACCGGTGGACGGTTGTAGCGTTTGTGTCATTCCTTAGCCGCCTGTTGGCGTATGTCGACCGCTTCCTTGTCGAAGGGCTCGCCCGGCTGGCTGCCGGCATCGTCGGCACGGCTGCGTCCGCCGGCTCGCGTGGACAAAACGGGCAAGCGCAGACATATGGGGCGGTGACGGTGGCCGGACTGGCCATTTTGGTCGTCATCTTCGCGTTGACAGGGGGGAACTGGCTATGATCTTTTTGTCGCTGCTCGTTTTTTCACCGCTGTTAGGCATCCTTTTGCTGGCGTTTGTCCGCCGGACGGATACGAAAACGATTCAATGGCTTGGCACCGCCGCCACCGTACCGCCGTTATTGTTGGCACTGTTTGCGTTCATCCAGTCATGGCGCGGCTTTCCTCTTGAGCAGCTCGATGAGGCGCGCGATTGGGTGCGGCTCGCCAACCTTCCGTTTTTAACAGACGCGGCGTATGTGATCCGTTATGAGCTTGGCATTGACGGGCTGTCGCTTGTGTTTATCGTCCTGACTGCTGTGTTGGGGACATTGGCCGCTGTCGCGTCCGTGCTGATCAAAACGGAGAAAAAAGGATATTTTATGTGGCTGCTCGCGCTTGAAATTGGCATGCTTGGCGTGTTTGCCGCCGCCAACTTCATCTGGTTTTTCCTCTTCCTCGAAGTGACGCTGGTTGCCATGTTTTTGCTCGTCGGCAAATGGGGCGGGTTTGAGCGCGAACGGGCGGCATACGGCTACTTGCTGTACAATGGGCTCGGCTCGGCGCTGTTGCTGATTGTCATTGCCGTGCTTGTCGCCCGCACCGGAACAGCAAATTTCGCGCTCCTTCATGAAATGTTACATAATCCGGTCGCCCAAGGGCAGCTGATCGCCCCGTTGACGGCAGAAGCGCGTCATTGGCTGCTTGGCGGGTTGCTGTTGGCGTTTGCCGTCAAGCTGCCGGCTGTTCCGCTTCATCGCTGGCTCATCCGCGTTCACGTCGAAGCGCCGCCGCCGGTCGTTATGCTCCACGCCGGAGTGTTGCTGAAAATTGCGGCATACGGGATGATCCGCTTCGGGATCGGCCTGTTTCCGGGTGAGTTTCGCACGTTTGCCGGCGCCATTGCGGTGTTGGGGGTCGTCAATGTGCTATACGGAGCGCTGTTGGCGCTCCGGCAGCGCGAGCTGAAACATGTGCTCGCCTATTCGAGCGTATCGCATATGGGGGTCGTGCTCGTCGGTCTTGGCGCGCTCAATGAGGCCGGCATTCAAGGAGCAGTGTTTCAGTCGGTCGCCCACGGGCTGATTGCCGCCTTGTCGTTTTTGCTCGTCGGCGTTCTCGCCAACCGGATCGGAACGACCGACATCAACCGGCTTGGCGGGCTGGCGAAAGCGATGCCGCTTTTTTCCGGGTATTTGCTAACCGCGGCGCTCGCCCTGCTTGGACTGCCGGGGCTTGCCGGATTTGTCGGCGAATTCACTGCTTTTCTCGGACTGTTTGCAA
The DNA here is from genome assembly GCF_052220245.1 of Geobacillus sp. BK01. Lineage (NCBI taxonomy): Bacteria > Bacillati > Bacillota > Bacilli > Caryophanales > Anoxybacillaceae > Geobacillus > Geobacillus sp. BK01. The sequence goes on from NZ_JBQPTH010000002.1 coordinate 171,759, forward strand.
CGAAGCCGGCGCTGGCGGCGGCCGGGGCACTCGGGTTGATTTTCGCCGCCGTTTATTCGCTGCGGGCCATTCTTGACATCACGTTTGGCCGCGCCCGCGAACGATATGAATCGGCGTTGGGCCTGCACGGGTCGCAAGAGTCTGCGGCGGGTTTGGGTGAGCCGCGAGGGGATGCAATCGATTTACAAGCGAAAGAAGCCGTGCCGGCGTTCGTCCTCGTCGTCTTGATCGTGGCGGTCGGCGTGTATCCGCAGTTATTGGCCGGGCCGCTTGCCGCCGTGCTGGAGACGATGATGAACGGGTTAGGGGGTTGATCGACATGAACGATGTGTGGCAAGCAAATTGGAGCATGATGACACCCGAATGGATCGTTCTCACGGCGGCGGTCGTGCTGTTATTGATTGACTTGGCCATGCCGAAGGAGCGAAGCCGCCGCCCGCTCGCCTGGGGCGCAGCGGCGGCAGCTGTGGTCGCATTGGCGGTGACGGCGGCAATGATTCCGGCCGAGCCGGTTTCAATTTTGCACGATACGTTCCGGCTTGATGGCTTTGCGAAAGCGTTCAAGCTCATCTTGCTAGCCGGCGGGGCGCTCGCTCTTCTCCTTGTCGCCGAGTGGGAGCCGAAAGAGGGCGGCCGCTATCGTGGTGAATTTGTCTACATGATGCTGTTTGCTTTGCTTGGGGCGATGATGGTGGCTTCAAGCGGCGATTTGTTGACGCTGTTTGTCAGCATCGAGCTGCTTACGGTCTCGTCCTACATTTTGGCCGGCTTGCGCAAAACGGCAACGGCGTCGAACGAGGCGGCGCTCAAATATGTGATTAACGGCGGCATCGCCACCGCCATCATGCTGTTTGGCATGAGCTATGTATTCGGTTTGACCGGAACGACGAATCTCGGCGATATGGCGCGCCGGCTGCAGGAGACGAACGAGACGTACATGCTCGCTTTGGCCTTCCTTCTGTTGTTGATTGGCGTTTCGTTTAAGCTGGCGACCGTCCCGTTCCATATGTGGGCGCCGGACGTGTACGAAGGGGCGCCCGTTCCGGCGACGGCGTTTTTCAGCGTCGTATCGAAAACAGCCGGCTTCGTTCTCCTTCTCCGCCTGTTTGTGACGATGTTTGCCGCCGCGCCGGCAGAAGGACGGGACCCGTCATCACTCTTGCTGTCGATGCAGCCCGTCATCGCCGTGCTGGCCGGACTGACGATGATCATCGGCAACGTCGTGGCGCTTCGGCAGCGGAGCTTAAAGCGGCTCCTCGCCTACTCGAGCATCGCCCATGCCGGCTACTTGCTCGCCGGGTTTGCCGCGATGTCATGGACGATGATCGATTCGCTTTGGATTTACTTGCTCGCCTATGTGTTTATGAACATTGGAGCGTTTGCCATCGTGGCGCATATCGTCAACGAAACCGGCTCTGATGATTTGGCCGGGCTCGCCGGTTTATACCGGCACCGTCCGCTCTTGGCAGCGGCACTCGGCTTGTTTTTGCTCTCGCTCGCCGGCATTCCGGGGACGGCCGGATTCATCGCCAAGCTCTATTTGTTCATCGGCCTTGTCGTGACCGAACCGGGCCATTACGTGCTGGCTGCGGTGATGGCGATCACGACCGTCATCTCGTACGTGTACTATTTCAACTTGCTCGTTCAGCTCTTTTTCCGCCCGGCTTCTCTCGCGCCATTGCGCCGCTTGCCGGCGGGATTGTCGACCGCTGTGGTCCTTTGCGCGCTCGGAACGCTGGCGGTCGGTTGGGCGCCGGGGCTTGCGTACGATGTGCTCGCCCAATTCGGGCATTTTGGTGATTTTTTGCCGTAACGGTACAATAAGGGGAGAGGAACGCCTCTCCTCTTTTTTGTTAAACAGGGGGTACGGAATTCCTTTATCGAGGGCAACAATGAGAGAAAATGAGGCGGTGGACCTTTTTTCGAGAGAGGGTGTTAGCAGTTAAACCATTTTTATAACGATTTATACAACTCTATGCGTAAATAATAAAATTTTATGGCATTATTTATGTATAGGGTGATTGCGATGGAGGATGACAGTATTGGCAAATGGAGCAAATCTGTCAACGCTGCAACGTAGACATGGAAATGATCGACCAAACAGAGCCAACCAAGCCAAGAAGAGGATAAGGGAGTTAAAAGCTGGAGAAGCGTTTGCACCGATTGCAGCGCCAATGCTCAAGAAAGTATGAAATGAATAAAATTCAAGAGAAAGGTGGTGCAATCCGTTACGTCAAAACACGCAACACGGCAAAACTCGAAAGACAGATGCAGAAGATACGGATTCGATTGGAACATAAACGCGTGGACTACGAAAACCTTGTAGAGTTTTGTAAGTTTTGCGTAACGGTGGAAAGCGGTGATGTCAATCATTGGCCAACAGGCATTGGTTGCGATTATCGTTCATTTGGCGTTTATGGCCGTGACGTGGTGGACGCTCCAAGCGGTGCGGATTGATCTGTTGCTGAAGCCAAACCGCGTCGTCCAAGGGCGGCTGTTGTACATTTTGCTCACGATTGCCATCGGCTCAACGGTCGCGAACTTTTTCCTTGACTATTGGGCATGGTCAACTGATTTGCCGTATTTGTTCCGCGATTGAGGGGAGCGGGTGGTTGGAATCCGCTCAAGCAAAGCCGCCAAAGCCGCTTTTGTCGCATCGTGTCGGCTTATCTTCCGCCCAAGCCCTGTTTTTGTTCCGTTCGCCGCTCCCCTGCATCTGCTCGATCGCCACACTTCCACAAGCGGTGCGCCTTACCGCCTTCTAGTGCCCGCCGCACGCCCGGCCGCGGGCTCCTTCCCCCTTTGTGAGCGGCGTTGCCCGCTCGCTCTTTTTTTATGCATGAAAACGATTTCAAAAATCATCTGTTGTCGATTTTTTTGACGTATGTTCCCTTGCCTGGTGGCAACAATAACAAGTAAGGAGAGGAAGGGAACGAAGATGAGAAAAAAACAGATCAAATGGCTGATGGCGCTCATGCTCACAAGTCTGTTTTTGGCCGCATGGCAGTACCGGACGGAAGGTGCGCGGGGAGACGAATGGTCGGTACCGATGGAAACAATGGCACATACATTAACGCAACACGGTGCCTCACTTGGCCGCTGGGTCATTTACACAAGAGAGTATGCCCACGATATTCAAAATGATGCGGACTTTTTCAAAAAAATGGCCGAACTGAAACAAACGTATCGTTCGTTTCGCTGGTCGTTCAGCCGCACAAGTCATTGGCAAAAAGCGATCGGCAAACGCGAACACCCCTTCTTTCAAGAACAAATTCAGCTCGTGATGACCGTCACAAATGGGACGCCGCAAACGTATATCCTCTATGAAGCAACTGGCCCTACATGGAGCCAAACTAGGTGGAAAGAAGCAGCACAACACATTCGAGAAAAGACGAACGGACTATTTGTGAACGATCCTACATTTTATGCTTGTATTGAAGGCGAGTTCAATGGTAATATGAAAGGTGGTTTGTTCAACCAGGCCTCTCAATTGCTGCGAGACTTTCAAGCGACGCCTGTCGAGTGGTTGCGGGAAGAGTCATTTGTCTCCCTGTCTGCATATACTGGGCAGTGGAAGAACGTTCTCCCGGCCGCCAATCACCAGAAGATGAACATGCAACTCGCCTTGAGAGAAAGATTGGGCGGCAAGACGCGCGTCGTTGTTGGAACCCCAATCATTACCATTGAATATTAATATAGAGAAATTGGACGCGGAGGGGAATACCTTGGAAAAGATCATCGTCCGTGGCGGAAACCGGTTGAGCGGCACCGTCAAAGTGGAAGGTGCAAAAAATGCCGTTTTGCCCGTCATCGCTGCCACCTTATTAGCGACTAAAGGAACAAGTACGATTCATGATGTGCCTGCTCTTTCCGATGTATATACAATCAGCGAAGTGCTCCGCTATTTAGGCGCCGATGTGCGCATCGCCGGCAATGCCGTGATGGTCGATGCCACCGGTCCGTTGACGGTGGAAGCGCCGTTTGAATATGTGCGGAAAATGCGCGCTTCCGTGCTCGTGATGGGACCGCTGTTGGCGCGCAACGGCCGAGCCCGTGTTGCGCTGCCGGGCGGTTGTGCCATTGGTTCGCGCCCGATTGATCAACACTTAAAAGGCTTTGAAGCAATGGGCGCCTCCGTGAAAGTCGGCAACGGCTTTATTGATGCAGAAGTGAACGGCCGTCTCCGCGGCGCCAAAGTATATTTGGACTTCCCAAGCGTCGGAGCGACAGAAAATATTATGATGGCAGCCGTGCTCGCGGAAGGCATGACCGTGATTGAAAACTGTGCCAAAGAGCCGGAAATCGTTGATTTGGCGAACTTTTTGAATGCGATGGGTGCCAAGGTGCGGGGCGCCGGCACGGGCACGATCCGTATTGAAGGGGTCGACGAGCTTGTCGGTACGGCGCATACGGTCATCCCGGACCGCATCGAAGCCGGCACGTTTATGGTCGCCGCCGCCATCACGGGCGGCAACGTCCTCGTGCAAGGGGCGGTTCCCGAACATTTAAGCTCACTTATTGCCAAGCTGGAAGAAATGGGCGTGACGGTCATCGAAGAGGAAAACGGCGTGCGTGTCATCGGTCCGGAAACGTTGAAAGCGGCCGATATTAAGACGATGCCATACCCTGGATTTCCGACCGACATGCAGTCGCAAATGATGGCTCTCTTGTTAAAAGCGGAAGGCACCAGCATGATCACGGAGACCGTCTTTGAAAACCGCTTCATGCATGTGGAAGAATTCCGCCGGATGAACGCCGATATTAAAATTGAAGGACGCTCCGTCATTATTAACGGCCCGTGCCAGCTGCAAGGCGCCGAGGTGGCGGCAACGGATTTGCGCGCTGCGGCTGCTTTGATTTTGGCCGGCCTCGCAGCGGACGGCTACACGCGCGTGACCGAGCTGCGCCATCTTGACCGCGGCTATGTCCGCTTCCACGAAAAATTGGCGGCGCTTGGCGCCGATATTGAACGCGTCCGCGAAGAAACGGAACAACTTGACCAAGTCCAAGCGATCGAATGGAACGGATAATGGCGAAAAACGACCGTGAACTACCGTTGGTAGGGAATGGTCGTTTTTTTGCATTTCCTGGCCGCCCCTTCCTTGGCCAACGTTAGCCCCCGCTTGACCGGCCAATGCCACCCCTCCGCGTTTTGACCGCAAAATCCGCTCGTTCAAGGATGGGAGGGAACGTGAAAGAAAACTGTCATATATACTTGTCCGAGCCCATAACTATAGTAACGAACCGAAGCCATGCAGGCATTGATTCATGATGTCCGCTTGCGCTCGAAAAATGCATATTGGGGGCTCGGCTATGGTGAAACGACTAAAACCAGTAATCGTACTCGCACTATGCCTATTTGTCGCCATCCTCGTCATTCCGGCGGCGCTCGTTCTACCATTTTACGACGGGAAGGTGGCAAAATTGGCCGAACAACTGCACAAGCAAGAACAACTCCAACGTTCGCAGGCAGCCGAAGGGCCGTCCGTTGACGTGGCGGTCTACCGAAGCAAAGAACAACGCGTAGAAAGAATTCCTCTCGAACAATATGTCATTGGCGTTGTAGCGGCGGAAATGCCGGCTGAATTTGAACTCGAGGCGTTAAAGGCACAAGCGCTGACAGCCCGAACGTACATTGTCAAACAGCTGCTTGCCAACCAGCCGTTTCGCCTGCCCGAAGGCGCAAACGTGACAGATACGGTGACACACCAAGTGTATTACAGTGATGACGAACTGCGGAAGCTATGGGGAAGCGACTATGACTGGAAAATGAAAAAAATAACGAAGGCGGTTTTGGATACGCGCGGACAAATTTTAACGTACAACAATGAACCGATCGAGGCGCTCTTTTTTTCCACAAGCAACGGGTATACTGAAAATTCAGAGGCGTATTGGCAAAACGAGTTTCCGTATTTAAAGAGCGTAGCCAGCCCGTGGGATACACAATCGCCGAAGTTTTATCAGCGAAAAACGATGACCGTTGCGGAATTTGAACGGCGTCTTGGCGTAACGCTGTCCGCCGACGGTTCGGTCGGCGTCATTTTATCACGCACGCCCGGCCGCCGCGTCGGTGAAGTGAAAGTTGGCGGCAAGACGTTTACCGGGCGCGAGGTGCGTGAACGGCTCGGCTTGCCGTCAACCGATTTTACGTGGGTGCGGAAAGGCGATGACATCATCATCACGACAAAAGGCTACGGTCATGGCGTCGGCATGAGCCAGTATGGTGCCAACTTTATGGCCCAAGAAGGGAAAACGTACGCCGACATTGTCAAACATTATTACCGCGGCGTCCGCATCTCCTCAGCGACTGCTTTTTTGAATAAGTTGACCGTGAAAAAATAACGGAGCGTCCGCTCCGATTTTTTTTGCATAAAACGAGGCCGAATGTCAAAAAATAAGCAAAAAAATTGTTTGCGGCGTGTATATCTTTTCCTCTTTCTGTTCAAAATGGTTGCTGAGGTGATGAACATGAGAGAGGAACAAAAACAACCGTCGCTGAAGCGTTTCTTTCGCAAACGTTGGGTATTTCCGGCTATTTATCTATCTTGCGCGGCGTTGATTGTCGCCGGCGCGCTCTGGTTCCAGGCGGACAAACAGGAGAACGCGGGCGAAAACGACGTGGCGAAAAACGGCACCGCCGAGCAAGAAAACCCGGCCATTCCGGTCAATGAAGCGGTCGAAAACATCGCGATGCCTGTGCTCGATCCGAACGCAGTACAAGTGAAAACACCGTTCTATGACGAAAAAGCATCGGAACAAGAACAGGAAGCAGCCCTCGTCTTTTATGATCATACGTACCATCCAAACCAAGGGATCGACCTTGTGCGCCAGGACGGCAAAACGTTTGACGTTACGGCTGCATTAAGCGGCACGGTCACGAAAGCGGAAAAAGACCCGATTTTAGGTTACGTGGTGGAAATCAACCATGAACAAGGGGTCACGACCGTCTATCAATCGCTCGCTGACGTGAAAGTGGAAGCAGGCGATACGGTGAAACAAGGCGAAGTGCTTGGCAAGGCAGGGCAAAGCGAATTTAACAAACAAGCGGGCATCCACGTCCACTTTGAAATTCGCAAAGACGGTAAACCGGTCAACCCGATCGACTACGTCGATAAACCGTTGACCGCTTTGACCGACAAAGCCGAAGACAACGCCGGAACGGATAACGCCAACGCAAGCGAAGAGAAGAAAGCGACGCCAAGCGACGAAACAGCGCCGACGCAAGACAACCCGGCGAACGAAACGGAACAAACGCCGGCTGACGAAAACACAACGGCGCCAAACGACGACCAACAAGACCAACATGATGATGCGTCTTCCTACAAAACGCCAGACGCCTCGATCGGCATGGCAAGAGCCTAACCGACATAGCGCTTGACAAAGAAAAAGGCCCTCTGTTTGCCAGGACAAACAGAGGGCCTTTTTTCCGTTCAAGGGGGAGCGCAACCGAAAGAAAGAGTTTCCAACGCACCGCTTCAACCGATATAATGATAGAAAAATGGATACGTAGGCGGGTGACGATGCAGTGAAACTAGACGACATTGACCGCAAAATCCTGGAGATGTTAATTGAAGATGGCCGCATGTCCTATGTCGACATCGGCAAAAAGCTCAACTTATCGCGCGTTGCCGTCCGCGAGCGGGTCAACCAGCTCGTCAAACACGGTGTCATTGAAAAGTTTACCGTTGTCATCAATTCGGAGAAATTCGGCAAACAAGTGTCGGCGTTTTTCGAGGTCGACTGCGAGCCGGCGTATTTGGTCGAAGTGGCGCAAAAGCTGGCGGAGAATCCGAACGTGGCAAGCTGCTACCAAATGACCGGCCCGAGCACGCTCCATATGCACGTCCTTGTCGAAGACTTTGCCGCCCTGGAAAAATTCATCAACAACGAGCTGTACGCCCTAGAAGGCATCACGAGAGTGGAGAGCCATATTTTGCTGCGCCGCTTCAAGAGCCGGACGGGGTTGAAGTTGTAGCGGCTATGAAGCAGCAAACTTTTTCGGAATATTAGACCTATTTCGCCAAACAAAGCTGGAAATAGTGCCCGTTTTCTTTTAAAATGGATGGAAAGAGGAAATATTCCGTTTGTTAAGAACTTGATTCAATTTACTTAACAAAAGAAAGGGGCATACCGGCCATGGACTACCTATACCACCCCTATCCGTCGCAGCGGATGACGGTGTTTGCGAAAAACGGCGTTGTCGCGACATCGCAGCCGCTCGCGGCCCAGGCGGGGCTTGACGTGCTGAAAAAGGGCGGTAACGCCATCGATGCCGCCATTGCCGCTGCCGCCTGTCTGACGGTCGTGGAGCCGACGTCGAACGGCATTGGCGGCGATGCGTTCGCCCTTGTTTGGACAAATGGGAAACTGTACGGGCTGAATGCGAGCGGCTATGCGCCAAAAGCGATTTCGATTGAAGCGTTGAAAGAGCGCGGCTATACCGAGATGCCGAAGTACGGCTTTGCCCCGGTGACGGTGCCGGGTGCGCCGGCGGCGTGGGCGGCGCTGGCGAAGCGCTTTGGCCGCCTGCCGCTTGCCGAAACGCTCGCTCCGGCGATCGCCTATGCGGAGAACGGCTACCCGGTATCGCCGGTGCTGGGCAAATATTGGGCGAACGCTTATCGGGTGTACAAAGAAGCGCTGAACGGGCCGGAGTTCGCCTCGTGGTTTGCGACATTTGCGCCGGGCGGCCGCGCTCCGAACATCGGCGAAGTGTGGGCGTCCCCGGACCATGCGGCGACGCTCCGCTCGATTGCCGAAACGGAGGCGGAAAGCTTTTACCGCGGCGAGCTGGCGGAAAAAATCGCCGCCTTCTCGAAGCAATACGGCGGCTTTTTGGCGGCGGACGACCTCGCCGACTATGAACCGGAGTGGGTCGAGCCGATTTCTGTCTCCTATCGCGGCTATGACGTGTGGGAAATTCCGCCGAACGGGCAGGGGCTTGTTGCCTTAATGGCGCTCAACATTATGAACGGCTTTGACGTGCCGAACATTCCCGATGTCGAGACGTACCACCGGCAAATCGAGGCGATGAAGCTCGCCTTTGCCGATGGCAAAGCGTATATCGCCGACCGTCGCTATATGGACTACAGCACGGATGAATTGTTGTCGGCATCGTTTGCCGCTATGCGCCGGGCGCAAATCGGCGCGGAGGCGCTCACGCCGGAGCCGGGCGCGCCGCCAAAAGGCGGAACGGTCTATTTGGCCGCCGCCGACGGCGACGGGAACATGGTGTCGTTCATCCAAAGCAACTACATGGGCTTCGGCTCCGGCCTCGTCGTCCCGGGCACGGGCATTGCCTTGCACAACCGCGGCCATAACTTCGCCTTTGACGAACGCCATCCGAACGGGCTGGCGCCAAGGAAAAAGCCGTACCATACGATCATCCCCGGCTTTTTGACCAAAGACGGCGTGCCGGTCGGACCGTTTGGCGTCATGGGCGGATTCATGCAGCCGCAAGGGCATTTGCAAGTGATCATGAACACCGTCGACTTCGCCTTGAACCCGCAAGCGGCGCTCGATGCTCCCCGCTGGCAGTGGACGGAAGGGAAAACCGTGCTCGTCGAGCCGCACTTCCCGCGCCATATCGCCGAAGCGCTCGCCCGCAAAGGGCATGACATCCGCGTGGCGTTAGACGGCGGTCCGTTCGGCCGCGGGCAAATCATTTGGCGCGACCCGCAAACCGGCGTGCTCGCCGCTGGGACGGAGCCGCGCACGGACGGGGCGGTCGCCGCTTGGTGAAATTCAAGATAAAGGAAGGACACCGATGAACCAATGGCATTTGTTTCTCGCCTTTTTCCGCGTCGGCATGCTCGGGTATGGGGGCGGGCCATCCTCGATCCCGCTCGTGCGCGCCGAGGTCGTGACGAAATACCGGTGGATGACCGATGAAGAGTTCGCGGAAATTCTCGCCATTGCCAACGCCTTGCCCGGCCCGATCGCGACGAAGCTCGCCGGTTATATCGGCCATCGCGTCGGCGGTCCGCTCGGGCTCGTGAACGCCGTCTTGGCAACAACCGCGCCAACCGTTGTGTTGATGATCGTGCTGTTGGCTGTGCTGTCCTCGTTCAAAGATACGCCATGGGTGGCCGGGATGACAAAAGCGGTAATGCCGGTCGTAGCGGTCATGTTGGCGGAAATGACGTGGCAGTTTGCCAAGCAGGCGCGCGCGGCCCTCGGCATCGGGCCGGCTGCGTTGCTGCTTGTCGCCTGCTTTGTCGCCTTGCAGTGGCTCGGGCTCCATCCGGCGCTGATTGTCGCCATTTTGCTGGCGGCGGCGTTTGTCGGGCGGGGAAAACGGGAAGCGGCGAACGGGAACGAGCGCGGTGAAAGGAGGGCGTCACCATGATTTATTGGCATTTGTTTCTCGCCTTTTTTTGGCCCGGCATTTTAGGCTATGGCGGCGGCCCGGCGTCCATCCCGCTTGTGGAGCACGAAGTCGTCGACCGCTATCAGTGGATGACGGTCAACGAATTCAGTGAAGTGCTAGCGATCGGCAACTCGCTTCCCGGCCCGATCGCCACGAAAATGGCCGGCTATATCGGCTACGAACAAGCGGGCGTCCTTGGCGCCGCCGTCGCCGTGTTTGCGAGCGTCGCCCCGTCGCTTATGTTGCTGCTGGCTCTTTTGCAGCTGCTGTACAAATGGAAAGATGCGCCGCAAGTGAAGCGCCTTACCGCCTACATCCGCCCGGCGATCGCCGTCATGCTTGGGATCATGGCGATCGACTTTTTTCGCGAGTCGTACGAAGGAGCCGGGCTCGTCCAAATGGTGTGTCTCGCTGCCGCCAGCGCCTTGTTGATGTTCGGCAAATGGCGCCTCCATCCGGCGTACGTCATCGCCTTGGCGCTCGTGTACGGGGCGGTGTTTCTCTCGCCATGAATGGCCTCTATGGCTAAAGAAAGATGGAAGGGATGCTTCCTCACAGTGACGGAAGCATCCCTCTTGTCGTCATTGTTGCCGTTGACAGGCGAACGGGCGCCCTCTCTCACCGGGCTGTTGGCCAACTCGGCACGAGCGGCGTTTGGCATGCGCCGCATGCGGCGGCTCCCGTTCACCCGAAGCCTCATTGCACCGTAAACGTCACTTTCGCCCGGGCGTGTGGCCAGTTTTTGTCGGCGAGCCACCACTCGAGCGTATACGTTCCAGGCTCCAGGCCGCGGAACGTCTCCTGGAACGACAGCTCTTCCCCTTGTTTTAACGTCCGCTCTTCGTAAATTTGCGCAAACATTTTCCCTTCGCTGTACTGCTTCACCTTTTGGCCATCGCGGTACAAAATGTAGTCATACTTTTTCGAGCTCGTAAACGTCACCGTTTGCACGCGCTCCGTTTGGTTTTTGACCGTAAACGTAAACACGTAAGCATCGTTTTGCGTTTCGTACGTGAGCGACGGCTCCAACGTTCCGGCGATGATCCCTTTCCCGCCGGCGGGGGCCGGTTTGCCCGCCGGAGCGGGGCCAAGCAAGTCGTCTTTCGCCTGCGGGCGCTCGCCGCCGCTGCTATACATAAACAGCGCGCTCGCCGCCGCCACCCCGGCCAACACGGCTGCGACGCCGATCATTTTTCCTTTGCCCATCCCAACTCCTCCTTTTTTCCTCTCTATACGTATAGTCGTTTCCCATTTCCCCTCCGTTACAAACCGCAAAAAATTGTGAAAAAACGGTTGTCCGCCTTGATATTTCTGGTATATATACCCGTTTTGTCTAATAAAATGTTACAAATTGAACAGCAATGAGAGTGGTTGAGGTGGGGATCGTTCACAACCGGCAAGCGACGCGGCGAAGATGCTTCTGAGACATCCAACGAAAGCGGCGCTCATCAGTGGCAAGACGAGTCTCATTTCACACTTCTCACTTCTCACATCCAACTTAGGGAGGGCGAGTGGTGTGCACGATTACATCAAAGAGCGTACGATCAAGATTGGCAAGTATATCGTGGAGACGAGGAAAACCGTTCGCGTCATCGCGAAAGAGTTTGGCGTGTCGAAAAGCACTGTGCATAAAGACTTGACTGAGCGGCTGCCGGAAATCAACCCGGAGCTGGCCCAAGAAGTAAAACAAATTCTCGATTACCATAAATCGATCCGCCATTTGCGCGGCGGTGAAGCGACGAAGAAAAAGTACAAAAAACAGGCCGTGAAAAACAATTAACTTTTTCCTTGCCATCTGCCGTTGGCAGTATCATTCCGGTCGCGGAATATGGTAAAATAACCAATTAGGAATGATTTCAGGGCAGAGGCAAGGAGGAGCAATGTATGTTTTCACGAGATATCGGCATTGACCTAGGCACGGCGAACGTCCTCATTTTCGTCAAAGGCAAAGGCATTGTGCTCAATGAGCCGTCCGTCGTGGCGATCGATAAAAACACGAACAAAGTGCTCGCAGTCGGCGAAGAAGCACGACGAATGGTCGGACGTACTCCTGGGAATATTGTTGCCATTCGGCCGCTCAAAGACGGCGTCATCGCCGACTTTGACATTACGGAAGCGATGCTGAAGCATTTCTTAAGCAAGCTCGACCTAAAAGGCTTTTTCGCCAAACCGCGCATTTTAATCTGTTGCCCGACAAACACGACATCGGTCGAACGGAAAGCGATCAAAGAGGCGGCAGAAAAAAGCGGCGGCAAAAAAGTGTACTTAGAGGAAGAGCCGAAAGTCGCAGCCATTGGCGCCGGAATGGACATTTTCCAGCCGTGCGGAAACATGGTCGTCGATATTGGCGGTGGCACGACCGATGTCGCAGTTCTCTCGATGGGGGACATTGTCACCGCCTCTTCCATTAAAATGGCCGGGGACAAGTTCGACATGGAAATTTTAAACTACATTAAGCGCGAATATAAGCTGCTTATCGGGGAACGAACGGCCGAGGAGATTAAAATCAAAGTCGCAACGGTATTCCCAGGCGCACGGGCCGAGGAAATCGACGTCCGCGGCCGCGATCTCGTCACCGGGTTGCCGCGCACGATCACCGTCCGCTCCGAAGAAATCGAACGGGCACTTCGCGAGCCGGTGTCATTGATTGTACAAGCTGCGAAAAGCGTGCTCGAGCGCACGCCGCCGGAACTGTCGGCCGACATTATCGACCGCGGCGTCATTTTAACGGGCGGCGGCGCCCTCCTGCACGGCGTCGATCAGCTGCTTGCCGAAGAGCTGAAGCTGCCGGTGTTCATCGCTGAAAATCCGATGGACTGCGTCGCCATCGGCACCGGGCTGATGCTTGAGAACATCGACCGCGCGCCGAAATCGCAGTTGGTGTAAAAAAGGAAAAGCGGGGGATGCGGCTGCTGCCCCCGCCCGCCTATAATGGAACTAACGAAGCCGCTCGCCCAAGCCGGCCGCGGCTTTTTGCAACGAATTTTCGTGGACAAGCGAGGTGGCTGCCATGCTAAGAGGATTGTATACCGCCGCCGGCGGCATGCTCGCCCAGCAGCGGCGCGTCGAGATGCTGACCAACAACTTGGCGAACGCCGAGACGCCGGGGTACAAAGCCGACGCGGCCGCGATGAGAGCGTTTCCGGAACTGCTCATGACCCGGCTTGAGGATGCGTCCTTGCCGTCGGCCCCGCCGCGCGCCGTTCCGACGCAAACGGTGATCGGGCCGCTGAACACGGGCGTCTATATGCAAGAACTCATCCCGAACTTTCGGCAAGGGGACGTGAACGAGACCGGGCTCGCGACCGATGTCGCCATCGTGGACGGACAAGTGCCCGCCGACCCGGAAAGCGGGCGGCGGGGCGCGCTTTTGTTTGCCGTCGAAAACGGTCAAGGCGACATCCGGTACACGCGCAACGGCCATTTCACCGTGAGCCCGGACGGCTATTTCACTACGCAAGACGGCTGGTATGTGCTCGATGACAACGGCGGGCGCATCGCCGTTCCGAACGAAACGTTCACCGTCCGCGACGACGGGACGATCATCGCCGAAAACCGGGAAATCGCCCGCCTCGGCGTCGTCTTCGCCGCCGATCCGCAAACGCTTGTGAAAGAAGGAAACGGCCTGTTCCGCAGCACGGCAGGCCCGCTGCCGCAGGCGCCCGGCAATGTGACGTACACGGTGAAACAACGCTTTCTCGAGCGGTCAAACGTCGACATTGAGCGCGCGATGACCGATTTGTTGGCCGCCTATCGGGCCTTTGAAGCGAACCAAAAGATCATCCAAGCGTACGACCGCAGTTTGGACAAGGCCGTCAACGAAGTCGGCCGCCTGAAATGATGACGAAAGGGGGACAAGCCCGTGCTCCGCTCCATGCTTACCGCCGCCAACACAATGAACGCCTTGCAGCAGCGGCTCGATACGATCAGCCACAACATCGCCAACAGCAACACCGTCGGCTTTAAACGGCGCGAGGCGAGCTTCGCTGAGCTCCTAACCGAGCAAGTCGACCGCCTGCCTGATGACGGAGCGCCGCGCCAAACGCCGCCTGGCGTGCGCTACGGCAACGGGGCGCGCCTCGCCTCGACGATGCTCGTACCCGCGCAAGGGGCGCTCATCGAGACCGGCCGCGCGCTTGACGTCGCCTTCACCGCCGCCAACCAATGGTTCCGCGTTCGCCTTACCGGCCAAAACGGGGCCGAAACGGTCGGCTACACCCGGGCGGGCAATTTTTCTTTCACGCCTTCCGCCGGCCGCCTCGCTCTAGTCACGAGCGACGGCCGTCCCGTGCTCGATGAAACGAACGCACCGGTCGAGCTTCCGGCCGGCACGAACCGCATCGAGCTGTCCCCGACCGGGACGCTGACCGCCATCGATGCGAGCGGCGCCATCGTCGCCCGCGTCAATCTTGGCGTCACCGCCATTGACCGGCCGCAGCTTCTCGAAGCGCAAGGCGACAACGTCTTCACCTTGCCGGCCGTCCCCGGCGCCGCGCGGGAATTGAATGGCGCCTTGCGCAACGACATCGCCATAAAACAAGGGGCTCTCGAGCAATCGAACGTCGACCTCGGCGAGGAATTGACCGGCATGATCGCGACCAACCGCGCCTACCAGCTGAACGCCCGCGCCGTTTCCATTTCCGAACAGATGCTCGGGCTTATCAACAACTTGCGCTCCTCATAAGGAGAGATCACCATGAGCAATGAAACGAAAAACGAACCGCTCTCCCGCGTCGCGCGGCGAAAGCAGCGGGAACAGCAACGCTCCGCCGCCAGCCCGCACGACAGCGGCGCGGCCGCTGCCTTGCCGGAAGAGCAACCGGCGGACAACGCGCACGAACCGCCATCCGAGGCTGGTGGCGCCAAGCCGCGCCGTTTCGCGCGCACGCGACTCATCCCGATCTGGCTTCGTCTCATCATCGTCGCCGCCTTGATGGCCTTAAGCCTCACCGTCGGCGCCATCATCGGCTACAGCGCCATCGGCGACGGGGCGTGGCTTGACGTATTCCGCCCGTCGACGTGGCAGCACATTGTTGACGTTGTTGAAAAAGGGACATAAGAGGATCTTGCGGCGTCACCGTTTTGATGCTAATGAAAAGGAGTGTTTCCATGCTTGACATCCAACAAATCCAGGCGATCATCCCGCACCGCTATCCGTTTTTGCTTGTCGACCGCATCGTTGAAATCGAAGAAGGAAAGCGCGCCGTCGGCATCAAAAACGTGAGCGCCAACGAAGCGGTTTTCGCCGGCCACTTCCCCGAATACCCGGTCATGCCGGGCGTCTTGATCGTCGAGGCGCTCGCCCAAGTCGGCGCCGTCGTCCTCCTGCAAAGCGAGGACAACCGCGGCCGCCTCGCTTTTTTCGCCGGCATCGACAACTGCCGCTTTAAGCGGCAAGTGAAACCAGGCGACCAAATTCGCCTTGAAGTCGAAATTCTCCGCGCCCGCGGCGCCATCGGCAAAGGCAAAGGCACCGCCACCGTCGACGGCGAACTCGTCTGCGAAACAGAGCTCATGTTCGCCCTCGGCGAGAAAACAAACGGCTGACCCACGCGCGCCCCTCTGTGGGCGCGTATATTCATTCCTCTAACCGCCACCTCCGCATTTGTTTCACCACCGATGTATGAAATGCGCTCTTCTGGGAAAGATAAACAAGGACCGGTCTTACATAAGGTCACAACAACACGAAGAAAGGAGAAGGTGCCATGAAAAACAAAACACTGCTGTTCAAACTGTTCAGCGCCGTCGTCGCCCTCTTTTTAGCGGCCGGATGCAACGGCGACAATGACAACGACAATCCGCCGCCGCCAAACAACGAACAAAACGATGTCAATGACAACGATGACAACGGCGTCAATGACATGGACATGAACCCGGCCGATGACATCAACCAAGACGATAACGCCGACAACGACGTTGTGCCGGGGGACAATAACAACGGCGACCTTGTCCCGGGCGACAACGGTGACAACGACTTGGCGCCGGGCAACGACGTGGGCGACGATGAAAACGACCGGAACCCGGACCCGGAAGACCCGATTGAAGACCCGCAAGACGCCAACGACCGGGATAATAAAGACGAATAACGACAAAAGGCTGCCTGCCTGGGCGGCCTTTTTAAATTGGGGAAATTTAGTACTGATTTCGGCTAGATATGTCTTCATATATTCGCTATAATGGGAATGGTTCGTCCGCTGTCGAATCATGCGGGCGGGTGATGATAGGGGGGGTACACAATGGAAGAAACAATCAGCCTGCGCGAACTGTTCGAAACGTTGCGCAAACGGCTTTGGCTTATTGTCTTGATCACCGCGCTGGCGACCGTTGTAAGCGGTGTGGTCAGCTATTTTCTATTAACGCCAATCTACCAGGCATCGACACAAATTCTCGTCAACCAGGCGAAATCTGAGCAGCAATTCTACAACTTCAACGAAATCCAGACGAACGTGCAGCTCATCAACACGTACAGCGTCATCATCAAAAGCCCAACCATTTTGGAAAAAGTGAAAAACGAATTAAACCTTGACCAGACGCTCGACGAGCTGAACGGACAAATCCAAGTCTCAAGCGAAAAAGACTCGCAAGTGTTCTCCGTCACCGTCCAAGATCCCGATCCGGCCATGGCGGCGAACATCGCCAACAAAACAGCCGAAGTGTTCAAAAACGAAATCGTCAAAATCATGAACATCGACAACGTGACGATTCTCTCGAAAGCGGAAGTGAAAGAAAACCAAACCCCAGTCAAACCGAAGCCATTGCTGAACATGGCCATCGCCTTTGTCGTCGGCCTCATGACCGGCGTCGGGATCGCCTTCCTGCTCGAGTACTTGGACAACACGATCAAAACCGAAGAAGACGTCGAAAACCATCTCGGCTTGCCGGTGCTCGGCGCCGTCAGCTTGATTGCCGCTGACAGCGACCAAAAAACAAAGACGAACACGACCATTCCGCAAACAAGAGGTGAAACCATTGGCTCGTAAAAAACAAACCCGAAAAACAGAGCGAAGACTGATCGCTGTTGACAATCCAAAATCGCCGATTTCCGAACAATACCGGACGATTCGGACGAACATTCAGTTTTCGTTCGTCGATCAGCCGCTTCGTTCGTTTATCGTCACCTCGACGGGCAGCGGCGAAGGAAAATCGACAACGGCCGCCAACTTAGCTGTCGTGTTCGCCCAACAAGGAAAAAAGACATTGCTCATTGACGCCGACTTGCGCAAACCGACGGTCCATTACACCTTCCGGTTAAACAACTACATGGGATTAACGAACGTTTTGACGGGCTCGGCGCCGCTGTTGCCGACGTGCCAGGAGACCGAGATCGACCATTTATCGATCTTAACCTCCGGCCCGATCCCGCCGAATCCGGCCGAGCTCCTTAGCTCGAACGCAATGGCCCAATGCCTTAAACAATTGTACGAAACGTTCGACCTTGTCATCTTCGACACCCCACCTGTCTTGGCGGTAACGGACGCACAAGTGCTGGCCAACCAATGCGACGGCACCGTCCTCGTCATCGAAAGCGGACGAACGGAAATTGAGGCGGCCGTCAAGGCGAAAGAGCTGCTCGAAGCCGCGAACGCCAAGCTGCTCGGCGTCGTCTTGAACAAGCGGAAACATCGCGACGGCGGGTATTATTATTACTACCAATACAAGTAACAACGAACGGCTTCCCCAACGCGTGGGAAGCCGTTCATGCGATAGAGAAACGAAGGGGGAGAGAACGGTTGAAAAACGTTGTGTTGATTGTCATTGTCGCCGCAGCCTGCCTCACTTTGATCGTCGCGAGCCATTTCTACTGGGAACAAAATATCGCCGCGGTAGTAAAAGAGGCGCGCGCCAAAATGGAAACGACGTCCAAACAAGACGAAATGGCCCATAAAGCAGAAACGGTGCTCGCCCGCGCCAAGCAACTGCCCGCCGCAGCACAACATGTCATGAAACAGGCGGTCAACGAAAACCGCCCGATCCGCCTCGTGATCGCCGGTTCGGAGTCCACCCCGGAGAAAGGCGGTTGGCCTGATTTATTCAAACAAGCCCTCGACGAAGCATACGGAAAGGGCGTGTTCGATATCACTGTCCATGAATATGAAGGGTTCACCACAGCCGATGCCGACGAACAGCGCATCGCCGCCGACTGGGCGGAGGAACAACCCGATCTTGTGTTGCTAGAACCATTTCTCTTAAACGACAACGGAGTCGTCACGATCGACGATTCGCTCGAACATATTCAAGCGATGATCGGGCAACTGAAAAATGCGGCCCCGAACGCGGTCGTGATGTTGCAGCCGCCGAACCCGATCGCCAATGCGACGTACTACCCCCAACAAGTCGCCGCCTTGCAAGCGTTCGCCAAAGAGAACGGCTATACATACCTCGATCATTGGCCCGCCTGGCCGGATGATGAAAGCGACGAATTCGCCACCTTCATCGACCCGGACAGCGACTTGCCGACGAAAGAAGGCACCAAACGATGGGCCGAGGCCTTGGCGAAATACTTTATTGCTAAGTAAAGACGCGCACCCGTTTAGGGTGCGCGCCTCATTTACCGCGACGCCGTCGCCTTCAGTTCCAAGTGCTCTTTTAATTCGTTCGAAATCGCCAGACGCTCGCTCTCCGGCACAAGCAAGTAATAAATGCCATTAATCTTCGTTCCCCGGCCAGTAATATGAAGCTGCTTGATTTGCTTGCGGGCGTCTTTGTAATTCTCCTGAATGTCTTTCATCTCATCAAACGTCAAATTCGTCTTAATGTTTTTCCCAATCGCCGCGAGCACATCACTGTAGTTTGCGAGCGACGAGAAGCTCGCCCCTTTTTCAATAATCGCTTGAATAATTTGCTTCTGCCGATCCTGGCGCCCGAAATCGCCGCGCGGGTCGTCATAGCGCATGCGCGAGTATTTCAACGCCTCCGTGCCGTTTAACGTAATTTCCCCTTTCGGGAAGTGCGTGCCCTCATACGTAAAGGCGAACGGGTTGTTCACCGTCACCCCGCCGACCGCATCGACGATGTCGCGGAAGCTTTCCATGTTGACTTTAATGTAATAGTCAATCGGAATATCCAAAAAATGCTCAACCGTCGCCATCGTCATCTCCACCCCGCCAAAGGCGTACGAGTGGTTGATTTTATCTTCCGTCCCTTTCCCGACGATCTCGGTTCTGGTGTCGCGCGGCACGCTCACCATCTCAATCGACTGCTTGTTCGGATTCACCGTCATGACGATGAGCGTATCGGCGCGCCCTTTATCCCCTTTGCGTTCATCGACGCCAATCAACAAAATCGAGATCGGCGTTTTCCGTTCGAACGACACTTCTTCTTGGCGCTTCTCCGACTTCCAGTTTACTTGTTCATGCATCTCATTGGCCGTTTGTTTCACATGATGGTAAACGGAATAGGCAAACACTCCTACCCCGGCAAGCAACACAACGAACAGCCCCGCCAGCCAGCGGATCCATTTCTTCTTTTTTCGCCGTTTTGTTCGCATCGGTACTCTTCCTTTATCATAAAAAATGTCTCACAACACTTCGATTATAGACCGTTTTGCCTCAGAAAACAACTGGAAGACAAGCAGAACGGTTGCCACTCCTATCCTCAACCGGTGGAATTTTATTTCCACTTCGACAACATTCGACAGTTTCCAACCATTGATAGCCCGTTTTTCCTATGTTACCATAATAGTTGTTTAGTAGAACGAAAAAGCGAGGAGGAGTGACGATGATCGACATTCATAGCCACGTTTTACCAGGTGTTGACGATGGAGCGTCGACAATGGAAGACGCCATCGCCATGGCGCAAGCGGCAGCCAGCGAAGGGATTGCGACGATCATCGCCACTCCCCATCACCGAAATGGGGCCTATGACAACCCGAAATCGTCCGTCTTGCCATTGGCGGCGGAGCTGAACGACGAATTGAAACGGCGCGGCATCGCCTTGACCGTCCTGCCAGGCCAGGAAGTGCGCCTGCACGGCGACCTTTTGGATGGCTTCCGTCGGCACGAGGTGATGACGCTTGCCGATACACCGTATATCTTAATCGAATTTCCGCCCGATCACGTGCCGAAATACGCCGAACAGCTGCTCTTTGACATGCAAGTGAACGGGCTCATCCCGATCATCGCCCACCCGGAGCGAAACGCCGAAATCATCGAGCAGCCCGAGCGATTGTACCAGCTCGTCAAGCGCGGCGCCCTGGCCCAGCTGACCGCTTCGAGCGTCACCGGCCATTTCGGCAAGAAGATCAAAACGTTCTCGTTCCAACTGATCGAGGCGAACTTGGCCCATTTCATCGCCTCCGACGCCCATAACATCACGAACCGCCCGTTCCGCCTGCGCGCGGCGTACGAAACGGTCCGCAAAGAATTCGGCACCGAGGCGCTCTACTACTTCCGCGAAAACGCCGAACTGCTCGTCCGCGGCCAAGCCGTATTCCGCGACGAACCGGAGCGGGTGAAAAAAAAGAAGAAGTTTCTAGGACTCTTTTGAGAGATTTTATGCTATGATGGCATTGGATAAGGAAGGGGTCAACCCGTTTCTGTTTGTTTCACTGTCGAAAATTGACTGACTTTGCTTATAGAAATCGGTCAAGCATTGTCGACAGAAGGCGCAATATGGCACAGCGAACAACAACGGTTCTTTCTTTAAGACGACTTGGTCACACAACAGGACATCGATGGCGGTGACTGCCTTGTCTTAAAGATTGACCGTTTTCTTCTTGTTTTCTATTTTCTTGTCGGTGATGTCTCCTTACCGTTATCAACGGAGGCACTCGGCCATGCCGTGGGTGGGGACGATGACGGTCCCGGCACCTTAGACGCCCGTCGTCGAGGGTGTGGCGTGAGGGCGGGTTAGATGCCCGATGTTTCACTCATTTTTGGATCCCATCCATGATTATTAGAAAGGCGTATCGTTTATTAGAAAGGCCTATCGTTTATAATAGAAAGATAGAGGATTTGTTATTTGTGTAAAGAGAGGCGATACGCGCATGGAACAAACTTGGACATTAAAGGTCGAGCGATTTGGAAAGATCAAACAAGGAGAAATTGAGATTGCCCCGCTGATGTTGTTTGTCGGTGACAACAATAGCGGCAAAAGCTATATGATGTCGCTTCTTTGGGGAGTATTGTCCGAGGGGCGAAAACTATTTCCCAAAGACCCTCCGGCCACGCCAGTGTATAAGGAAATTGATCGTTTTCTTGAAGCCGCGATTGGCCATGAATGTTTCATCAGAAACCATGAAGCACAACAATTTGTCCAATGGTTTAATGATGTCCTGCGAAACAAAAAAAGTGAGTTGATTCGAACGGTTTTCCGCCGCAAAATTCCGATTGGTTCGTTAAGCATCGAGCGCTACCGCCGCTCTGAACCGTTGCGAATCATCTTTGACAAGAAAGATTCCCTCCAAGGTGCTCGTTTTTCGACGGGGAAACATTATATTCGCATCCCGTATACGGAGCGAAGCAAAGGGCAAGCGACCGAGCGATATCGCATGGCTCAATACATTACATGGAATTTGCTGATGGATGGGCTTACATCGCCGTTTTACCCGCCATCCCGACAAGGCGGCATTCAAGGGCGAGCCACTGGCGAAGCGTTGTATTTGCCTGCTTCGAGAACAGGATTCATGTTGGCTTACAAAGCGCTCGTTCAAGAAATGATGGAACGGATGATCAACGAAGGACATGAAGAACCGTCCCTTGAATTCACTTTGCCTGTATACCGATTCTTGCAGGCGTTGTTGCGCTTGGAGGAAAGTGGGCAGTCCAAATACGCGGATATCGGACAATTCATTGAAACCCAGATTGCCAACGGGATCATGGCTCAGGAAAAAGGGCCCATTCCATCGTTTTACTATTGTCCGCAAGGCAAACAGGAGCGCCTGCCGTTGTACGTCACATCGTCGCTTGTAACGGAACTGTCTCCATTGATTTTATTTTTAAAATCGAAGACAACGTATCGTTCGCTCTTTTTCGAAGAGGCAGAAGCGCATCTGCATCCACGCGTTCAGCGCGTATTAGCGACTGCGCTCGTCAAACTGGTCAACCGAGGCATGCCTGTATGGTTGACAACCCATAGCGATATTTTGTTCCAACAGGTGAACAATTTGATCAAACTGCACCATCATCCAAATAGGGAACAGTTGATGAAAACATATGGTTATGTGGATGAAGATACCCTTGATCCGAAAAAGGCAAAGGCTTATCAATTTCGCCTTGAGGGGCAGGATACTATCATTACACCGCTCATTCCGACGGAAAACGGCTTTCCGGCCGAAACATTCAATGAAGTCATTTTACAGTTGAATGAAGAGACATATGCATTTCAGGTGGGGGAAGAGGATGGAGAGTCTCAAATACCTTGAAAAAAGCTTTTATGAGAAAACGGGGGAAAAAGGCGGAACATTGTATGTAAGGGAGCAGGAGACATCTGGAGAAGCACAATTAACGCTCCGCTGTTCGAATGAGACAGTGGTATTTTCAATTAAGCCAAACAGCGGCTTTCCGTATTTTCGTACAAAAAACACCCCCGATGGCATCGTTTTTGTCAAAAGAGAAGAACTTCATTGGGAACTGCACATTTTTGAATGCAAGAAAACTGTACGAGAAGACAATTGGGAAAAGGTGAAACGGCAGTTTGAAGGCGGCCTCCTCCATGCCCATATGTTGAGAGGCCTTTTGAACCTTCCGCCTTTTTCGAAAATCTGTGTGTACACCGTATACCGCCATGATCGATTATTGACGAAATCGCCGAATCCCAGTTTGCTTCGGCAACCGGTGGGGAAAGCCGTGAAGAAGCTGCCGTATATGGATTGGAACGACCGATGCCTCTTTATTTTGGAAAATGAAGTTCCCCATCATCACATTCAATTGGATGACTCCGGACAAGGAGAATATACGTTGTAACGTTTTCCTACCCCGCCATGCGATCATCAAAAGCAAGGGGGGAAGCCATCGTATGAGCCAAGAGCTGAAAGAATTGCTTCGTTCCGCCTTACAAGAAGAACTGAAACCTGTCCACGAGCGGCTCGAGCGGTTGGAAGGCACAGTCGGAAGCATTCGTCAAGACGTGCCGCATCTCCAGCAAAACGTCGATCATGAACCAAAGAGGCTAAACTAAGTCCCCAAAAGGGACTGTTTTTACGCCCATATGCATCGGCGTATCGGCACAGCCGCGGTTGTGCCGATACGCAGGGGCATACGAGCCAACCATACATAGGGGGTTACATATAGATGAAAAAAGTGCGCAAAGCGATCATCCCGGCGGCGGGATTAGGCACGCGCTTCCTCCCGGCGACGAAGGCGATGCCGAAGGAGATGCTGCCGATTGTCGACAAGCCGACGATCCAATACATCGTCGAAGAAGCCATCGCCTCAGGGATCGAAGACATCATCATCGTCACAGGGAAAGGAAAACGCGCCATCGAAGACCATTTCGACATCGCCTTCGAACTCGAGCAAAACCTCATCGAAAAAGGCAAATACGACCTGCTCGAGAAAGTGAAAGAACCGTCGAAAGTCGACATCCACTACATCCGGCAAAAAGAGCCGAAAGGACTGGGCCACGCCGTCTGGTGCGCGCGCAACTTCATCGGCGATGAACCGTTCGCCGTGCTGCTTGGCGACGACATCGTCCAAGCCGACCCGCCGTGCTTGAAGCAGCTCATCGACCAATACGAACAAACGTTGAGCTCGGTCATCGGCGTCAAACAAGTGCCCGACAACGAAACACACCGCTACGGCATCATCGACCCGAGCGAACAAAACGGCCGCCGCTACCAAGTGCGCCAATTCGTCGAAAAACCAGCGCCCGGCACCGCGCCGTCGAACTTGGCGATCATGGGAAGATACATCCTCACCCCGGAAATCTTCCTCTTCCTCGACAAACAAGAAACCGGCGCCGGCGGCGAAATCCAACTCACCGACGCCATCCAAAAACTGAACGAAATCCAACGCGTCTTCGCCTACGAATTCGAAGGCAAACGCTACGACGTCGGCGAGAAGCTCGGATTCATCAAAACAACGATCGAGTTTGCGGTGCAAAATGAAGAATTAAGAGACGATTTGCTTGCATTTATGGAGAACATCGTAGCACAAACAAAGCAAGGCATGAACGTATAACGAGCCGCCACATACGGCTCGTTTTTGATTATGGTGAAGGGGGACGCAAGCGTTGGCGTATCGACAACGATTAACATTTTTAATGCTGCTTGATTCAGCGATCGTGCTGACGGCGATTTATATTAGCGTATTTACACTATATCCGTACGTAGAAATATTAGAACATAAACCGATTTTATTGTCCGCGGTCACGCTGTTAGTAAGCCATCATCTGTTCGCCTTCGTTTACCGCTTATATCAGAAAGCGTGGGAATACGCGAGCATCGGCGAATTGACGGCGATCATTCAGGCCGTCACGCTTTCAGTCGTGACGACAGCGGCCGTGCAGTGGGCCGTTTTTCAAGACATTTACGCCCGTGCGCTCATGATCACATGGATGATCCACGTTCTTTTCATCGGCGGCTCGCGTTTCGTTTGGCGTGTGTTTCGCGACCGCTACATCAAGCCAAACGTCAATAAACGGCGGACGATGATTATCGGCGCTGGCGCCGCAGGCATGATGGTGGTGCGTCAGCTCATCAACAACCCGGAAGCGGAATTGAAACCGATCGTGTTTATTGACGATGACCCGAACAAGCAAAAACTGCAGTTTTTTGGCATTCCTGTACTTGGCACGACAAACGATATTGAAGACGTTGTCCAAGCTTTGCGTATTGAACACATTATTATCGCCATTCCGTCGCTGACGAAAAAACAACTGAACCGCATTTTTGAACAATGTGCGAAAACGAACGCCAAAACGCAAATCGTCCCTAGATTAGAAGATATTGTAACGGGAAAAGTATCCGTCAGCCAGTTCCGCGACGTGCAAGTCGAGGACTTGCTTGGCCGCGAACCCGTCAAGCTCGATATCGAAAGCATCGCTGGCTACATTGAAAACAAAACGATTTTAGTCACCGGCGCGGGTGGCTCGATCGGTTCGGAAATTTGCCGCCAAGTGTGCCAATTTCGGCCGAAAAAACTCGTCCTTCTCGGCCATGGGGAAAACAGTATTTACCAAATTGACATGGAACTGCGTAATCAATACAAAGATCAGATCGAGATCGTTCCTGTCATCGGTGACATCCAGGACCGCGTGCGCATGTTTGAAGTGATGGAAGAACACAAACCGGATGTCGTCTACCATGCGGCCGCCCATAAACACGTGCCATTGATGGAATACAACCCGAAAGAAGCGGTCAAAAACAACATTTTCGGCACGAAAAACGTCGCTGAAGCAGCAGATACGTTCGGGGTACATACGTTTGTCCTCATCTCTTCGGACAAAGCCGTCAACCCGACAAACGTTATGGGAGCGACCAAACGATTCGCCGAAATGCTTATCCAGCAACTCGACAAACAAAGCAAAACGAAATTCGTCGCCGTTCGTTTCGGAAACGTCCTCGGCAGCCGCGGCAGCGTCATCCCGCTGTTCAAAAAACAAATTCAAGCTGGCGGCCCGGTCACCGTCACCCATCCGGACATGACACGCTACTTCATGACCATTCCCGAAGCGTCCCGCCTCGTCATCCAAGCCGGTGCCTTGGCCAAAGGTGGCGAAATCTTTGTCCTCGACATGGGCGAGCCGGTAAAAATCGTCGACCTTGCGAAAAACTTAATCAAACTGTCCGGCTACACTGTTGAAGAAATCGGCATCGAATTTACCGGCATCCGTCCGGGCGAGAAAATGTTTGAGGAATTGCTGAATGAAAATGAGGTTCATCCGGAACAGGTGTTTCCGAAAATTCATATTGGGAAGGCGACGGCGGTGGACGAAGCCATCCTCCACGATTTTATGGAACGGTTTGAAGGGATGAGTGAAGAAGAGGTGAAGGAGACGGTGGTGGGGATTGCGAATAGTCATGATATACTAGAGAAAATCTGATAATAAAATTGCTTTTGATGGCAGATTAATAAGGCTAATATACTTTGAGCTTTTATTGCTTTTTATACCAAACGCTTAGCAAGAATTTTGACTTTCGCAATCCCTTCAAATTACTTTATATCAAGGAAGGCATGGGGTGTGCAATGGGATCCAACAACCATGTGGTAAGTATAATAGTACCTGTATACAATGCTGAAGCATACCTAAAAAATTGCGTGGATAGCATTCTAAGTCAAACGTATGAAAACATAGAAGTTATTTTAGTAAATGACGGTTCAACAGATAAAAGTGGGAGGATTTGTGAAGAATATAAGAAAATAGACCATCGCGTGAAAGTAATACACCAGAAAAATTCAGGGCCGTCGGTTGCTAGAAATAAGGGCCTTGATGCTGCAACAGGGACGTATATTCAGTTTGTTGATGCTGATGACAAGGTTGAACCTGATATGACGAGGAAATTAGTTGAGGCAATGGAGCAAAGAGAAAATATCCAACTGGTTGTATGTGGATTTAATGAGACTGATGGCTTCATGGTTTCAAGAAATGTTCCTTTCATTGAAGGCGTCTACTCCAAAAAAGAGTTTCTAAACTTTTTTGGGCGATTATTTAGACATAGTTTTATAGGTTATCTATGGAATAAATTGTATGATACTGAGTTTATTAGGAAGTTTAGAATTTATTTCAGAGAAAATATAGACTTGGGAGAAGATTTACTATTTAATCTTGAATATCTTGAGGTTTGTAACCAGATTGCAATTATCAAAGACCAGTTATATGGTTACTTGGTGCAGCAAAATAGTAACTCCTTGACAAAAATCTATAGGAATAACTTACTTGATATTCAACAAATGCTGCTCCAAAGAATGAGAGAGTTCTTAATAAAAAACGGGAAGTATACAGAGGAAAATAAAATTTTTATTGAAATGCTTTATGCATCTAGTATAATAAGCTATTTAGACAGCTTGTTTCATATAGATAATCATCTTGGTTCGTATGATAGAAAGAAACAAATACAAGAGATAATTGATAGTGAAATAGTTATAAAAAACATTAATTATTTTTATCGTGGAAGCATACAGCAACAGCTAATAGGATTTTTAATTAGGTACAGGATGTCTAGCCTGATTTATTGCTTTTTTAAGATAAAAAATATACTGAGGTATAAAACAAAAGGATTGTTTTATTTATTGAAGAGTTTAAATAGAATATCATCTCATCAGTAAAATTAGTGAGAAACGTGCGTTTGTCAAGCTATATTAATATTTATCTAATTTGTTTTCCCTCTCATTAAAAAGACCTTAATATATCTTGAGAAAATCCAATTTCGATATTAGCTGTTACATGTTCATTGAAAAGCTAGCATTTGTCCTCGTTCACGAAGAGTTTCCTGCTCTCCATACTCGAGTTTGCCGATAACACCTATGGAATCTTTGGGGAAGTACTAAAGCGCAGGAGGAGGGGAAGGTTAACTCTTCATGTTGCATATATAAAAGAGATACATGAGCATAGTCTTTATTATGTTTTCATTGAGGTGGAATCGCGTGAAAAAGGTTATGATTTATGCATATGCAAATTTTAATCTAGGGGACGATCTATTTATTAAGATACTATGTGAGAGGTACCCCAGAACACAATTTGTTTTATACGCTCCGAGTAAATATAAAAAATGTTTTAGGGGGCTAAGGAATTTAGAGATATTATCTAGTGATCCTATAGTTCTTAAGGGGATTGATTTTATTTTTAGAAAATTGAGGATCCACTACTCCTTTTTCCGTAGTTTAGCCGCTAAAAACTGTGATGCAGCAGTATACATTGGGGGATCCCTCTTTATACAAGCGAAGAATTGGAAAAATCAAATAGAAAATTTAAGAAGTATGAGGATTGATAAGAAGCCTTTTTTTCTTTTAGGGGCTAACTTTGGTCCTTTTACAGATAGGGGTTTTTACCTTCAGCATAAGGAAATTTTTAAATGGTTTACGGATATATGCTTTAGAGAGAAGTACTCTTATAATCTATTTGCAGATTTGCCTAATGTTAGAGTAGCAAGTGACATAGTGTTTCAACTAAGAAAAAGGAATATTCAGAGACAGACTAAAAGGCGAGTAACAATATCGGTGATAAAACCATCTAACAGGGAATATTTACGTGGTTATGATGAAGTCTATTATAGAAAAATAAAAGATATTACAATTCATTTTGTTAAAAAGGGGTATAATGTTATCCTTATGTCGTTTTGTGAAAATGAGGGGGATAGAGAAGCAGTAAAGAATATAATGAAATTAATACCAAATGAATATTTAAATAACGTGAGTGAATATGGTTATCAATTGAATATCGATGAAGCCTTAGATGTTATTGCAGATTCAAGTTTTATCGTTGCAACAAGGTTTCATGCAATGATATTAGGATGGGTATATAATAAACCCGTATTTCCTATAGCTTATAGTAACAAAATGATAAATGTTATGGAGGACGTAGGATTTAAAGGTTCGTATGTAGATTTTAATGGTCTGGATTCTCTGGAACCAGAAGAGGTTTTTAGATCTATGGAAACTAATTTGGTAGATATTAGCCAGCAGATTAAAAATTCAGAAAAACAGTTTCAGAAATTGGATGATTATTTATACACATGAGGGTGTTGCAAAACGCATGCAACACTCTTATACATGATTTCCAAGCCGCGTTTGTACAGAAAAGTTCCATGGGCAAGTGATCTGTCCTCCACCCGGGGATGAAAATCACCGCTCGCCGGCGTGGGATTTTCACAGAAATGGAGTATAATTATGATTGCTAATCAGTTAGGATTTGGAATTATTTTATCTTATATATCCATCTTTCTTGCTAACATTGCTAACTTGATTCTTACTCCTTTTATTATACGGAGTTTAGGACAGTCCCAATATGGATTATACATGCTTATAGGTGCATTTGTAGGATATATAGCGATACTTGATTTTGGATTGGGTAACACTACTGTCAGATTTGTGTCTAAGTATCATGCGGTCAATGATAAAAAGGGAGAACGAAACTTTTTATTTTTAACTTCTGTAATTTATTTAATTATTTCGTTTATCATTTTAGTATTAGGCGCACTTATATATCCTAGTCTAGATGTCGTATTTCGCAATTCCTTAACACCAGAAGAAATTGAAATAGCAAAAACAATGTTTATTATTTTAATTATAAGCCTTTCATTGACATTACCTATGAATTTATTTAGGGGGATTATAACAGCATATGAAAGGTTTGTTTTTCTTCACTCGCTTAACATAGTTAGAATATTGATTAGATCCATTCTCTTATTTCTCTTATTATTCTGGGGATATAAGGCAATAGCCATTGTATTGCTAGATGCAGCTTTGAATATTGCTTTAATGCTTGTTAGTGTAATATATGTTTTTGTAAAGTTACATATAAAAATTAAATTTTATGAGTTTGATAAATACCTCATTAAAGAGATTTTTTTATATACTTTTCCTGTTTTTATCGGTGTAATTGTTGATCAGATTTATTGGAAAATAGGTCATTTGGTACTTGGAGTAGTTGCGGACACGAATGAGGTAGCTGTTTTCTCGGTAGGCATGACCATAGGACAATATTTTATCACTTTTGCTACTGCAATTTCTGGTGTTTTTCTTCCAAAAATCACAAAGATGGTAACAACAGAAGCTTCAGATGAAGATCTAACAGATATCTTGGTGAAAACGGGGAGAATACAATTTTTAGTTCTGGGATTGGTTTTAAGTACTTTTGTGCTGTTTGGAAAAAAATTTATTTTATTATGGGCTGGTCCAAGTTACGAAGTGTCTTGGGGGATAGCATTAGTTGTAATGATACCTCTATCACTTGTCTTAACTCAAACTGTAGGTATATCTATTTTGCAAGCTAAAAATATGCATGCATTTCGTTCTTGGATGTATCTTTTTATTGCGATAATCAATACCCTTATTAGCTTCTTTTTATCCAAGATATACGGGGCTATAGGAGCTGCCATAGGGACGGCGTTATCGCTGATATTTGGTAATATTATAATCATGAATATATATTATCACTTTAAAGTTCGTTTAAATATTCCAGAATTCTGCAGGAAGTTATCCAGTTTGTTACTGTCATTGATATGTTCAGTCGTTATTGGCAGTGTATTGCTACTAATTTCGTCTAATTCATGGTTAGTTTTGATTGTGCAATGTAGTATTTACAGCATTATTTATATTTTTATTATGTGGTTTTTTGGTATGAATGATTATGAGAAACAGTTATTTGTAAATGTATATAATAAAATAAAAAAACAAACTTCATGCAATACATAGATTAAGGACAGAACAAAGCTCATCACCAATAGAAGGCTGACAGGCACTTTCTGTCGAAGAGTCCATTTATATACGGAACCAACAATGATATTATTATCCTTTTTTTGAAAAATTTAATCATTGTATGTAATTGGGTAACCTAGCTTGCTGGAGAATATTGCCGATTTAATGCAAATACGAAACATGTAATGCAATGCCTGAAAGGAAGTTTTTACACGGGTTGCATGTGTAGGGAAAGGAATCAGAGAGGAAAAGGAATACTCCTTCATCACAATATACCCCCTAAGTGCTATATTACTTTCCCTGAATGTTTATGGATGTCGTTCACGAGCTGGAAGGGAGGTCTTAGGAGGCCTGAGGAAAAACATCGTTTCCCCTTCCTATAGCCGTTTTCAAGTTTATGAAATACATTGGCAATGATCGTATCTTTTAGCCATTTGCGATTGATCGAGCTAGCTATTTGAGCACGGGAGGAGAGGAATGTAGTGCAAATAGTGCCTTTCGTTTTATGTTAGCAGATGAAATCTGACCGTTATTCAGTATCATGACTATGAGCTGACCAAAGTAGCTTTTTGTTAGAAAGAAACCAAAAAATCCAGAGAAAGTCAAGGTGTTGGTTGTCTGAGCTTGATGAAGCACCGTTTCGCTCTTTTAGAAATAGGTCATGCCAAACAGTGGATACGTAGGCATATGTGTTCCATTTACGTGCAAAAAGGTGGGATCTGGATTCGTTATGTTTTTTATAAAGTTCCTGTAGATGAGCATTTTTCATTACAGTAATTTCCATCCCCTAAGAGACAAACAGGGTACCCCTTAGGCGACATGGAGCTGTTTTTTGTCATGTCTCCTTTTTTGTTTAGTTGTCAATTTGTGTTAGCGAATTTGCTCATCTACAGTAAAGTTCTTTATTTTTTCAACATGCTCTAATTTTTCAATAAGCATGTATATAGAAGGATCAGGGAGTGTTGGTATTGCCAAAAGTTAGTATAATTATTCCTGCTTATAATGTAGGAAATTATATTGAAAGATGTTTAACTTCTATAGTTAACCAATCTTTAAAAGATATTGAAATCATTGTGGTTAATGATGGCTCTAATGATAATACTTTAGAAGTTACTAGGAAATTTGCTGATATTGATAATAGAATAAAAGTCATTAATTCTGAAAATAAAGGAGTTTCAGCAGCAAGAAACAGCGGATTGCTTCAGTCCACAGGAAAATATATCTATCAAATAGATGCGGATGACTGGATTGAACAAAACGCCTTAGAGGAAATGTATGAAGCTGCTGAAAACAATCGAGCAGATATTGTTATTACGAATGCATATATTGATTATGATAATGGAACTCTTCTTCCTTTTATAGACGGAAGGTTAATAAATGAAGAACCGATTAAGGATTTCTTTCTTGGGAATATTAAAGCTAGTGTTTGGACTAAATTGTACAGAAGGGATTTATTTACTAAATATAATATTGGATATGTTGAGGGGATCAGGGTTGGAGAGGACTTATTAATTAACTTTTTTTTAATGCTACAGGCTAAAAAAGTCATTAAAATAGAGAAATCTTTTTTGCATTATATACAGAGAGAAAATAGTGCAATGCACTCCTACAAATCGAGTATGTATGATATTTACAAGGTGTTTGATGAAATTGAAAGTTTTATGAAACGAAGTAATCTCTACAGAAAATATAAGGATGAGTTTTTATATTTAAAATATATGCATACGTATTATTTTAGAGTAATATCATCTGTTAGTTTGAGTTCCATTCATAGAGAATTTTACAGAAAATGGAGAAAAGAGAGAGATAGGTATTTAGGCAACCGTTATATATTAGAATTTTTAAAAGAACAGAGCCATGTAAATAGGTTGTTAAATGAATTATATACAATCAATTACTTCCTTGGATTGGCTCTTGGAGTTGTAAAAGTAAGTGTTAAGCAGTTAAAAGGTTTGTTATGGGGTCACACTGTTTAAACAATATTTTTTAGGTGAAGGAGTTTTATTGCTATGAGTCAGCATCGTATTGGTATTTTCCTCCCTTCTCTTCGTGGAGGAGGGGCGGAGAGAGTAATGGTCAATTTAGCAAAAGTATTCGCAAAAAATAACTTTCAAGTAGACTTGGTTTTGGCAAAAGCGGAAGGTCCTTATTTGTCACAAGTCCCCGATGATATTCGTATCGTTGATTTAAATGTGTCGCGTGTCGCTTTAAGTCTGTTTCCTTTAGTTAGATATTTGCGTAAGAATAGGCCCCATGCTTTAATATCAGCTCTGAATCATGCTAATGTTATTGCTATTTTAGCAGTTAAATTTTCTTTAACCAAAACTAGGATTTTGGTTACTGAACACAGTACATTAAGCCGCTCTTTATTACATCCAACTAACTCTCGCTCAAAGTTAGTACCCTTTTTTATGAGATCTTTTTATCCATTGGCCGATCACATAATTGCAGTTTCTAATGGGGTAGCTGATGATTTGTCAAAAACATTGGATATTGCTCGGCCCAAAATTAAAGTGATTTATAATCCGATCATCACTGACGATTTATTTCAAAAGGCGAATGAAGAAGTGGATCATCCTTGGTTTAAGAACAAACAATATCCAATCATCTTAGCTGTTGGTCGATTAACAGAAGCTAAGGATTATCCGACACTTATAAAAGCTTTCTATCATGTGAGACAACAAAAAGTGGCGAAATTAGTGATTTTGGGTGATGGTGAAAAGAGAACAGAGTTGTTAAATTTAATAAAGGACATGGGATTAGAGCAAGATGTGGATATCATAGGATTTGTGCAGAATCCGTATGCATATATGAAACGTTGTTCAGTATTTGTTCTTTCGTCTAAATGGGAAGGGTTACCTACTGTGTTGGTAGAAGCCTTAGCCTGTGGTGCAAATATAGTGGCTACAGATTGTCCGAGTGGGCCAAGGGAGATACTAAAAAATGGGGAATATGGTTCTCTAGCCAAAACGGGGGATGATAAGGATCTAGCCAAGGAAATCTTAAAGAAACTCGATGTAGGAAAACAAGACGAAAAAGTATTGATGGAGGCGTATCAACCGTTTAAAAATGAATTTGTATTTAGTAAATACTTAAACCTTTTTAACTAATCGTACGGGGTTAATTATATGAGAAGGGTTACATTATATTTGGTTTGTGTTTTTGTCTTTGTAATTCCAATAGAAAACATTATTACTATTAGCGGTTTAGGAACAATCAGTAAGTTAGTAGGTGCTTTGTTATTTTTTGTGGTGTTACTTTATACAATTGTCATAGGTAAAATAAGGAGAATCGACAAATTTGATATATTATTTTTTGTTTTTATTGTATGGGGAACTCTGACATATTTTTGGAGTTTTGATAAAATCCTTAGTGCCCAAAGAATTTTGACTAATGTTCAATTGTTAATCATGATTTGGATTTTACGTGAATTTTTGTCAAATGGTAAAGCGAGACTAATGATACTGCAGTCCTATGTTTTGGGGGCAATGGTTTCAGTTGCTAGTGTTATTTCTAGTTATGTTCAGAATAAAAGTGTGTACGGAAATAGATTTGTTGCTCAAGGATTTGATCCAAATGATCTGGGTCTAATACTAGCACTTTCTCTACCTATTGCCTGGTATCTATCGCTTAAGCAAAAAAATAGCTTTATAAATAGAGTTTACATTCCATTGGGATATTTTTCAATAATTTTAACAGCCTCTCGCACTTCATTTGTTGTCTCATTGATAGGTTTATTATATATTTTTATTACTTTTCATCAATTATCGAAAAAATCTCGTATTATAATATTTTTGGCTGTGTTGTTGGTATCAAGTTATGTATATAATTTGATACCAGAAGCATCAGTTGAGCGCCTTAGTACTATAAGTAAAGAAGTATCAAATGGCGATTTAAATGACAGAACAAATATTTGGAAGTGTGCTCTCACATTGTTTTACGTTCAATGGGCTAATGGAGTAGGAATAGGGGCATTCCGACAAGCTGTTTTAGATTGTTATGGTGCGAGGGTGGTAGCGCATAATACATTTATTTCTATTCTTGTCGAACAGGGCGTTATAGGATTCTTTATATTTTCTTTAGTTATTTTGTATTTAGTATATGTAATAATGAAGTTTACTGACCCTGAACATAGGGTTTTACATATTATATTTATGATTATGCTCTTTTTAGGTGTAAATTTTTTAACTTGGGAATATAGAAAAGTATTTTGGTTAATATTAGCAATAATGGCTTCAGGAAATCTTCATAAAGAAACTCCTTCTTTAGCACCATCTAGATATGAAGCTATTACTTATGATAAATAGTTTGTAGATATTGTTTGATAATGGAAAAAGGGTGTTATTTATGAATAAGAGAAGCTACAAATTAATCCACCTCATCACCGGCCTCAATACCGGTGGCGCGGAAATGATGCTATATCGGCTGTTATCCAAAACCGATCGACAGAAATTTAGTGTTTCAGTAATCTCTTTGACCGATGTCGGTCCGATTGGTAAGAAGATTGAGGAGTTAGGCATTCCAGTCATGGGGTTAGGGATGAAACGTGGAATTCCTAACCCTTTTTTTCTATTTAAATTAGCGAAAATATTAAAACGTGAAAAGCCGGATATATTGCAAACATGGATGTATCATGCGGACCTGATGGGGTTGTTAGCGGGAAGATTCGCTGGAGTGAAGAATATTGTATGGGGCATTCATCATAGTAACCTTGATCCAAAAATCGAAAAGAGACAAACAATCCTAGTTGCTAAATTATGTAGCATGCTATCAAATTTACCCCGCAAAATTGTATGCTGTTCTCACGCATCTTTGAAGTGTCATAAGCAATTAGGATACAATGAAGAAAAAATGGTAGTTATTCCAAATGGATTTGATCTAGGAGTATTTCAACCAAGTCAGTACCCAAAATCTCTTCTTAAGGAACTGTCTTTAAATAAAGATTCCTTGTTAGTAGGCCATGCGGCACGTTGGCATGGACAGAAAGACCATCCTAATCTAATCAAGGCTGCAAAGTTAGTAGTCGAAAGATATCCAAATGTGCATTTTGTCTTATGTGGAGATGGTGTTAATCAGGGAAATGAAACATTGTCTGCTTTGATTAAAAAAGAAGGAATTCAGAATAATGTTCACTTGATGGGGAGAAGGAATGATATCCATACATTAATGCCGCAGTTTGATTTATATGTTTCTTCTTCAAAAGCAGGAGAGGCGTTCCCAATTGTATTGGGTGAGGCAATGGCCTGTGAAGTCCCTTGTGTAACGACAGATGTGGGAGATTCTGCATATATTGTTGGGGATACAGGTTTTGTCGTTCCTCCTGAAAACTCACAAGCTCTCGCAGACGCAATGTTACGGTATTTTAGCCTTTCTGTTGAAGAACGTAAACGAATGGGAAAAAAAGCAAGACAACGGGTAGAAAGCCATTTTGCGTTGGATTTAGTAGTAGAGAGGTATGAGAGTATTTATCAATCTCTATTATCAGAGAAATAATATCCAAAGGTGCGTCTGTTATGGTAAAAATAGCTCATGTCTGTACATCAAGCTTAAGTCATAAGATATTGGTTGATAAACTAGCGTTATTAAAAAAAAGAAACTATGACATTCACCTTATTTCATCGGAAGAAGGATATAATGAAAAATTAATGCAAAACTATGATTTCAAGCTCCGCTTTATCTATATGAATCGCCAGATCCATATAATAGACGATGTGATATCCATTTTTCGTATGACAAAATTATTCCGTAAAGAGAAATATCATATTGTTCATACTCATACAGCGAAGGCAGGAATTATTGGGCGTATAGCCGGCAGGTTGGCTGGTGTTCCTGTTGTTATTCATACTAGCCACGGGTTGCCTTTTTATGAGGGACAAAGCAAGAAAAAGTACCATACTTACCGCTTTCTTGAGAAAGTCGGTGCTTTA
The DNA here is from genome assembly GCF_052220245.1 of Geobacillus sp. BK01. Taxonomy (NCBI): domain Bacteria; kingdom Bacillati; phylum Bacillota; class Bacilli; order Caryophanales; family Anoxybacillaceae; genus Geobacillus; species Geobacillus sp. BK01. The sequence goes on from NZ_JBQPTH010000002.1 coordinate 208,349, forward strand.
TTTTGTGATGCAATCGCCTCACAAAACAAAGAGGACATAGAAAAAATAAAGAAATATGCTCCTCGTAAACCAGTTTATTATGAAGGAAACGGTGTGGATTTACGTAGGTTGGATGAGGAAAATAAAAATATAAGTGATGAACAAATTAAGATACTAAAAAGCCGATTAGGTATTTCAAATGATAAAAAGGTCATTTTGGTAGGCGCCAGATTTGAGCCTGTAAAGGATCACTTCTTTTTATTAGAGGGGATAAAACATTTAAAAGAATATCAAAATGAATCAGATTTTATATGTCTTTTGGCAGGAGATGGCCCTTTAAAAGAACAGATCCAACAGAAAATAGAGGACTATCATCTTTCGAATGAGGTCAAGATGATAGGATTTCAAACAGATATTTATGCTTATATTAAAATGGCTGATCTCATTGTTTTAACATCTGAAAAAGAGGGTGTCCCTCGAATTATCATGGAAGCAATGGCTTTTTCCAAACCGATTGTAGCTACGGATGTGTTGGGGACTAGGGAGTTAGTGGTTCATGGGGAAACAGGATTATTGGTGAAGTACAAGAATGTTGAAAGTCTTGCTTCGAGTATTCACGTATTGTTGAATGATGAAGGAAAAAGGAAAGAGTTTGGAAATAATGGGCGGAGAAGAATTGAAGAAAATTTTACAGAGGAAATCGTTGTGGAACGGATCGTAAAAATGTATCAAGAGTTATTACAAGTAGAATAAATGGAGGCACGGATATGACCATTCTTGTAACTGGTGCGGCCGGATTTATTGGTATGCATTTTTCCAAACGACTTTTAAAAGAAGGCTATGAAGTGGTGGGAATTGATAATTTAAATGATTATTATGATCCAAAGCTGAAAGAAGATCGATTGCTTGAATTGGATAGCTATAATCACTTTACTTTTATAAAATTGGATTTGGTCGATCGGGAACGCCTTTTCTCATTGTTTCAACAATATCGATTTACCCATGTGGTTAATCTAGCGGCACAAGCAGGGGTTCGATATAGTCTGCAAAATCCCTATGCCTATGTCGATTCGAACCTTGTCGGATTTGTCAATATTCTTGAGGCGTGTCGTCGTTATTCTGTCAAACATCTCATTTACGCTTCGTCAAGCTCTGTGTATGGAGCTAATGCGAAAATGCCGTTCTCGACAAGTGACAATGTCGACCATCCAGTAAGTTTATACGCGGCGACGAAAAAGGCGAATGAGTTAATGGCACATACATATAGCCATTTGTACGGAATTCCAACAACGGGGTTGCGTTTCTTCACGGTGTATGGTCCATGGGGACGTCCGGATATGGCATACTTTTCTTTTACGAAAAACATTCTTGAAGGAAAACCAATTAAAGTGTTCAACCACGGAAACATGAAACGAGATTTTACGTATATCGACGATATTGTCGAAGGAATGGTGCGTCTATTGGATCGGCCGCCGCTTCCAAACGAACAATGGGATCGTTCCCGTCCGGATCCGAGCTCTAGTTACGCACCATATAAGATTTATAATATTGGCAACAATCGACCGGTGAACCTTCTTGATTTTATCGAGACATTAGAGTCATTACTTGGTGTGGAGGCGAAAAAAGAGTTTTTGCCCATGCAGCCTGGAGATGTGGAAGCGACATATGCAGATATTGACGATCTGTACCGAGCGGTTGGTTTTCAGCCTTCGACTCCGGTCCAGGAAGGACTACGATCGTTTGTTGAATGGTATAAGTCGTACTATCAGTAACTAAGTCAGCACCTTTGCAAGTGTGGATTTTTATGGACGAACAGGGAGATGAAATGATTGAAAACAATTGCTGTGGTAGGAACGGGATATGTCGGTCTAGTCACTGGTGTTTGCCTTTCCGATATCGGCCATTACGTGACTTGTGTGGATATTGATAAACAAAAAGTAGAGAAGATGAAACAAGGGATTTCTCCTATTTATGAACCCGGTCTAGATGAATTGATGAAGAAAAACATCGAAAGGGGTCGGCTACATTTTACGACCAGTCACCAACAAGCATTTCGAGATGCAGAAGTGATTTATATTGCGGTTGGTACGCCACAAAAGGAAGATGGTTCGGCAGATTTGCGGTTTGTGGAGCAAGCCGCAAAAGATATTGCGACGTATATCGAACGGGATGGAGTAATTGTCGTAACGAAAAGTACCGTTCCCGTTGGAACAAATGAGAAAATTAGAACATGGATTAAGCAACATCTAACAAAAGACATTCATTTCTATATCGTATCTAATCCGGAATTTTTGCGGGAAGGCTCAGCGATTTATGATACGTTCCATGGCGACCGGATTGTCATTGGAGCCGACAATGAATGGGCAGCATCCGTCATCGAGGAGGTAAACAAGCCATTTGGCATTCCGATTTTTCGCACGGACATTCACAGTGCAGAGATGATTAAATACGCCTCTAACGCCTTTTTGGCGACGAAAATCAGCTTTATTAATGAGATCGCGAACATTTGCGAAAAGGTTGGCGCCAATGTCGAAGATGTTGCCTATGGAATGGGTCTTGATACAAGGATTGGGCCACAGTTTTTACGGGCAGGAATTGGCTATGGCGGTTCTTGTTTTCCGAAAGACACAAAAGCGCTGGTGCAAATTGCTGGGGACGTCGATCACCAATTTGAATTGTTGGAAGCTGTCATTAAGGTGAATAATAAGCAACAAGTGAAGCTAGTGGAAAAGGCACGCAATCGCTTTGGAAGTCTGCGAGGTAAGAAAGTAGCGTTGCTGGGGTTGGCTTTTAAGCCAAACACGGACGATATGCGTGAGGCAGCTTCGATTGTCATTGTGCAAGAGCTGTTGAAAGATGGTGCTCTAGTTGTGGCATATGACCCGGTGGCAGTGGAAAATGCCAAACGCATTATTGGTGATGGAGTCATGTACGCTTCATCCATAGAAGAAGCATTAACCGGTGCTGATTTGGCTATGATTGTGACAGAGTGGGAGGAGATTAAACAAACTCCACTGGACTTGTACATGAAACAGATGAAGACGCCCATCGTGTTTGATGGGCGGAATTGTTATCCGTTGGAAGAGGTGAAAAAGTATCCAATTGAATATCATTCTATCGGTAGAGAAAGTGTACTAACGAATGTAGTAAGTATTTAGGATGTTTACGTTGTTTTCTTACATGACCAAACGGGGGAATAAAGATGCCCATCCTTATCACTGGCGGCGCTGGTTATATCGGCAGCCATACTTGCGTGGAACTATTAGATGCAGGGTACGACATTGTTGTCATTGATTCACTGTCTAACAGCAAACCCGAAGCATTGCGACGGGTTCAACAGATTACGGGAAAGGACTTCCCTTTTTACCAAATTGACTTGTTAGACCGAGATGAGTTAGAGGCGGTCTTTGCCAAACATTCGATTGATGCGGTCATCCATTTTGCAGGGCTGAAGGCTGTTGGGGAATCAGTGGAGCTTCCCCTTCTGTATTACCATAATAATATCACAGGAACCTTGATATTATGTGATGTGATGCGTAAATACGGCGTGAAGAACATGGTGTTCAGCTCCTCGGCGACGGTGTATGGCATGCCAGAGCGTGTGCCGATAACGGAAGATTTCCCGCCGCAACCGACGAATCCGTATGGACGGACGAAGTGGATGATCGAGGAGATTTTGCGTGATCTATACCTATCCGACCATAGCTGGAGCATCGCCCTCCTTCGCTACTTCAATCCGATCGGCGCTCATCCGAGCGGGCGGATAGGTGAAGACCCGAACGGTATTCCAAACAACTTAATGCCATATATTACCCAAGTCGCAGTCGGGAAGTTGAAAGAGCTGCGTGTATTCGGCAACGATTACCCGACGGTTGACGGCACAGGTGTTCGTGATTATATCCATGTTGTCGATTTAGCTTTGGGTCATGTAAAGGCATTGGAGAAAGTTCTTGAGACGACGGGAGTGGAGGCATATAACCTCGGTACAGGACGGGGATATAGCGTCCTTGAGCTTGTATCGGCATTTGAAAGAGTGACAGGAGTGAAGATCCCATATACCATCGTTGATCGTCGTCCTGGCGATGTAGCGGTGTGCTATGCCGATCCGACGAAGGCGAAGGAAGAGCTCGGTTGGGTGGCGACAAGGGGAATTGAAGACATGTGCCGCGATGCATGGCGGTGGCAGTCACAAAATCCGAATGGGTATGAACAGGTCTTCGAATCAACAGCCCAATACTGACAACGGGAGGGATGGTTTATTCTGAAGCGGAGTTTTGACTTCATTGTTGCGCTAATTGCCCTTGCTGTTTTATCGCCGATCATGGTGGTAACGGCCATTCTTGTGCATTGGAAATTAGGCTCTCCCGTCTTGTTCAAGCAACAACGCCCTGGCTTGCATGGCAAGCCGTTTTATTTGTATAAATTTCGTACAATGACAGATGAACGAGATGAAAACGGAGAGCTATTACCTGATCATCTAAGATTGACTCCATTTGGGCAGTTTCTTCGAAAATATAGTCTTGATGAATTGCCACAGCTGTTTAATGTGTTGAAAGGAGATATTAGTCTCGTAGGACCTAGACCGTTACTGATGGAATATTTAGAGCTGTATACACCAGAGCAAGCTCGTCGTCATGAAGTAAAACCAGGCATTACTGGTTGGGCGCAAGTGAATGGACGTAATGCGATTTCATGGGAAGAAAAATTTAAACTGGATGTTTGGTATGTCGATAATCGCACTTTTTGGTTGGACATAAAAATATTGTTTCTTACCGTGATTAAAGTCTTAAAAAAGGAAGGTATTAATCAATCGGAATATGTTACAATGGAAAAGTTTGCAGGAAATGTATCTCAAAAACATCAAGTAAAGTGAGGTAGATTACTTTATGCAAGATATTGTTATCTATGGAGCAGGTGGTTTTGCTCGAGAGGTTGCATATTTAATTGAAATAATTAATGAGAAGAAAGTCACATGGAATTTAAAAGGATATATAGATGACAACCCTGAAAATACAGGCAAAATTCTAAACGGATATCCCGTATTAGGAACAATTGAATGGTTATTATCTCTTAATCAAGAAATTAATGTAGTTATTGGAATTGGTTCTCCTCGAGTAAAAAAATTAATTTATAATAAACTTAAAGATTATTCTCATATAAAATTTCCTAATATTATTCATCCTGGTGTTAGGATATCTAATACGAATAAGATAGGGATGGGGAATATTATATGTGAAGGAAACATATTAACTTGCAATATCGAAATTGGAAATTTTGTAATTGTTAACCTTAATTGTACTATTGGTCATGATACTGTTATTGAAGACTATACTACTATCCTTCCTAATTCATCTATTTCCGGTAATGTACGTCTTAAAGAAGGGGTCGACTTTGGTACGAACGCAACAATTATTCAAGGAGTCAGTGTGGGAGAGTACGCTATTATCGGTGCGGGAGCAGTCATTGTAAAGGACATTCCTCCACATTGTACAGCGGTTGGTGTACCTGCGAAACCTATTAAATTTCATGATGAAGCCAATCAGGCCTAAATCGTTTAGTAATTTTTAATAACTACCGAAGGTGTTTAATATGACAAACAAACAACAAAACAGAATTTACTTGTCCCCTCCCCACATGAGCGGGAATGAACAAAAGTATATTCAAGAAGCGTTTGAAACAAACTGGATCGCGCCGCTTGGTCCGAATGTTGATGCGTTTGAGAAAGAGCTGGCGGCGTATGTCGGTGCGAAAGGGGCGGCGGCGGTCAGTTCGGGGACGGCGGCGATTCATTTGGCGCTGCGGCTGCTTGGTGTCGAGCGGGGCGATGTGGTGTTTTGTTCCTCGTTGACGTTTATTGCGAGTGCGAATCCGATTTTGTATCAAGGTGCCGAGCCTGTTTTCATCGATTCCGAGCCGGATACGTGGAATATGTCCCCACAGGCGCTAGAGCGGGCGATGGACGCGGCGAAGCGGGAAGGGAAGCTGCCTAAGGCGGTGGTGGTCGTGAATTTATATGGCCAAAGTGCGAAGATGGATGAGATTTTGGCGATTTGCGACCGCTACGGCGTGCCTGTGGTGGAAGATGCGGCGGAGTCGCTCGGTTCGACGTATAAAGGAAAGAAAAGCGGTACGTTTGGGGCGTTTGGCATTTATTCGTTTAATGGAAACAAAATTATTACTACCTCTGGCGGGGGAATGTTGGTTTCTAATGATGTCGATGCGCTGCAACGAGCTCGCTTTTTGGCGACTCAAGCGCGTGATCCTGCGCCGCATTACCAACACAGTCAAATGGGCTACAACTACCGCATGAGCAACATCGTCGCAGGCATCGGCCGGGCGCAGTTGGAGGTGCTGTACGAGCGGGTGAAGGCGAGACGGGCGATTTTTGATCGTTACGTACAAGCGTTAGGGGAGATTGACGGCATTCATTTCATGCCTGAACTCGAAGGGACGATGTCCAACCGCTGGCTGACGACGCTGACGATTGATCAACAGAAGCTCGGCGTGACGCCGATGGAGATTATCAATGCGTTGGCGGCGGAGAATATCGAAGCCCGCCCGGTGTGGAAGCCGCTGCATTTGCAGCCGCTGTTTGCCGGAGTGCGGTATTATCCGCATGAGGAAGGCTGGAGTGTGTCAGACGACTTGTTTGCCAACGGCATCTGTCTGCCGTCAGGCTCCAGCATGACGGTCGAGGAACAAAACCGGGTGATCGACGTATTCCTTCACGCGATTCAACGATAAACGAAGATGGACGAGCCTCCTGTTGTCATGATGGCACAGGGGGCTTTTCTTTTTATATTCAGGAGGTGATCACTATGGCAGAGAAAAAAACAATGCTGCCCGAAACGGAGCAATTGAAATACATTTTATTAGAAGCGTGCCAGCGCGGGGAGGTGGCGGCTCATATGACCGCCAAAGACATGGTGCAGGAGCTCATTCAGCAATTAAAGCAAGTGTTTAAAGAAAATGAATCGTAACGAGGTGATCCCCATGTCTTTCTTCCAACAACAACCGAAATCGGTCAAAAAGGTGATCCGCTACATTTTGCAAGACGTTCATTCGCTCGACACGCTCGAACAGCTAGAAAAAATGATCCGCTATTATATTCAAAAGCGAAAACGGGAATGACTGAACAAAGAGGAGCGATCATTGGAATCAGTTAGGTGATGAAATGAAAAAGCGATGGATGCTTTGGATGGTTGTTCTCGCTTGGTGCGGGATGATTTATTACTTTACCGAATCCCCCCTATTTACGGGCGCCAATACGGCCAACTGGATTCGCGAAACGGTCGGACAGCTGCCGTTTGTCCATGTCCATCATATTGATGATGGAATGTTTTCCTGGAATGCCCTCGTGCGCAAGTTCGCTCACGTGTCGGTGTTTGGCTTGCTTGCGGTTGTCGTATGGCGGGCGCTTTACCCGCGGCGGTGGGCGATGACGGGGGCGTGGGTGTTCACTGTCATCTATGCCTGTTTCGATGAGTGGCATCAGTCGTTTCAGCCTGGGCGGACGCCGCTTTTGTCAGATGTCGTCATTGATGCGCTCGGTGCAACGTTGGCGTTATGGATCGTGCGGATGTCGGTGCGGAAGGTGCGCCAGTCGTATGGGCAGTCGGTTCGGTAGAAGTGGGTTTCTGATTTATTTTTATAACGCATTATATATTGATCAATGACAGCTTAGGGAATTCAGTGATGAAATGGGACAAACCACTCGTCTTCTCTGGACATTAGCTGTTCGAATAGTCCCTTTTGAACAAACAGATCCTTCAAAGGAAAAGACCTCATCGCACGAAGTGCTCAGCGAGAATCACCCCGGAGATCAGCCTTGTGTAAATTCAAAACATTTACATATCATTTTATTGTCTAAGTTTAGAAAGCCCCAACTTGGAAAAACACGCCGCCTTTGTGTTGGCGATAAAATACGGAAAAACCATCGACGCCGATGTCTTAATGGCCACCGATCCGGATGCGGATCGTCTCGGTGTGGCGGTGAAAGATACAGATGGCGGTTCATGGTTTTGTCTGCGCCCATCGGGCACGGAGCCGAAAGCGAAGTTGTACTTCGGCGTGAAAGGCGCTTCGCTGGCGGAAAGCGAACGGCTAGTAACAGAGTTGGAGCAGAGCGTCATGGACAAGGTAGCACAAATCATTGAGAAGGCGAGGGAGTGTTCGTGATTCTTGTCGTCGGCGGCGCGGGGTATATCGGCAGCCATGTCGTGAAAGAGTTGGTGGAAAAAGAACAAGTCATCGTACTGGATAACTTATCGACCGGTCATCGGAATCTCGTTGATGACCGGGCGGTGTTCGTGCAAGGGGATTTAGGAAACAAGGCTGATTTGAAATCGATTTTTGAAACGTATCCGATTCAAGCCGTTATGCATTTTGCGGCGAACAGCTTAGTCGGTGAGTCGGTCAAGAACCCGATGAAATATTATCAAAACAATGTCGCTGCGACATTGACGCTGTTGGAGACGATGTTGGACTATGGGGTGAAACATTTCATTTTTTCCTCGACAGCGGCTACATACGGCATTCCGAATGTGGAGCTAATTACTGAAGACTGCCCGACGAATCCGATCAACCCGTACGGCCGTTCGAAGCTTATGGTCGAGCAAATGCTGGCGGATTTGGCGGCGGCGTACGGGTTGAACTATGTCGTCCTCCGCTACTTCAATGCCGCGGGAGCGCACGAGTCAGGGGAAATCGGTGAGGATCACAACCCGGAAACGCACTTGATCCCGCTCATTCTGCAGCACTTATTAGGCCAACGCGAGAACATCTCGGTCTTTGGCACCGATTATGACACTCCAGACGGGACGTGCATTCGCGATTATATCCATGTGACCGATCTCGCCAAGGCGCATATTTTGGCGCTTGAGGCGCTGTTGACGGGGAAAAAGAAGACCGCCGTATACAACCTTGGCAACGGCTTAGGCTATTCAGTCAAAGAAGTAATCGAAACGTTGCGAACAAGTCACCGGCCGCAAAGCGGTCATTGCCTACACCGACCGCCGTCCAGGTGATCCCGCCCGTCTCGTCGCCTCATCGCAAAAAATTGAGGAAGAACTCGGCTGGAAGGCGGAGTATTCGTTGGCACAAATCATTGAAAGCGCATGGAGATGGCATCAGGGAAAAGGAAGATGATGTGGGGACCGCTCCGTCGAGGGGCGGTTGTTTCATCCTCTCAAGCCGAGAAGGTCTTTGCTTCTCAACAGGAGTGGAAGAGAAACGGGGAATCGGCGTCTGTCATCATCGATGTTCTCCCTGCGCCGCCTGCAGGCGGGATTGTTTGGAAGGGGATGACCCCATTCACCGCCTGCTGCAGGGGGCGAAAAAAGAATCTCCCACCTCTCCGCGGTTGCGCAGGTGGGAGAAGGATCAAAGGTATTTAATCATGGCCGTTTCATCGCAACAGTCGAGCTTCGGGCAATTGACACAGTCGATCCATACTTTTTCAGGCAATGTGGCTTTTTCCGCAATTTCAAATCCGCATTTTTGAAAAAACTCGATTTGGTATGTGAAGGAGATTAATCGCTTCACTCCGAGTCGGATGGCTTCATTCGTAATATGGTCAACGAGCATGCGGCCGATTCCTTTTCCCATATGATCAGGGGATACGACTAATGAACGGACTTCCCCGAGATCGTGCCCCAAGATATGCAGCCCCGCTGTGCCGACGATTTGATCATTCTCCTTGGCCACATACATGCATTGCAAGTGCTGATAGATTGATAATAATGAGCGGGGCAACACCAATCCTTTTTCCGCAAAGTGTTGAATTAACGCGTGCATCTCTTTCACATCGCTCGTGACGGCATGACTAATGTGCATCGGGCTCCCTCGCTATCGTATGATCATAGATTCTTTTTTATAAATATACGACATTTTGTTTTTATATGCAATTACCAATTTTTCTTCATGTTGACCAAGAGATAGGGGGATTCGTTCGACATGTACGGGAGATGATTCGATAGGTGATTTAAAGTGGTTCGAAAATGGGTTTTCGGTGCGTTGCGTATGAGGACAATCGTTTCTCGCGGTGGGCGAATCTATCTCATTAATGTCCCTCTCGGCCGGGTGCTAGGGTGAACCTGTCTACAGTATACCGAGAGGGACGTTTGTTGGCTTCTTGAAAAGCTCCGAGTAAGGGCTTATCTTCTTGCTGCTGCCTTTACGTCTTTAGGAATGGGGCAAACGTATTTTCTTCCGTTTAGCCGCTCGTTTAGTTCTGCTTTTGCCTGTCCGATCAGTTCTGGGTGTTGCAGCAAGTCTACCGCAGTAGCAGCGAGCACCTTTCCGGCATGAAGCATTCCCTTATGCGCGATGGATGTCGCTCCGAGTGTGACCCATTGCCATGAGTGGGCAGGAGATCCGACGACGAAGCAGGCTGTCGCGCATTGAGCAGTCGGCGCAATCCAGCTCACATCTCCGACATCGGTCGATCCATATAACGGTACAGAGCGGCCGTCATAAGGATTTAAGCGGTCGGCGAGTGCTTTATCCGCTAGGTCTGGAAACATCGTTTTCACTCTGTTAGTTTCTTGATCGGACAACGTCTGACGGACAGCCTCGGCTAACTCCAGTTCGTTTTTGTCATGAACGGGAACGCCTAATTCAGAAAAGTTTTTGTACATAACCGATTCCAACACGCGGTTAGGAATGAGATTAGAACACGCCTTATCAAACACGATTTCCACTTCTGTTCCTGTCATGAGGGCGGCTCCGCGGGCGATATCGCACACCCGCTCGTAAATATCCTGAACTTGCGAAATCTCAGGGGCGCGAATTAAATACAACACTTCAGCGTAAGACTGGACGACGTTTGGCGAGATGCCGCCTGTATCGGTAATGGCATAATGGATACGGGCTTCAGGAATAATATGTTCCCGCAAATAATTGACTCCAATATTCATCAGCTCGACCGCATCGAGGGCGCTGCGCCCTAAGTGTGGACTCATCGCTGCATGGGAACTTTTCCCTTTAAATTTATAGTACACTTGGAAGTTGGCTAAGGAATGGACGGAAAAAATGCTGTTGTAGTCCATTGGATGCCAACATAGGGCGAAGTCAATATCGTCAAACAATCCTTCTCGTGCCATGAACGTCTTGCCTGAGCCACCTTCCTCTCCTGGGCAACCGTAGTAGCGGACTGTTCCGGGGAGATGGTGCTGTTTCATATATTCTTTGACGGCTATGGCGGCGGCCAAAGATCCGGCACCAAGCAAGTTATGGCCGCAACCATGCCCATTGCCCCCGGGAACGAGTGGATCTTGTTTCGCGACCGCCTTTTTTTGGCTCAGTCCCGCTAAGGCATCGAATTCTCCTAAAATCGCCACGATCGGTTTTCCTGCACCGTAACTTCCGATAAACGCAGTTTCGATTCCGCCAACGCCTCTTTCGACGGTAAATCCTTCTTTTTCTAACGTCTGACAGAGCAATTCTGCGGATTGGTATTCCTCAAAACGCGTTTCGGCGTATTCCCATATTTGATCACTGACTTGAATAAATAGATCCCGCTTTTGTTCGATCAGTTCCGAGATTTGTTGAATGTGAGACATGTTCATCCCCCTTACTTCAATACTCGTCTAGCGATGCGATCAAGCAAGTTTACACTGTAAGGAAGAACCTCTTCACAAATGTCAAACTTCGGGTGGTGATGCGGAGCGGGATGGTTTGTCCCGATAATCATATACGTGCCTTTTCCGCCTCGTTCCTGTACTCGGCGAATCATGAAGCTCGCATCTTCGCTTCCCATTGAAGTGGACCCGATTCCTTTGAAAGAAGAGAAACCTTCCACCTTTTTTGCTTCTTCTAAGACGGTGTCGACAAGTTCTTGGTCGCAGGAAATGGGAATCGCTGCGCCGATGACTTCGATGGTATGCTCGAGTCCGTGCATGGCGGCGCTGTGGGCAATGATATTTCGCACCCGATTTTCTAATTCGGAATTCACTTCCTCTGAGATGGAACGGGTTTCTAAGACCATTTTGGCGTAAGAAGGAATGATATTGGCTGCAGTCCCTCCTTGCAAGATGCCGACATTCACGCGTGTGGCTCCTGAGCTAAAGCGCGGAAGGGCGTGAATGTTCAACAGTGCGGTGCTCGCGCCCAATAAGGCGTTCCGGCCTTGCTCCGGGGAGGCGCCAGCGTGGGAGGACACCCCGTAAAAATGGGCGATGAGCTTCGTACTGGCTAAGAAACCGGACGTCCCACCATGAATTTCTCCTAAAGGGACATTAGCGCCAAGGTGTTGAGAGAAAATAAGATCTACATCATCAAGATGCCCCTTTTGCACTATGGCGTAGGCTCCTCTTACCCCTTCCTCGGCAGGCTGAAAGATCAATTTGACCGTTCCTGAGAAGTCTCTGTCTGCTAACCGTTCGGCTAGCCCAAGGCCGATGGCGGTATGGGCGTCATGGGCGCAAGCATGCATATGGCCTTCGTATATGGAGCGGAATCCTGCTGCCTGCGGAAAATGATCGCTATCTGTACTTTCGTGAATGGGTAAGGCATCCATGTCAAAACGAAACGCTACGGTAGGGCCCGGTTGTTTCCCTTTTAATATGCCGATCACAGCCGTATATCCGCCTTTCATTCTTTCCACAATTGCAGGATTGGCTCCGTCACGCAACGCTCGTTCAAATGCCCTATTCAGTTGTTCTTCGGATGGCAATCCCCGACGGGAATCGCCATCCATCGCCTCCTGCCCGTAAATCACCTCATAACCGAAAGAAGTTAAAATTTCGACCACTTTGGAAGCAGTGCGAAATTCGGTAAAGCCGACTTCAGGGTGTTTATGAAAATCGCGTCGCAAGGCTATAACGTCCAAGTTAACCAACTCCTTTTTTGTTTTTAGGATGTTAATGAGCGGAAATGCCTGGGCCAATAGGCAGATCGAACATGTACCAAACCAGCATCATGACAACCCATGCAACATAAAACATGATTGCGTACGGCAACATCGTCGAGAGAACGGTTCCAAATCCCGCATCTTTTTTATATCGTTGGTAGTAGGCCAACATCATCGGTAAATATGGGTTCATCGGCGTGATCGTATTGGTTGCTGAATCGGCAATACGATAGGCTACTTGAATAAAGGCGGGATGGAAATCGAGCAGCATTAACATCGGTACGAACACAGGTGCTAAAACTGCCCATAAGGCAGAGCCGCTGGCGATAAACATGCTCAAAACAACGGTGAGCAAAGAAAAGCCAAGCAAAACTGGGAACCCGGTTAAGTCCATGCTTTTTAGGAAATCAGCACCTTTGACTGCAAGCAGTATGCCGAGGTTGCTCCAGTTAAAGAAGGAGATAAATTGAGCAATGACGAACACGAGCACGATAAATCCAGACATGTCTTTAATCGATTCGCCCATGAGTTTTGGAACGTCTCCCTGACTTTTAATACGTCCCATCTTTCGTCCGTACGTGACAGATACAACGATGAAGAATAATAGAATGATAGGAATAATTCCTTTTAAGAACGGGGAGTTGAGAATGCCGCCTGTCTCGGGATCACGTAATAGCCCCCCTTCGGGTACAATGAGTAAAGCGATGACGAGGATGTATGCAAGGGCGGTGATTCCCGTCCATTTCAACGCTTTGTTTTCTAAGTCGGACAGTTTGGCTACAGATGCTTGGTTTTCTCCTTCATAAACGCCTAAGCGCGGTTCGATGATTTTGTCGGTAATCCATGCACCAATCAAGGCGAGAACAAAGACGGAGATGGCCATAAAGAACCAGTTGTCCACAGGAGTGACAACGGCGTTGGCATCAATCGTTTTGGCTACTTCCGTGCTAATCCCTGAAAGCAACGCATCCGTGCCGGCAATAAAAAGGTTGGCCGTAAACCCCGATCCTACCCCAGCGGCTGCGGCCGCAAACCCAGCTAACGGATGGCGGCCTACCGCCGCAAACAACATTGCGCCGACGGGGGGAATGATGACCCAAGCCGCATCAGAGGCGAGGTTTCCTAAAACACCTACAAAGACGACGGAAATGCTGAGGAGGGCTTTCGGGACGCTAATCATCATTTTGCGGAGGACTGCTTCAATTAACCCTACTCGTTCGGCTAAACCAATCCCAAGCACCATGGCTAATACGAGTCCCAGCGGCGGAAAATCAGCAAAGTTGCCAATAGCGTTTGTCAATGCCCACGCAATTCCCTCTTGGGTGAGCAAACTTTTCACGACAACTGTTTCACCGTTCCCTGGATGGGTGACGGACATTCCAGCTAATAAAGCCGATAAAATCATGACGGTAATAGCTAAATAGATAAACAGCATAAATGGGTGTGGAAGCTTATTCCCAACTCGCTCGATCCATCGTAAGATCCCTTTTTGCTCGGGTGGTGTGGTCACTTCCACAGTTTGTAAATGTTTCGACATAAAAACCCTCCTTCGTAAAAGAATATTTAACGAAATTTTCGTTAAATTCATTATATATTGAACGATTGCCATATTTCAATACAATGGTGACCATTTTTAACAAAGAAAACACCCCGTTTAGGGATGTTTCATTTGTTCCGAAGCTTGTATACTTTACTTGGCCTCCCGCGGGCGGCTGACTGTTCTTCGCCGATACATTCAGCTAAACCGACTTCACATAATCCCCCGATGATGCGCTGGGCGTTTCGGACTGTCATCGATAGGTGTGAGGCTACATCGGCAGTGGTAAAACCGCTCCAACCCATGCGTTGCACTAATGCCTCAATTTTTTTGTACGTTTTCATGCTAATGTTGGCCTTCTTTAATTTCTCTAACATTTCCTTATTATCAGAACGATATGCATAAGCCAGTTCCTCTTCTTGGCCGATCGATTCAATGATCAATCCGCTGTCGTCAATGGCGACCATTCCACCATTTTCTTTCGCTTTGGCATGCTGGACAGCCATACGGGCGTTCATTTCCGCCGCATAGCCTGTTTCGCCGAATCCGATCCCTATCGCAACGGGAGCACCGACGTCTAAAGAGATTTGTTGCACGGTGCTGCGTAACGTCTCAATCTCCCTTTCAATCGCACCCCGCGAACTGAAGATTTGATACCGTCCGTTTCCGTTTTCAATGAGGGAGCCATCGATTCGTTCTACAAGGTGAAGCAATGTTTGCTTGATTTTCAATTCCATATGCTTTAAGTAGTAAGGTGTTTTTGACTTCTCGACCATTCGATCAAATTGGTCAATTTCAATAATCTCCACACCGATTTGTGTGTCTTTAAAGTAAGAGCTTTTTACTTTCTCTACAATAATTTTCAATGCTTGTCGGATCTCCATTTTAGTCATGAAAATTCGATAAACGGGAACGCCCTCCTGCCTTAGGGCTTGGTAAACGGCATGGAGGCTAGTTAACGCCCCTTTTGTCTTTTTTTGTCTCCATAGCTGCAGATGGAATTGAATGAGTTCTTCCCGATTATAGTTTTCATCAAATTGGCGAACGTAGATGTTTTCAATCGGAATTTCGAGTTCTAGCAGTGATTCTTCTACATTTTCTGATTGAATCATATCAATGGAGATCCCTTGGACAATTTGGTTTTGATAGTAAGCCATTTGTAGCAAACACTTATAAAGGCTTGAACCTGTATAAGGGGTGTAGACATAATTGGCGTTAGGGCGCAGTATCTTTCTCGCCATAATATACGGAACTGGACCTGAAAAAAACCACCCATCTACTTCGTTTTCGTATTTCTTCACGATTTCCTTTACTTCTTGAGCATCTTGATATGAGAAAGGAAGAAATTCAATCTCATGTTCAAATTCATTGGAAACAGCCAACACTCGTTCAATTGATTGGCGGGGACCGACTAATCCGATTCTATGCATGTCGTATTCCTCCTTGTACATTGCGGTGACAGCTTTAACAATCATTTTACTATAAGATCTGTTTCGTGCCTGCTATTGGTTGGTGAAAAAGATAAAGATACGGGAAGTTCAAGCGATTTGTTCGGTGGTGAACGAGCACATATCACCGAATATTTTTTACATCATTGATCCGTCCACTTATGCATAACAACGGCGTTGCGAAATAAGATGTACATCATGAGGGGGATTTGGCAACGTGGGGGACAGGATTCGGCGCCACGGTGATGAAGAGGGAGCAGCGGTGTTTGCGGCTGCGGATTGGACAGATGGGCATAGGCGGGATCGGGTACGGGTGGTGAATGGGATTTGCATGGGCGATGGCACAAAACGGTGCGGGCTGGAAGGCGGTGCTGCCAGTGGGGCGGCTATGGATAAGGAGAGCTGGTTTGTAGGAATATGTCTCGGAGCGACACCGAGCGGAAAGATGAGGGGAAGGCTCGATGGAACCAGAGGAACGGATGCAGTGGCTGCTCGACAGCAGGCACGCCGAGATCGAATGTTTGAAAGAGATCGTGAAAAGCCTGAGTGATACGAAAGAGAAATTGTTGGCGATCATTCAGCAACCCGGAAATTACGATGAGGAGACGATTGAAAAAGCGTGGGATCATTTGAAAATGATCGACGAAGGGCTGTTGGCGAGAAAAGACGGGATCCTTTCATTGAAGATCCATCATTCGCTCATCGAGATCAAGAAAGAATTGAAAAAGATGAAGAAGCTGCAGGGGGGACGGGAGCGTGCGCTATCCCGAGATCAAGGGGATGGGGAATGAGGATGCGGCCTCAGCTAGCGTTCACGGAAAGGTCAGCGAAACGAATTGTGATAAGGGGAGAAGAACTCTACTCACACGACAACGGTGATCCTTCTAATCCAGGTGTGTTGGTTGATGGCAGACCGGAGTGATGTTTAGACCATAGGCGGCAGGAATGGGGGACTGCCGCCTATGGTGTTGTCCATCACCGCTTCGGCGCTAGCTCAACGGCGACGCGGATGGCTTCAAGCATGCTTCGTTCGTCGGCCAAGTTTTTCCCAGCGATGTCGAAAGCGGTGCCATGGTCGACTGAGGTGCGGATGATGCCGCCTTTTAGGCCGATGGTGATGTTGACGCCGGCTTCGAGTCCGAGCACTTTGATCGGGGCATGCCCTTGGTCGTGGTAACAGGCTACAACGATGTCAAAATCCCCGCGTACGGCCCGGTAAAAGAGCGTGTCAGCGGGGTATGGCCCGGTGACATTGATTCCTTCTGCCTGGGCTTTGTGAATGGCTGGGATTAGCTTTTCCTCTTCCTCTCCATTGCCGAACAGCCCGTTTTCCCCGGCATGGGGGTTAATGCCGCATACGGCGATGCTTGGGTGTTCCTTCCCCGCTCTTGTCAATGTATCATGAGCCAGTTTAATGACTTTGTAGGTGCGCTCGGGATTAATCATTTCGATCGCTTGAATGAGCCCGACGTGGGTCGTGAGATGAATGACCTTTAGTTGCGGTGAAGACAGCATCATCGCATAGTCCTCTGTGCCGGTTAAATCAGCTAAGATTTCTGTGTGCCCTGGATACAGATGGCCGCCTTTGTGCAATGCTTCTTTGTTCAACGGGGCGGTGCAAATGGCGTCGATGGCCCCGTTTTTGGCCAGTTCGATGGCCCGTTTTAAAAATTGGAAAGCGGCATCTCCCGCTGCGGCCGATACTTGGCCAAACGGCAAGTCGACCGGGAGTAAATCTAGATGGAGGCAGTCAATCGTTCCGTATTGGTACTCCGCTTCGACGATGTCGGAAATCGGGCGAACCGTCAGGCGGGCGTTTGTGATCCGGACAGCCCGTTCCAATATTTTTGCATCCCCGATCACCAAAGGATGGCACTGTTCGTAGATAGACGCGTTTTGCAGGGCTTTGACGATAATCTCCGGACCAACTCCTGCGGCATCTCCCATCGTGATTCCAATGGTAGGTTTCATTTGGCATCGACTCCTTGTAACTGATGAACGGCTTGAATCAAAGTGTTTTCTGAACCAAAGGCTCCGGCTTTGGTAACGACGTACATTCCCGACTCATGGATCAGCTTTGCCATGGGCACCCCTGGTTCGATTTCATCAATCAATTCAAAACCGGCCGCTCCTATTTGGCTGCATACATATTTGGCAGTATCTCCGCCTGTTAACACCATGGCTCCAACATATCCGTTACGGATCAACCCGGCGGCGATTTCCCCCAAGCTTTCAGCGATGAGGTTGCTCGTTTCGATCGGGGTTCGTCCGCCCGCTTCCCCGATGGCTTGTACTTGTTGGATGTCGCTAGGGGAAGCGGAGGAATAGAGGGCGATATGGAATCCTTGTTTTGCCTCGTTCTCGGCCTGGCGCAACGCCTTTTCCATTTCCGTGATGCGGGACTGGCAGTCGCGCACCAGTTGTACAGAATCGACTTGGATGCCTTTGACGTTTGGTAAAGAAAGAACACGGTCAAGCTGCGTCCGCGATACTTGGCTTACACTGCCGACAACGAGCAAGATCGGTCGTCCGCTCGGTTTTATGGTCATCGTTTTGGGCGATGTTTGCAGGCCATATACTTCGGGAAGATAATACGCCAACCCGGCCGAGCCGACCCAGACGACTTGTTCGTTGAGCTGACGCACATATTGGGCGATATGACGCAAATCGTCTTCGCTGACAGAGTCAAAGACGATATACGGGATGCCGTTAGCCCGGTAGTGATCCAGTTGCTCTTTCACCTTGTCGAAGCCAAGGCGCAGGGTTTGATAATCAATCACCCCGATCGGCCGCTTCGTCTGTTTGGCAAGCAAGCGGGGAATGGATGATTCATCGATCGGGCATTTCGGATCCCTTGATAGCTCGGTTTCATGAAGCAAGGTGCCATACAAAAAGTGGTATCCTTGATAAACCGTTCGTCCATTTTGCGGATAGGCCGGTGCGATCATCATAAATGTCGGCTGCATGGTGTCGTAAATGGCGTCAATTTCTGCGCCGATATTCCCTCGCAAGGTGGAATCGATTTTTTTGTAAACCAGTGTAGCATATTCTTTAATTGTTTCAGACACACTTTTTACCTTCTCGTATGCTTTTTCTTTAGGTAAGGAGCGGCTATCAGTATCAATGACAACCGCATTAGATAAATGCCAAGCCTTCGGATCAGGTTGAAACAGAACGGATGTATTTAACCCGTGGTAAGCAAATTGTGCGCCGCTGTCATTTGCCCCCGTTAAGTCATCTGCAATGATTGCGATTTTCATGATGTGCATCTCCTTCCTTAAGGTAGGGGAAGTTCCAATTTATGAATCCATTTGATACTTGACGGTGTTCTTGCTGTTATTCTTCTTTTCTAATTTTTTGGACAAAAATGCAATATACAAGGGCAACAAAATTGCAGTTGTCACCGTACTAGCTGCTACTTGGACGGTCGCCAAGTCGACAACATTAGCGAAAGAAGCATTGGCAGCTGCGATGGCGGCAGGGGTGGCTACTGCGTTGCCTGCAGTGGAACCTTCAGCTGCCCCGACGATCGGATTCCATCCTAGAGATTTAAAGACAAGATACCCGGCTGTGCCGGTAAGAAATACGGTGGCTACTCCAAGCAACACACCGCTTAATCCGCCTTTGACAATAGCCTCGAAATTAATTCCCATTCCTAAGGAAAAGGCGAAAAATGGGATTAACATATCACTGCCTTTAGCTAAGAACTCTCTCATGTCGCTATCCAAGTTGCCAAGAATCATTCCGATGATAATGGGAAGTAAGACGGAGATAAAGGAGACAACTGAAAACATTCCGTCAACGAACCCCATTGCCCCGAAAATCGATAAGGCAACCATAGTTAAAAATGGTCCATCATTTAATGCTAATAGAGAATAGGCTGCCTTGTCATCTTCTTTACCATATTGGCCGACAATTGCCATGTACAGCCCTCCGTTACTGTTGGTCATGGCGGCAATAATGGCAAGGGGAACTAACCCTAGAAACAAACCGTCCGCACCAGCAAAAAGGTAGGCGATTAGCCCAACAACCGCGCCAACTAGCCATTTTATGAAAAGCAAGGTAAAACCTTTTCCAAGAGCAACCCCCGCGCTGCGTAAGTTGATTTGTGCCCCAGCGCAAAGCAAAAAAAGGGCAATTAAAGCACTTGCACTATTTACAAATAATGCTTCAGTAAAGTTTCCGATCCGGAGTAAATCAGGAACAAGTGTGTTAATAGTTGCGGCTAACAGTAGTGGCACGACCATCATCCCGCCAGGAATACGCTCCAATGTCGCTTTGATTTTCATTTCTCCCTTTCCCCCTCTGTGAAGTGTTGAAAAATGAAACATTTAGCTCATATGAAATCGCTTGCAAGTACATTGTAGTTCATTGCGTTTTATTTATCAACACATTTTTGTTCAAATAAATAAAAAACTGAAATAATGTCGCGAAATGCAACATCATTTCAGCTTTCGCCATAAGGTGCTTCGGTTAATGCCAAGTCGTTTCGCTGCTTTCGTTTGGTTCATGTTTTCTTCTTCAAGCACCCTCCAAATGATCTCTTTTTCAATCTCGGCCAACGGCTTGTGCAAGTCCAAACATAAATCGTTTCCACTGCCAAGGAAACCGATAGTTTTTAAGTCTTCGACCCGGATATATTCATGGCCGGCTACTTGGACGGCTTGCTCCATCACCTTGTTTAATTCTTGCAAATTGCCTTTCCAATGATGGCGGTGCAGCCATTTGAGCGCCGCTTCGTCGATGCCGACCACTTGTTTTCCGTACTTTACATTGTATTGGGCGATGAATTTTCGCGCATATTCTTCTAAGTCTTCCGTGTACTCTCTTAACGATGGCAAGCGAATTTGGTTGGTCTTACACTGTTTGAACAGATGATGAGATAGCTGTTTTTGTCGGGCTAAATGAGCCGGGGCGTTCTCAAATAAAAAGATGATCCTCATCACTGCCGCAGGGATGAGTTGGGCAATCTCATCTTGGCGCAGTAACGGCAGCAGTTCGACTCCTTGCAATACACATGTTCCGCCTTCGCTATAGGTGAAAATAGAGTGGAGGCGGTCAATCAGTTGCCCGTCATCAGCTGTCAGGCGGACGTGCAACAACATTCCTTCTGTTTGCTTGCTCTCGCAATGGATGATTCCCGCCAGCGTTTTTTTGCCGCTTCCTTGTTCCCCGTATAGCGCCACTGGTTCGCGATGCATCGCCGCCCTTTTGCCTTGCTCAACCACTTGATGAATCGATGCGCTGTTGCCGAGGATTTGAGAAAATGAACGCATTGCAGGCTGTACAGCAGCAACGGTTAAGCCCTGTTCTTCTTGGGGCTTGGTGCTTTCAGCCAAACGTACGTAATAGTGATGTTCAAGCGGATCTTTGTTTAAACACCCTTGCCACAAATGCATCCGTTCATCATTGACGATACAGGTGGATTGAATTTCCACAGGTGCGATCGCTCGGCATAGCTCATTATATTCACGGTCAAGAAAGGGGAAACAGGCATAAATGGATGATTCGTTGGAGTTGTTTTTCATCCAATTGAATCGGTTTTGAAAAGCCGGGCTGGCATACTCGATGGTGCCATGTTCATTGTAAACCGCAATGGCGACACGGCTTTGTTGCAATAGTTGTTTATATCGTTTGGCTTCTTTGGCTGTATTTTTGAGCATTTGATACGTTTGCTTTGCCTGTTCAAACGCTTCGATGACCGATTCCTTGCCGGAAGTAATGAGAATGCTTTGCAGTCCGCACGCTTCCGCTGTCCTGCAAGTGACTGTATCCCCGATAATCGTTTGAGCGCCTGCTGCTTTTGCCTGTTTTACCGCTTCATCGACTTCTTTTTGGTCATGGATAATGGTGTAAGGGATCTGGATATCTAAAAGGTTAGATACAGAAACAAATCCTTGGCAAATGTTCGTGAATCCGATCATCCAATGATGAGCGTGATAGTCTTTCACCAGTGTCAATATACGTAAAATATCGTAACCCGACACTTGAATTTCAATAACGGGCAATGAAGTATATTGGCGTAACAGTTGTGCCGTGCCACCGCGGCTAATCACTAGATCGAACCCTTCTTTTTCGTACTGTTTCACAATCGGAATGGCCTCTTGCAAGTCGCCTTGCACAACGGTCAGATCGAGTTCCTGCTGTTCTTTGGCTAGCGTGGAGGCCAATTCTTTCAGTCCGGGATACGGGGCAATCAATAATGTTTTTATGTTCATATCCATTCATCACCTGTTTTGTGCTGGTCTTTCGTTCCCATTCATTATAGCCCAATTTTTAGCTAGATGTGACATATATGAACACATTCATTTCCCCTGTATAGGTATGGCCGAGAGAGTGATCGACTAGGGGATGGGAATAAACTGGAAAACGTGGAAGCCCAGACTACTATTTGAGGTTATACCTAATGAGGACGATGAATGAATAGGTGCATAGGTATTCAAAATATTCAGGCTTGAAAAAACATATTCAAACTCACATTTCGCACCCTCTCGACCAAAATCGGGAGGATTTTTTTGTTTTCATGTCGAATGAATCCTTGACACACAAGGAATGCAAAGGAGTTTTTCCATCATGGACGTTCGAATTCGGGCGATTTATGAAAGTTCCTATTTGAATATAATAAGTACCATTTTCAAAGATCTTGGCCTCCCTCAGCTGATGGACCGGCTGGTTCCGGTGGATCCTCAATGCCAAACCCGAGCCAGTGATGTGGTCGGGCTGCTTCTCTTGGATATCTTGAGCGGCCGGCAAGCCCTCGTTCATTTGGAACGGTGGGCGCATGACATCGACTTGCCCAAGCTGATCCGGCCAGGATTGGATCCGTCTTGGTTCAACGACGATGCCATTGCTCGCCATTTGGACCGGCTGTATGAGGCCAATATCCATCAAGTCCTGTCGTCTTGCCTCGTGCAAATTGACAAGAAAGAAAGCCTCCCTCTCCGTGTCTTTCACGCGGATACGACAGGCAAGACCGTTTACGGCGCGTACGAGTCCCCTTCGTCAGAGGGGGTGGCGATTACGTATGGCTACAATCGGCATCATCGCTGGCAAAAACAGATTGGTTTTGGGCTGATCGGCAATGAAGACGGCATTCCGTTTTACGGCGATGTGCACGACGGCAACATGCCTGACAAAACGTGGAATCCCGAGGTGCTGTCCCGTGTCCATGAACAGCTCAAACAAGCCAAGATCGAAGACGAATGGATGTATGTGGCGGATTCCGCCGCGATGACGAAAGACACCTTGGCGCAGACGAAAGCCGCCAATGCCTTTTTGATCACCAGAGGCCCTTCATCGCTCCGAATCGTCAAAGCCGCTCTGGCGGAAGCGGATGTCCAACCCGATCCAGCGTGGAGCGACTCCTTTTCGTTGGCCGAGAAAAACGGCGCCGTGTATCAGGTATGGGAAACGGTGGGAACGTATGAAGGCCACCCCGTTCGGCTGATCGTCGTCGAATCGAGCGCGCTCGACCAGCGCAAAGGAAAAACACTCGAAAAAGAGCGGGTCAAAGAAGCGGAGCTTCTTCGAGAGGAACAAGTCCGTTGGGAGCGCCACCCCTTCTCCTGCCGCGAAGACGCCGAACAAGCCTTGGCGTCCCTCAAGGCGTTCCTTCGCCCCCGGTTTCATCGGGTGGAGGCCGCGGTCGAAGAGATCGTGCGCCCGAAAAAACGGCGCGGCCGGCCGAAAAAAGGGGTGGAACCCGAGGTGGAGACGCTGTATCTTTTGCGCCTGGACGTCGAATTCGACCAACAGGCATGGGAACAGGCAAGACGGAAAGCGTCCCGGTTTGTCCTCGTCACGACCGTTCCGAAGGAATGGAAAGGCCAAACGATGGATGCTCGAGAAATCTTGAAGTTGTATAAAGGGCAAATCTCGGTGGAAATGAACTTCTCCTTTCTCAAAGATCCGTTCTTCACTGACGAGATTTACGTCAAAAAGCCAGAACGGGTGGCGGTGTTGGGCTATTTATTTCTCTTGGCCTTGGCGATTTACCGTGTCTTTCAGCGCCGCGTGCGTCCGTTCATCACACCGGAACGCCCGTTAAAGGGCGCCGGAGGCCGCAAGCTGACCCGGCCGACCGGGCAAGCGATTTTTCAGTTGTTTGAGTATGTGAAAGTCGTCCTCCTCAAGCTGCCGGATGGACGCATCCAACGCGCGCTAGGAAAACCGCTCACCTACGAGCAGCGAAGGATTCTGCAAGGGTTGGGAATGGATGAGAGCATTTACGTGTAACGTCATACGGAACGACTAGCGATGGTAAAAAAAGGATTTCCATCGCTAGTCGTGTTGGTCAAAAAGTTATTCTAAAAAACTAAATAAAAAATCCTTTGTTTCTACCTTGTTAGGGTGCGAAATGTGAGTCCTAAAATAAAAAGAGCGACACGATGCCGCTCCTCTTCTTGGTTTGTCATCCATATGAACAACAGCGTTTATTCATAATTTGAAAAAACCCGTGGTGCTAGATAAACTCAAACAAGCATAAAAATAGCCCTTGCATGAGGATCTCCTTAAAATGAAAGTGCGATCAAACATTGAAAAGGAGAATCCCTATGCAAGAGCACTTTCCTTTTACTACAGATCGAGCCAAGATTCAAAAGCAATATGCCGCCATTTTCTGTTTTGTCTCTGCCCAACTGTCATCGATTCAGATGCACCTGCAGCGCCGCAACCGCCATTTGGTCAAACAGGAAGACGCCGTGGTCATCGCGATTCATATTTTAGGAAAGTTGCTCGGTTTTACATCCGAACGGGCATGGCATCGCTTTGTCACGGGAAATTTGTTCACAAACGGCTCGTTTCTCGAACGTTCCCGGTACAACCGCCGTTGTCGGGCGCTGCGCTTCGCCATCAAATGGATCCGCCGTCGTGAGCAAAACGCGGCCAACATCATGCCTATGCCGTCGTCGACAGCTTGCCGCTCTCGTTGTGCCATACCGCAAGAATGCATCGCGTCAAACGGTTTCAAGAGATCGCCGACATCAGGTATTGTGCTTCGAAAAAGCAATGGTACTACGGGTTTAAGCTGCACCTTCAAGTTACAGATCAAGGTCTGCCGATGGGATATGTGGTGACGGAAGCATCTTGTCATGATCGAATCGCAGCCGAAAGCGTCATGACCCAAATTCCTCATCCCTATAACTTCGGAGACAAAGGGTTTATTAGCCATGACTTGCAAAAAAGGCTGTACGAAGAATACCAAATGGCGCTTTGGACTCCGTCTCGAAAAAACCAGAAACATCGTCCGCCTGAGACATGGGAGCAGTGGATCAAACAAAAACGCAAAGTGATCGAGACGGTGTTCTCGGTTCTGGTTGACCACTATCGTATCACTGAGATCCGAGCCAATTCGATCATCGGATTTGAAGTGGCGTTAGACGGTATATTGCTAGCCTATTCTCTAGTTACACTTGGGCTAGTTGAGCGCTAAAGCTCAACTAGCACCACGGGTATTATGTTAACTTAAAATAAAGAGAAAAGGAAAGCCACTACCTCCACTCCCTCTGCGACTCGCCGCAACCGCAGCAGAAAACTATATGTAATTCAATATTTCACGCGGCGCAAAGTCGTCGATTTTCTGCAATTCGTCTTTGCTCCACCATTTGAGCCCTTTCAGTGTATCTTTTTCGTTTCTTGTCATCTGTTCAGTAGACAATGCGGTATCGGATTGGATCGTGATTTGATAATAAATCTCCCGGCTAATAAAAGAACCATGTTTTCCTTCAATCCATACATCCAGTTGGAATATGGGCTCGTCGAGAACATCAACCACTATGCCTAGCTCTTCGTATAATTCTCTTTTTAGGGCTTCGACCGGGGTCTCGTTTTCTTCTATACCCCCTCCTGGAGTAACCCATAACACTTTATTTCCTGCCACGTCCCGAAATTCAAATTTCTGAAGAAGAATTTCGTTTCGCTCATTGATGATCACTGCTCTAGCACATTTGCGTATCCTCATTGGGAAAACTCCTTCTTTTCTTTGTTTTGTCAAAGATTCATATTTAAACTAAGAGAATCATAAAATAGAATAATTCCTGCCCCGCCCTTCAATCTGATCCTTGTATCCGATCAGTGTGTTCTTCATGGTATTCGGATAGCCTGCCTTGAGTCTAAGCTCTTTTAGAGGCATCGCTGGATTCTCAACCATGATCTTTTGAATTCGTATTATTTCTTGTGAATCATATGCTGCTTTATAAGCCATAAAAGGTGAGACATAGTCGCTGATATTGACAAAGGTGAGTTCTTCGTGTCCCGTCCATTTATATAGTTTGATTTGCTGTTGAAACTTCATTAAGTTATTTCCTTCAATAAGAAACCGGTATATTAAATCACTTTTTATCTTGGCAGTATTGGACGATTCAAGATAATTTTGTTCCAACAAAAATATAACCATCCCCATAAATGTATCCACTATTTGCAAAGGTATTGATTTAACAGAGTTTTGAGAAAGGACATTAACAACGCGGTAATTTTTATTGCGATAAGCCGAATGTGCATTCATCTGTTCAATGATTTTCGTTTCAAGAAAAAGCTTATCATACTCATCATTCTGGTCTACCTTAATCTTCACCTTAATCGTTCCAGATTCTTGACTTGATAAATCCCGAGTCATTCCATAAAATAATCTTTCCGGTATTTTGATATAGAATAAGTTTCTTAGTTCAGTCGCCGTTAATCCGATTTTCTGTGCCGCATACAAAGCATCCCTATTATTAACGGTTAAAATATTAATCTGTACATTCTCATTAATAACCGTATGAAGAGTTTGAAAATATTTCTTGACAAGGTTGTCTTTCGTATACTCTCGAAAATGAAGTTCACTAAAAGAATTACACTGTTTAAAGATGTTTCGAACTTGCTTAACAACCCTTGCCATTGCAGCATCGGTTCCTCCGTAAGCCCCATAGTAAGAATAGTCAGCGTTAAACTGGTCGAGCTTATTGCTCTCATCAAAATAGATTAAGTATTGCATATTTAAAGTAAACTCCTTTACTTTCCATACATAAATTCATTTTGTGTTGACGAAAACACGTTTATACCTTACAATCATAAAAAGAAGGTGTTATTTTCCCCGCCACCGTTGGGCAGGGCTGATAACATCTCAACGTGCGGCAGGATAGCTTTTCCCCGCCACCGTTGGGCAGGGCTGAGCTATCTTTTTATTTTGACGTGAACATTTGTCCTGTCCCTTTCCCTATATTTATTATTTGACCTTGATTTGATTCTGCCGCAATCATACTGAAAAACACATAATTTGTCAATAAAATACATACTATTCTCAATGATTCTTCGAAGGATCTTCCCTCTCTGCAAATTTCTGAAACATAAAAACAGGTCATCAAGCATTCCAGTTTTCTTTCAGCAGACCGTTCTTTTTGCCCCACAACAAGTCTAAAAAGAATCACTGGATAAAAAAGCAGCTTGCCCCAAACGGGCAAGCTGCTTTTTTCGCCGGTCAAATGGTGACCGACTCTTTGGCTTGTTTCAAATGAATGTCAAAGCGGTCGGCGTTCATCACTTTCACCCATGCGTTGATAAAGTCGCGGACGAATTTCTCTTGGTTGTCGTCTTGGGCGTAAAGTTCCGCGTACGAACGAAGGATCGAGTTGGCGCCGAAAATGAGGTCGACCCGGGTGGCCGTCCACCGCACTTCGCCTGTTTGCCGGTCGCGGATTTCATAAATGCCGCCTTCGGTCGGCACCCATTCGTAGTTCATGTCAACCAAGTTGACAAAGAAGTCATTCGTCAGCACCCCGATGCGGTCGGTAAAGACGCCGTGCGGCAGATCGCGATAGTTCGCGCCCAACACCCGCAAACCGCCGATGAGAACGGTCATCTCGGGTGCGGTCAATCCGAGCAGCTGGGCTTTGTCAACAAGCAGCTCTTCCGGCGGAACGCTGTACGCTTGTTTTTGATAGTTGCGGAAGCCGTCGGCGAACGGCTCGAGCACTGCGAAGCTGTCGACATCGGTTTGTTCTTGCGTCGCATCGCCCCGCCCCGGGATAAACGGCACTTTGACATCAAACCCGGCGTCGCGGGCCGCTTTTTCGACCGCGGCGCTGCCGCCTAGCACGATGAGGTCGGCGATGCTGACGTTTTTCGGCAGTTCGCGTTGAATGTCTTCATACACGGCCAATACTTTGGCAAGCCGCTCCGGTTCGTTCACTTCCCAGTCTTTTTGCGGGGCAAGGCGGATGCGGGCGCCGTTGGCTCCGCCGCGCTTATCGGAGTTGCGGAACGTGCTGGCTGCCGCCCATGCCGTCTTGACGAGTTCGCTGACGGTCAGGCCCGAGTTCAAAATTTTCGCTTTGATTTCCTCGATTTCCGCATCGGTCAATTCATAGTCGACCGTCGGAATCGGGTCTTGCCAGATGAAATCTTCTTTCGGCACTTCCGGACCTAAGTATCTCGTTTTCGGCCCCATATCGCGATGAGTCAGCTTGAACCAGGCGCGGGCGAATGCATCGGCGAATTCATCCGGGTTTTCATGGAAGCGGCGGGCGATTTTTTCGAATTCCGGATCAAAGCGAAGCGCCAAGTCGGTCGTCATCATCATCGTCGGGACTTTTTTCGACGGATCTTCCACATCCGGTGCGAGATCTTTTTCATCCGGATCAACCGCCATCCATTGCCATGCTCCGGCTGGGCTTTTCGTCAGCCACCAGTCATAGCCAAACAGCATGTCGAAATACGACATATCCCATTGGGTCGGTGTTGGCGTCCACGCGCCTTCAATGCCGCTCGTGATCGTGTCGCGGCCTTTTCCTTTTCCGTATGAGCTGATCCAACCGAGCCCTTGCGCTTCAATCGGGGCGGCTTCCGGTTCCGGGCCGACGTGCGAGGCCGGACCTGCGCCGTGCGCTTTGCCGAACGTGTGGCCGCCGGCGATCAAGGCGACGGTTTCTTCGTCGGTCATTCCCATGCGGCGGAATGTTTCGCGGATGTCACGGGCTGCTGCTTTCGGATCTGGCTTGCCGTCAGGGCCTTCCGGGTTGACGTAAATGAGCCCCATCTGCACAGCGGCGAGCGGATTTTCAAGTTCGCGATCCCCGCTGTAGCGTTCAGAAGCGAGCCATTCTTTTTCCGCACCCCAGTAAATGTCTTCTTCCGGATGCCATACATCTTCCCGGCCGCCGCCAAAGCCGACCGTTTTGCCGCCCATCGATTCGATCGCGACATTGCCGGCGAGCACCATCAGGTCGGCCCAGGAAATTTTGTTCCCGTATTTTTTCTTGATCGGCCAAAGCAACCGGCGCGCTTTGTCCAAGTTGGCGTTATCCGGCCAGCTGTTTAACGGCGCAAAGCGCTGCGTGCCGGTCGAAGCGCCGCCGCGGCCGTCACCGATGCGGTACGTTCCCGCCGAATGCCACGCCATACGGATGAACAGCGGTCCGTAGTGGCCATAATCAGCCGGCCACCAGTCTTGGCTTTCCGTCATCAGTTTGCGCAAGTCTTCTTTTAACGCCCAGTAGTCGAGCTTTTGAAACTCCTCAGCGTAGTTGAATTCTTCATCATGAGGATTCGTTTTCCGGTCGTGTTGGTGGAGAATGCTTACATTCAATTGATTCGGCCACCAGTCTTTGTTCGTCGTCCGATTCGAAGATTGATTCGTGATGCTTCCATGAAACGGACATTGGGCTGCGTTGGGACGATTTTGATTTTCCATCACTCTTCCCCTTCCCTTGGAAAGTTTGAATCATTAATTTTAATTGATAATGATTCCTACATTAAAATTATAATAAATTAATATTTAATAGTAAAGTATAAAGATTATATTTTAATAATCATCCTCCTCTTTGAAGAAAACCCCCAGATGCCTCAGGAATCTCTCCCTTTCCTCCCGATAGACAATGGGCAGGGGGCGCTTGTCTGCAGCTTCTCTAACAAACCGCATGCCAGACGACCGTTATCCGAACTTTGCAGCCATTTTATAAATACTTCTCCCATTCCTTGAATATGACAAGGTTCTCTCTGTCGATGTTCCCTTTGTATCTATAACCTTAAAAAAGAATCGTCGAATCATCTGGGGCATGATAAAATGTCTTTTAAGAAAAACGAATGTGATGTTGGTTATGGAGACCGGCAGGCATGTGTGGGAGGGAAAACATGAACGTTTTCTGGATTGGAGGGCTGTTTTGGCTATCCATTGGCGCCGCGCTTGTCTTTTTGATAAGAGGGGTGATGAGACAGCAGGTCCTCTCATTTTTGCTCTGTGCGTTGTTGTTGCTGCCATCGGCCTATTACTTCAGTGGGGCGGAAAATGCATATCGGTGGATCATGCTTTCTCCCCTCGTCCCTCTATTGGCGGCGGGATGGTGAAGCATGAAAAAGCGATGACGAGCGTCTGCCGCTCTCATCGCTTTCATTGTTTTCCAGCATGCAAAGAACACTTATTTCAACGAAAAACTCGCCCCCTCGATCCATTCGATTTCGTCATAGCGCTTCAGACCGCGAACGAGCTGAAAGAGCGCTTCATCTTTTTGCTTCGCCTCGATCATGCAGTTGAGCTGTTGGATGGTGCCTTTGATTTCATGCAAAAAGCGAATAAAGGCTGACCGATTATGCAGCGGTGAATGGATGGCGTCATCAGGCTATGAAGGAAAATACAGCTCCACCGCCCGCCGAAAGCAGGAATGTTCCAGCCGGTAGTACCGGGAGAACGATTTCAACACATGGTGATCGGGATAGTCCGCTAGCGGGATGGAGAGGCGGGCTTGCCCGTTTTTGAAAAAGGTTAACACCTGATCCGACCGTTCCATATAGTCAAAGAAAAACCCGTCGCGCGCGACCAACTCATCGTCTTCATAGAAGTTGACCACCACTTGGCGATTCGTATACCGTGCGAATAGGGCGAGCACCTCACTCATGTTTTTCTCTCCTTTCGACGTCAAACAGGCCAAAATAAGTGGATAAGAAACAAACAGGCAAACGCCATCGCAGACAACAGATGGAATTTCCGCCGAAATCCGGACGCTTTTCGATGGCGGAGAACGCCGGCCACCAAGGTGAGGGCCAACAGTCCAAGGCTCGCATAGCCGGTCACCATTTTTCCGTGGCCAACACCAAGGACCGCCCCGAGCTTCCACGTCATGATCCCGCCGTGAAGCACGATCAAGCCCGTTCCGGCTACAGCCAGCGGAATATGGGCTTTCATCATTTTTCTTGACATCCGCGCCAAGGCAACTTTCACGTTCCGGGCTTTCGCTTTGCGGATGACGAGAAAAATGAAGTACATATTGACATTAACCCAAAACAACAGTATCGCTGCTTGCGCCAGCCATTTTCCGGCAAACACGGCCGCTGAATCGCTCGGGCGAAACAGCCATATATACAGCGCAGAACCGGCCACCAACAACGCATTGATGATGATCCAAACATAGTGTGCCATACATCCTCCATCATCGTGTTGTTTACCATCATTGTAGCCGAAAAAGCACCGTCCTGGAGTGAGCATCGTCACACTGCAGACGATAGAACGGGCAGGGGCTTTTTTGCACTCGAGGGTGTCTTTTTCCTTCCGGTAGGGCAAAAAAACGGATGATGCTCTGCCGGGCCATGATACAAGCTCTTTGACAACGCATGCCATAGAATAAAGGACAATCCATTCAAGTAGAAAGGAGATGGCCATCCGTTGAATGTGGGAGGGAAACATCTAATTCTCGATGCCTTTGAATGCGATTCCACCCTTTTGAACAACCAGGACTATTTGGAACAGCTGCTGACAATGGCCGCGCGAAACGCCGGCATGGAAGTGGTATATTCGTATTTCCATCCATTTCATCCGCAAGGTGTGACGGGCATGATCGTGCTAGCCACGTCGCATCTGTCGATTCATACGTGGCCGGAGGAACGCTATGCTTCGTTGGATTTTTATACGTGCGGGGAACATGATCCGCTTAGCCAGGTGGATGTGTTATTAAAAGGCCTTCAGGCAAAACGGGCGGTCGTTTATTCAGTTTCCCGCGGGACAACGTCCCCTCAGCTCGTTATGAGCCAAGGGATGGAATCGTTTGGGTCGCCAAAGCCGGACGAGCGCCACGGCGGCGATGAGGCCGTCCGCGGCGACAAGTGGGATCAGATCGGGCGGCAGGCGCTTTTGCGTGGAAAACATAAACTGCTTTGGGACGAAAAAAGTGCCTTCCAACACTTGCAAATGATTGAAGCGAAAGATGTACGCATGTATTTAGACGGGCAGTTGCAGTTTAGCTCATTGGATGAGCACATTTATCACGAGGCGCTTGTTCACCCGGCTTTCACGTTTGTCCCCACCCCGAGCCGCGTGCTTATTTTAGGCGGCGGGGATGGCTTGGCGCTGCGGGAAGTGCTGAAATACCCAAGCGTTAAGCATGTCGATCTGGTTGACTTAGATCCTGCAGTATTGCAGGCTGCGAAAAAAAGCAAAAAATTAGCCGCATTGAACGACTCTTCGTTATCCGACTCCCGGGTTGCCGTCCATCCTCAAGATGCGGTTGATTTTCTTGCCGCCAACCGCACCCTTTATCCACTCATCATCGTCGACTTTCCCGACCCGACCGATGAGACGACTAGCAGTCTATATACAACCGAATTTTACACTCTCTTAAAACGTTGTCTTGCCGATGACGGTGTGTTTGTCTGCCAATCTGCTTCCCTTGATGATACGCCCATCGTTTTCTGGAGCATCGGAAAAACGATCGAAAGCGCTGGATTTCACACACTAAGCTACCATACCATCGTTCCGTCTTTTGGGGATTGGGGATTTCATATCGGAGCCAAAACCGCTCTTTCATGGGAAGGACGGCAGGCGCAAATTCCGTGCCGCACGCTGCCGAATCCTTTACGTGACTTGTCTCGCTTTCCTTCAACCATTTTAGCGAAGAAACCGCTGGCGATTGTGAATTCCAAACAACATACTGTTTTGCACCATCTGTTCAAACAGGAGAACGTGTACTGGTAACTCATGTTGCCCGCCGCTTCCTTCACATATTTGATAGACAACCTATTCTTCACCAAAAAGTTGGCCATCCTTTTTGTTTGGCCAACTTTTTTGATTAGGGAAAGACGGGCGGCGGGCGCGAGCTAGGCATAGGTGGCCTGCTCATAGCGAACAAACGTGGATTTTGGCGAATTTGAGCGAATGGCGTAGTACAAGTCTTCTCTCAGGCACATATAGATGCAGTACAAATGAATACTATAGACAGTTCACCCATACCGCTTCAACGAAGAAAATGCAAGAAAGGAGGCTTGTCATCATCGATATCCTGATCGTGCTTACGTTTTTCTTTACACTCCTGCTCATCTATTGGCGCCCGAAAGGAATGCATGAAGCCATCCCGGCCGCGGTCGGTGCGGTGATCACTCTTGCGAGCGGAGCAGTCAGTTTTTCCAATCTCATCAACATTAGCACCAAAGTAGGCGGCGCAGCGGTCACCATCATCTCCACGTTTATCATGGCGCTTGTGCTCGAGAGCATCGGCTTTTTTCACTGGATCGCCGCCATGTTGGCTGAACGGGCCAACGGCTCCGGTGTTCGGCTGTTTTGGTACACCAATGCGCTTTGCTTTCTCATGACGCTGTTTTTCAACAACGACGGCAGCATCATCATCACAACCCCGATTTTGCTGCTGCTCTTAAAGAGCTTTCAACTCAAAAAGCGAGAACAGTTTCCGTACTTGGTGAGCGGCGCGCTCATCGCCACCGCCTCAAGCGCGCCGATCGGTGTGAGCAACATGGTGAACTTAATTTCGTTAAAGATTATTGATATGAGCCTGTACGCGCAAACAGCGATGATGTTCATCCCTGCTACGCTTGGGCTGCTCTTTTTGACCGGCATGTTGTTTGCCGTTTTTTACAAAGATCTTCCTAGAACACTTCCCCCGCTATCCGTCCCCATCACCCCGCGCTCGTTTTACCAACATCCCCTCCGCGATTCCGCTGGCTATGACGATTTGAACATATCGAAACAAAGGATGAAGGCGATTCTTCTCTTTGTATTGGCAATGCGGGCTAGTTTGTTTGTCGCTTCCTACGTTCATATCCCGGTCGAATGGGTGGCTCTGGTGGGGTCGGGCTTGCTGCTAGGATGGCGGTGGTACACGTTTAAGACGAGGCCATTTGACGTGTTGCGGAAAGCGCCGTGGCACATCCTTGTCTTTGCCTTTGGAATGTATATTATTGTATACGGGTTAAACGGGGCCGGCTTGGGACATTACTTCGTGCAACAATTGCAGCCTTATGTGTCCAATCTGTTTCACGCCATTTTCGTCATGGGAAGCATGATGTCTGTTTTGTCCAATGTATTTAACAACCGCCCTGCGCTCATGATCGGAACGTTGACATTGGCCGAAATGCATACCGACCCGCTCGTGCTGAAAGCGGCGTATTTGGCGATGATTATCGGGAGCGATATCGGCTCGCTGCTGTTGCCGACCGGGACGCTCGCAACGTTGCTTTGGCTCCATATCTTACAAAAATACCGCTATCCGCTTCCTTGGTCCGCTTATACGAAAATCTCACTTCTGGTCATTCCGCCGACGGTGTTGTTCACCCTTGCCATGCTGTATAGTTGGATTTTCTTTTTATCATCTGTGAACCTTCTATAAAAATCCCTCCTCGCACGGTGACGAAGGAGGGATTTTTCGTGAACTTTTCGGCATGCATCCATACATGGCATCCATCGTACCCAAAACGATTCCGTCATCCTACGACGGAAAATGCACGGTTTTTAAATGAATCACTTTCCAGTAAACCGATTCCCCACCTGCGGTCACTAGATGAACGATATTGTTTTGCACTTCCTTTAACAACCCGATTTTCAGCGGGTGATCGCCCAAGTCGAAAATGGCCAAGTGGCCTTCCATTTTTTTGAGCTGCTCCTCAAGCGACCGCTGCAAGGAAAGAGGAGTCGGCTGCACGGGCAGCGCATCGTTCCCTAATGTGTACGGTGTAATGGTTGTCTGGTAAGGGGTCAGCCATTTTAAATGATTGAGTGAAATGAGCATCGTTTTGTAGACTGGGGAGTAAAAGGTGAAGTAATCGTTCAGTACGTTGGTAATGTAACCGTGAATCGATTTGTTGCCGATCACGTAAATCTCCACAAACCGCCCTTTGGCGTTCAATAATGTTTTTCGGTAGGAAATTCCCGTATCCTCTTGCAAAGGAACTTCAGGAAAAGGGGGATCGATCAAGAATTCGGGATCCGCATGAAGCTGAATGTGGTGAATATGCAGGTGGGGAATGTACAAATACTCTTTCCCGGTATAGAGGACTAAAATATCGAGCCCAAAATCAATCAACACCCCCCGAACAACAGTTCCTCCGGAAATCTCTACTTTGACTTGCTTGCCGAGCAACGTTTTCAACAGATCCATGTTTTTCACCCTTTGGTTTTACGGGGCGACATTGGTTTAACCGCGCCGATGACTACGGTCTCCCTTTTTCGCCTTCTCACCTTTCCCTTTTTCTTCCGCCTTTTTCTTGTCGCCCTGGCCGTCTGTTTTCTTTTGGTCTTTGCCTTGTTCGCGGACCTTGTCGTTAACCTGTCGTTCCCCTTGTCTCGCTTTCTCTTTTTCTTTCTCCTTCCCTTCCGCCTTTTTCTTGCCACCTTGCTCTTTTTGCTTCGCTTTTGCTTCTCCCGCTTCTTGTTTCTGCGCATTTTCGGCCTTTTTCGCCTCATGCCCGGCTTGATTGGACCCATGTGCCGCTTTAGTTTGGCCCGTTTCCTTTTCTTCTTCGGCATTCGTGGCATTCATCGCCTGGAACGCCCCTTTAGGTCCGCAGCTGATGCTTTTCATGTGCTCGGGATTCATCCGGATGATTTCATCCCGGTTAACAATCGTATAATAGCCGCTTCCGCCCGAAACTAGGATGCCTTCGACCGCTTCCGGCCCTCCGCGATTGATCGCCACCCATGTATGGGTAAGACGCGCAAACAAATCGGCGAAGTTTTCGGCCTTGACGTAAACGGGCGGGGGAGACGGGTCATGTTCTTGGCCTTCCGGTGCTCCTTCGGACGTATGGGCTGCCTTGCCTGCTGCTTCCATAACATTATGCCCTGAGGCTTGGGCTGCCGCTTCTTCTGCTGCATGCACTTCATGTCTCGCGGCTTGAACCTCGTTGGCTGCCGCTTTGTTTTCCTCGTTGTTTGTTTGTACGCGAACGCTTTTAATATGGCGGAGATGGTAAAACACGATGCCGTCATCTTTCGTGAAGAGAATAATATGATCGTCACTCACGCCTAATAACGTTCCTTGTTTCGACTCCGGCCCCCCTGGTTGACTTGAATGCGCTCGTTGACCAAGCTGCTTAACAGCTCATGAAAATTCGGCGCCCCTATTGGCAAAACGGGTTCGCTGCTAGAGGAAGAAAACGACGGAACCGAATTGGCTTTTGCGTTTTCGCTAATGCTTTGGACATGGTGCAATGCATAATAAATCATCGCGGATTCATTTTCATTGAAAAGGGCAAGATAATCTGACTGGACATCGAGAAGTTTCCCTGTTTTCGATTCGGGACCGCCGCGGTAGACGGTCACGGTTTTTCCGATTAGTGATTGCCATTCCCCGTTTGACTCAAGCGGCATGGACGCTCCATGCATGTCGTATACCACCATTTCCATACTCCTTCCTGCACTGTTGTCCATAAGGGATATTCATACTGTATATATACGTATCCAGCGAAAATCGGCATCCGCCAACAACCTAAGCTAAAAAAATAGGCCGGCCTGTTGACACACTTTCCCGCTTTGGGCGCTCTGGCCGGCTGCTGAACGATCGGCATTCGTTTGTTCCTCATTCGACTGCTTGCCTTCTCATAAGCCCCCTTTTCAAGCCGATGGACAGCCAATACAGTGGCTTTCCCGTTATAGCGCCATGTAGATCCCGATCCCTGCCGCCAAAACGACCGCCAACCCTGCGTAAATCAACACTAGGCGGGTGAGATTCCCTTTTGTTGCCGATGTGTACTGTTCATCCCCGCGGCCGGAAAGTGCGAGCGTGCCGATCAAACCTGCAACCATCACGGCAGCTGCAGCAACCATCAATCCTGTCACCGTTCTCCTCTCTCCTTTTCTTCCAGATTAGACGAAAGCCATTCCGCCCCCATTTGGAGCGCACGTTCGCCAAATTTCGCCCGCAGTTGTTCAACCGTCTTTCGAAGCGCTTCAGCTTTCGCTTCCTCTTCATAATGAAACAAATCGAGCTGTTTTCCTTCTTCCCGCTCATCAAACACACGAAGCGCGGCGACGCCAAGAAGCCGCACCGGGCGTCCGTTCCAATGCCTTTTCAACAGCCGCGCCGCCGCCCGAAAGAGGTCGTCCGCCGTTTGCAACGGCGCCGCCTCGGTTTGGCTGCGGGTGATCGTGCGAAAATCGTGGTAGCGGATCGTTAACTGAACGGTCCGCGAGACGACCCGCTTTTGTTTCATCCGCGCGCTGACGGATTCGGCCAGCTGACGCAAAACGGCCCGCAGTTCTTGTTCGTCGTCTGCATCGTGCGGCAGCGTCGTCGAGTTCCCGACTGATTTCCATTTCTCTGCTGCTTCCGGGTCGACCGGACGCGGGTCGATGCCGTTGGCCCGCTCGTGAAGGCGCAGGCCAAAGACGCCAAACGTCCGCTCAAGAAGCGTCCGGTCAGCCTTCGCCATATCGCCGATCGTGCGCAAACCGAGCGCCTGCAGCTTCCTGGCGGTTTTGTCGCCGACACCATGCATCTGTTCAACCGGAAGCGGCCAAAGGACGTGCGGAACGTCGCGTTTGCGCAGCACCGTGATGCCGAGCGGCTTTTTCATCTCGCTTGCCATTTTGGCCAAAAACTTATTCGGGGCGATTCCGATGCTGACGGGAATCGACAGCTGCTCCAAAAGCCCCTGTTGGATGTGGCGGGCAAAAGCCAGCGGGTGAACGATTGATGCCCGGTTGGTCACGTCCAAATAGCCTTCATCGATCGAAGCGCGCTCTAAAACGTGCGGGAAACGCTCCAGCCATTGGAACAAGCGGCGGCTCATTTCGCGGTAAAAGGCGAAATCCGGCGGGCGCACAACGAGCGACGGACAGCGCTTCTTCGCTTCCGTAAGCGGCATCGTCGTATAGATGCCAAACTGCTGTTTCGCCGCATAACTGGCCGCCAGCACGATCCCCCTCCGCTCTTTTGGGTCCCCCGCCACAACGATCGGCCTTCCCCGAAGCGACGGATCGCGGGCAATCTCGCAGCTGGCGAAAAACGAGTTGCAGTCGATATGAAAAATGACCCGTCCGCGGGATTCACGCTCTCGTGGCATGACTTGTCCCTTCTTTTTTCGTGTTCTTTCTATTATATTGTATCAGATCATTTGTCATTTGAATATACTCGATTCTCCTGCAAGCGGAACCTCACAAGAGGCGTAAAGGGGACGAACCCATTAGTTGCCCGCGTGGCTGGAATGCTATATCAGAAGCCTGGCTGCTGCCGCATCACCTGATTGAGCATGCAGCGAAGCCGCTCCTTGAACAAAATCCGTTTCACCCTCCACCGCCACGACCTCCTTTTTCCGGATAAGACGGAAAGCGGACAATACGGTCTCGTGACGCATCATGCTTATTTCTTCCGTTTCCCTTCGAGCCAGCGGGACATGACAACCGCATTTGCTTCATCCACATCGACGACGCGGGCGCGGGTGCCAAGCGGCATGACGGAAACGGAAATGGTTGTAAGCCGCTTTCGCTTTTGCCACCATGTCGCCGATGATTGGAACGATTGTACGTGGCGTTTCAAGACATATGTCGTCGTTTGCCGAAACCACCCGCTGCGAAGAGCGAGCTGCCCCGGCGAAAGCGCCCAGCCTGCGAGATGGAAGCGGCATGCGCCGATCCATGCCCCGAATGGCAATAACAAGAAAGCCATCACTCCCCACGGACGTTCAACATACGCCGCCAAAACAGCCGGAATCACAAGCCAACATAGCGGGCGAAGCATATAACGGGACTTGGCTCGCTTCGGCAATGGATGAAAGGCGACGGTGGGATCATATTCAGACAAGCAAGTTTGCATAATCGACGCCACCCGATTCTTTTTGATCAGCGGACAAAGCACCACATCGCCCGCTTCGCCGCCATCGAGCCCTCCACCGGCATGAATCAAGGACACCGAAGCATATCCGAACAATCGGCGCAGCCAATTCTCATGAATGACGACGCCTTGAACGCGGGCAACAGGGATTGACACCGATTTTCGCTCCAGCCATCCACGGGTGATCACAATCGTATCTTCTTGTTTCCGCACGGCAAACGAAGCGTATCGGACCATGTTTTGCACGATGGCTACTCCATAAGCGGCAAACAAAACGACGAAGACGAATCCCCCTAGAAACCAACGGCTATGCCCGTTCCATGTCGACTGAATATCGCGAACGAGCGCTTCATATGGAATGAAGTCGACTAATTGCGACAAAAACGCCCCTAACGCCACGACCACGCCAAGCGTGCCGCCGCTTGTTAATGAAACGATCCAAACTTCTTTCATCGATAACGTAAACAGGGCAGGAGGCGGACAGCGGTTTGCGTTGGACGCCGGATGGTCAATGGTTTCCGCCTTCCTTTTCGCTTGTTCGACAC
The DNA here is from genome assembly GCF_052220245.1 of Geobacillus sp. BK01. Taxonomy (NCBI): domain Bacteria; kingdom Bacillati; phylum Bacillota; class Bacilli; order Caryophanales; family Anoxybacillaceae; genus Geobacillus; species Geobacillus sp. BK01. Next base: position 247,729 of record NZ_JBQPTH010000002.1, read on the forward strand.
ATCGTTGCAGTTGGCGGGCCTCTTCCCGTGAGATGGCCCGCAGCATCACTTCCGCTTCACCTAGCACATGGCCTGCCGCTTCAATATGCACTTGGACAACCCCTGCCATCCGCTGCCATACGCCTTCCGTGACCGACATCCCATGAATGCGCTCCAACGGAATCGAACGCCTTTTGCGAACAAACACCCCTTCTTCCACGAACAAGCGGTCTTCATCCCAAGCATAGGTAAAGCGAATCCACGAAAGAACGCCCATCACCACCGTGTACATGACAGCCGCCAGCGGCACGATGAGATCCCACCAGGAGAAGCGGCCGCGGCTGCCGGCTGCGATGATCACGAGCAACGGAACGATCATATTCTTCAATTCTTTTCCAACCCCCGAGAGAATCGCGACCGGATGGAGACGACGTTTAGACATCATCGCTATCTGCCACCTTCGCCCACTCGGCAATCAAACGGCAAAGCCGCTCTGCTTCGTCCATCCGCAGGGCGGGAATTTCATGAGAATCCGCCGCCGTAAACACCGCAATGGAGGCCAGCTTGTACCGCTTCAAAAGCGGGCCTTGGCGCACATCGACATATTGAACGCGGGCCATCGGGATGAGTGTTCGTTTGACAGACCAAACCCCCCGCTGAATGATGATTTCTTCTTCCCGAATGTCATAGCGCCACCGTTTTTGCCGCAACGGAGGGAGCCAGACGACCCATACGATCGCTTCCACCACCCAAACGCCGGCCAACACCGCCCATAGCCAAGGAGGAGCATGAAAGCGGGAGAGCAACCACATGACTCCCCCGACCACCACGCCGGAAGCCAACGTTCCGAGCGCTCCGGTCAAGCGCCACACGGTGACCGCTTTGATCGAGATCGGTTTGCCGTGATCGTACCGCATTCTCGCAATCTCCTTTTTGCACAAAATCATTTCCGTTCCCAGTATAACAAAACATTTCCATGATGACGATGCCTTTTTCGCGAACCGTTGACAGCGTGAACAACTTATTATATTCTAAAACTATCTTTTTTCCTTAACCGCACAAAAGCAGCAAAGCACATCTGTGAATGATCATCCGAGATAGAAAGGTTGTTGTGAACATGGAACAATCCCGTCCCCAGCTGCAAAAAGGACTATTGCCCCGCCACGTTCAGCTGATCGCGTTAGGGGGGATGATCGGCACCGGCATTTTTAAAGGAAGCGCCGAGGCCATTCATATCGCCGGACCAAGCGTCGTGCTCACGTACTTGATCGGCGGCGTGCTGTTGTTTTTGATTATGGCTGCACTGGCCGAGATGGCGATCGCGTACCCGGGTTCGAACGTTCAACATTTGATCCGCCGGGCGTTTGGCTTTCGCCTGTCATGGATCGTCGGGTGGCTGTATTGGATCAATTGGACGTTGGTCACCGTGGTCGAACTGCTGGCTGCCGGCAGCTTTCTGAACTATTGGTTTCCGTCTGCGCCGTTATGGCTGCTTGCACTTCTATGCGCGTGTTTGATCATGGGGTTGAATCTTTTCCCTGTGAAGTATTACGGAGAAGCGGAATTTTGGCTGGCCGGCCTGAAAGTGGTAGCGCTAGTAGTGTTTATCGTGCTCGGGGCGGGCGTATGGGCTGGCGTGATCCCGAGCGACATGGACGGCTCGTTTCCGTCCGCCGGCGACGGCGGGTGGTTTCCGCATGGACTGGCCGGTACGCTCAGCGCCTTGCTTATCGTGATGTTTTCCTATGGCGGAGCGGAGCTGATCGGGGTGGCGGTGACGGAGATGAAAGACGCCGACCGGGTGCTGCCGCGCGTCATCCGCACAACGATCTGGCGGGTTGTCGGCTTTTATCTTTTGCCAATGGCCATTATTTGCGGCATTATGCCATGGAACACCGTCTCGGAAACGAACAGCCCGTTCGTCCAAGTGTTGGAAGCGATCGGGTTGCCCGGCGCGGCCCATGTCATGAACGCGGTGTTGCTCATTGCCGTCTTATCGGCGGCCAATACGGGCGTCTATGCGACTTCCCGGCTGCTGTACACCATGGCCGAACAAGGAGAAGCAAGCCGCCGCTTGCAGTGGACGACGAAACATGGGGTTCCGCTGTACGGGATGGGCATGGTCGCCATCTGCATCGCCGCCGGCGTGATCGGCGCCTACTTGGCGCCCGGGCGGATCATCGGAGAATTGATGACGATCCCCGGGTTTACGGTGCTGATCGTTTGGATGATGATCGGCGCCGCTCAACTGAAGCTGCGGCCGCATTACCAAACGAAGCCGTTTTTCCAAACGAAAGGGTTTCCGTACACGACGGTAGCGGCGGTCGGGGCGCTCGGAGCGATTTGGCTTGGCTTTTTGCTTCAAGGAGAGCACCGGATCGGTTCGTTCCTCTGTGTGGCGGTCTTCGTTCTGTTAGCCATCTGTTCAACCATCCAAGAAAAACAGCAGCATGAACCGAAAACGCCGAGGCGGACGGCGTAACCAAACCGCCTCTTTTCGCTCGGGCGACAGCTAGAGACGGGCGTTCTTTCATCATAGATGGCGCCCGTCTTCCTTTTTCCGTGTCCAACCGTTCCCACGATATTCGTCCCATGCGCGCCAGGCCATGATCGCCATGCCGAGCGCGAGAATCAACGCCTGTCCGTCCATCCGGTGTTCCGTCCATAAGTGATACCCTGCCGCTCCGATGCCGTAAAGCACCCAAACCACTGAAAACCACATAACTCCCAACCAAAATCTCCGCATCGTTTCTCCCCTCCTTTCTCCCGTTCCCCCGATCGATCCGTAAGACAGCAGGCGAAGCCGCCTATGTCTATTTTTTGAAAAAATAGGTGATTTTCGTATAATTATATCACAATTTTCACAAATGAGCCGAAAAAACAAGCCATTCCCCTATGCTCCAAGGGAAATGGCTGTGCGTTTGGCTGAAACACCGATGATGATTCGTTAGTTGGCCGGCGACAGCTCGTCTTCAGTCACCCATTTGTGGTTTGTCACTTTTTTACCGGTTTCTGTATCAATGTAATCGACCATATACACCGTCGTTTGTTTCGCCGAATCAATGACCGCTTTGGCCCCTTTCATCCCTTCCATATGATCGGCGTTCAAGACGACTTCATCACCCGGTTGGAACGGTTTGTCGCCGGCGTTTTCGATTTCCTCATGGATGACCCATTTGTGGTTTTTGACTGGTTTCCCGCCGGTCGTCGGAGTGTACGTCACGGTGTAGACGGTTGTGTCAAATGCGCCGGTGACGGTTGCTTTCGCCCCATTCATCCCCGGCATATGGTCGGCATGGATGATGACCTTGCTTCCGACCGGATAGGCCGGGTTTTTCGCCTCTTCCAATCCCTCCGGAACGTCGCCGGAGCCGGAGTGGTTCATTCCTTCATGGCCGCTGTGGGCATTATGGGTTTCCTCCTGGCCGGCTTGTTCATTGGGCGCGGCTTCGTCGTTTCCGGCGCCGGCGCAGGCGGATGCCAACAACGCTGCTGTTAGGGAAGCCGCCCCAACCAACATTCTCCAGTTTTTCATCGTTTTCACCCTCCTTGCCTTCCTTAGCATACCCAACATTTGTGCAGATTTTGTGGAGATGGCCTTGGTCAAGGAAAAATGGGTTGATCGCGTGTCTGGAAATCCAGCGGAAAATTCTGTGGCGGTCTAGCCGCACCGCTTCGACCCAAAAAAAGCACCCCCTTGCTTGAGGGGATGCCCAACGGTCAGACGACATCGTACCCTTGGTCTTCAATCGCGGTTTTCAACTGGTCAACGGTCACTTTCGCTTCATCGTACTCCACATCGACCGTTCCTTGTTCCAAATGGACGTCGACCCGGCGAACGCCATCGAGTTGTTGCAGCGCATTGGTGACGGCCGCTTTGCAATGGCCGCATGTCATTCCTTGCACTTGTAACGTGATCGTCATCGTTTCTTTCCTCCCGTGATCATGATAGTTTCACCCGTTTTAAGCGAAGCGCATTGGCCACGACCGAAACGGAGCTAAACGCCATCGCCGCGCCGGCGATCCATGGCTCCAACAAGCCGGCGGCTGCGACCGGAATGCCGACCGTGTTGTAAAACAGCGCCCAAAACAAGTTTTGGCGGATGTTTCTCATCGTTTTCCGGCTCAACTCGATCGCCTGCGGGATATGGGCCAAATCTCCGCCGACCAGCGTCACGTCGGCCGTTTCAATCGCTACATCGGTGCCGGTGCCGATCGCCATGCCGATATCGGCTTTCGCCAAGGCCGGGGCGTCGTTAATGCCGTCGCCGACCATCGCCACCCGTTTTCCTTGTTGCTGCAGCCTGGCGACAATGTTCGCCTTCTCTTCCGGCAGCACTTCCGCGTACACATGGCGAATGCCGACTTCGTTGGCGATGGCTTCTGCGGTGCGGCGGTTGTCGCCCGTCACCATGTACACGTCAATACCCATTTGCGTTAACGCACGAATGGCCTGTTTCGAGCTTTCTTTCACCGTATCCGCCACAGCGATCAAGCCCGCCGGTTTTCCGTTGACGGCGACAAGCATCGCTGTTTTCCCTTGCGCTTCAAGCGCCGCCATTCGTTCCTCTTCGCTCGAGATGTCAACTGACCGTTCCGTCATCAGTTTGCGCGTGCCGACCAACACAAATTGGCCGTCCACCACCGCCTCAATGCCATGGCCGGCAATAGCCGAGAAGCGGTCAAGCGGTTTCGGCGCGATCCCGTGTTCTTTCCCGTACGCGACGATCGCTTGCGCCAGCGGATGTTCCGAAGCGCTCTCGGCCGAAACGGCATACACAAGCATGTCGTCCCGGAGCGCGATGACATCGGTCACTTCCGGTTTGCCTTTTGTCACCGTTCCCGTCTTATCGAGCAACACCGCTTCGATTTGCTGCGTTCTCTCTAAGTACTCACCTCCTTTAAAGAGAATGCCGTACTCCGCCCCCTTGCCGGTGCCGACCATAATCGAAGTCGGCGTCGCCAAGCCGAGCGCGCATGGGCAGGCGATGACGAGCACGGCAATGGCCGCTTCCAAAGCGGCGGTGATGTCGCCCGGCGCCACGATGAAGTACCAAACGAGAAACGACACCGCCGCAATGGCGACGACAATCGGGACGAAAATGCCGGAGATGATGTCGGCCATCCGCTGAATCGGCGCTTTGGATCCTTGCGCTTCCTCCACGATGCGGACGATGTGGGCGAGCGCTGTATCTTTCCCGACTTTTTCCGCCCGGATCGTCAAAATGCCGTTTTGGTTGATCGTCGCGCCAATGACGGGGTCGCCTTCCTTTTTATCGACCGGAATCGATTCGCCCGTAATCATCGATTCATCGACCGATGAGGCCCCGGCGATGACCGTTCCGTCCACCGGAATTTTTTCGCCCGGCCGGACGATGATCGTATCACCGACGACGACTTGTTCGAGCGACACTTTTTGTTCGGTTCCGTCGCGGATGACCGTCGCCTCTTTCGCCTGCAGGCTCAACAGCTTCGAAATGGCTTCCGTCGTCCGCCCTTTGGCGAGCGCCTCGGCATATTTGCCGACCAAAACGAGCGTAATCAGCACCGCGCTCGTCTCAAAATACAGCCGCGGCGCATACGCCGGGTCAGCCAACGTTTTGAGCGCCTCATAGAAACTATAAAAGTAGGCGGCCGACGTGCCGAGGGCGACAAGCACATCCATGTTTGCGCTTTTGTTGCGCAACGCCCGGTACGCGCCGAGATAAAACGGGCCGCCGATGTAAAACTGCACCGGAGTCGCCAGCAAAAGCTGCACCCACGGATTCATCAACCAATGCGGCATCGGCAGACCGAGGCCAAACGGCAAATGGGCGATCATCGTATACAACAGCGGGAGCGAGAGCACCGTTGACAATATCAGCCGAAACCGCTTTTGTTTCCATTCCTCGTCATCGCGGCGGGCGCCCTGCTGCTCGCCGCGGAGGTGGCCTTTGTATCCAAGATGCTCGATTTTCTTGATCACGTCCTCAATGGACAGCACCCCTTCTTGGTATTCGACGATGGCGCTGTTCGTCGCCAAGTTGACTGCGGCCGTGGTGACGCCGTCCATCCGCTTCAGCCCTTTTTCAATCCGCGCCGCGCACGCCGCGCACGTCATCCCGGAAATATCGAGCGCCACGGTTTCCTTCGCGACGCCATATCCCAATTGCTCAATTTTCGCCGCGATCTCCGCCAGGCGCTGTTTTCCCGGATCGAACTGAATCGTCGCCCTTTCCATGGCCAAGTTGACGTTCGCCTTGACCCCGTCTAGTTTGTTCAACACTTTTTCAATCCGGTTGGAGCAAGCGGCACACGTCATGCCGGTGATGTGAAGCGTCACCGTTTTGGGTTCTCCCATCGGTCATCTCCCCTTATTTCGAAAACTGTTTGATCACGTTCATCAACTCGCGGAGCGATTCTTCGCCGCTTCCTTCGCGAATCGCTTTCGCCACACAATGGTTCGCATGGCGCTCAAGCAGCTGCATCCCCACTTGGCGCAGCGCCGCTTGGATGGCGGAAATTTGCACCAAAATATCAATACAATAGCGATTGTCTTCGACCATTTTTTGCACCCCGCGCACTTGCCCTTCGATGCGCTTCAACCGTTTCACAATGTTCTCGATTTCCTCTTTCGTGCGCGGGACCATCGTTCCATGACCAGCATGGGGGTCATGTGGTGGTTGGGTCACGGTTCTCACCTCTTTTTTAATCTATATACATTATACCCGAATGGGGTATAATGTTGCAATGAATTTTCTTCCTTTTCATGACAAAAAAGAAAGGCGGCCTGCCAGGCGGCGGATGATGGCGGAAACGGCGCCTGCCGATCCCTTCGGTCATGGATCCGCTGCCTTGTGGTGCAAGCCGCTTCTTTCGTTCGCTAAAACCGGTTCATCATCGTTTAGGACGGCTGGCCCGTTTTTTCTCCGTTTGCCCCGTGGCAGGCGTTATACATGTCTTGCAACTGGCGCTCCGATAAATCCGGATGCATGCTTTTCATATGAGGGAGCATTTGCTCAAACGAGAGCGGGCCGTTCGTGTTGGCCAAAACAGCTGTTCCGGCCCCTAGCACCAACGCAGCAGCCAACAAGCCTCCTGTGACTTTCTTCATTAGAGTGCCCACCTTTCTTTCGGTTTCATCTCCATCTTAGACCAAAATGATGGAGAATGTATCGAGAAGGCGTGACAACTTTTTGTCTGTCTCCTTCTGACTAAAAGGCCGCCATGATGGCCAAAATGGGATGAAGGAAAACTTTGCTAGGCCAGCATTTTTGAAGGAGTGAGAGCGGGCGGTGGAACTGTGCATTATGACGTTTAACATCCGCCACGGCAAAGGCATGGACGGAAAGGTGGATTTGCGCCGAATCGCCGCTGTGATCGGACAAAGCGGCGCCGACATCATCGGCCTGAATGAGGTGGACCGTTATTTTTCACGGCGAAGCCACTATGAGGATCAAATCGGCTGGCTGGCAAGAGAGTTGCGGATGCATCATGCGTTCAGCCCTTCCGTATCGTGGAAGGCGAAACAACCTGGAGTCATCCGCCAATACGGAAACGGGCTGTTGTCGCGCTACCCGATTGCCGCCCGACAACATCACGCATTGCGCGCGGCATTGGGAATGGGGGAAGGGCGATCGGTGCTCGAGGCGATCGTGTCCGTTCACGGCCAGCCCCTTGCCGTGTATGTCACCCACTTCAGCCTCAACCCGCTGCTGCACCGGAAACAGACTGATTTTCTCATCGAGCGGTTGCACCGTCAATCCGTTCCATTTCTTGTCATGGGCGATTGGAACATGAGACCCGGCTCCCGTCCATGGCAGCGCATGGCCCGTGAGGCGGATGATATATGGAAAAAAGTAGGAACAGGAAGCGGCGATACGTATCCGTCCCTTCGCCCGCGCCGGCGGCTTGACTACATCTTTGTCAGCCGTCAGCTGCACGCGGCGGGCGCACAAGTTGTGACGATCATGCCGACGGCGTCCGATCATTTGCCGCTAAAGGCCGTATTGCGCCTAGGCTGACCGCCCTTTGGGGCAGTTCTGTTTCACTCCGCTGTTTTTTGCCCTATCTTTCGCCAGACGAACCACAAAAGAACGATCGATGCAACAGCGAGCAGCAGTTTTCCCGACCAGGCGGCCTCGAGAAATTGATGAATCGCATACGCTTCCATCCATAACGCCGGGAGTTTGCCGAGCGAACTCGCCGCCGTAAACACGGAAAGGGACGTACGGCCGATGGCGGCGACAAACGTCACCACCCCGGATGGTACAAACGGCAGCAACCGCAGTGCCAAAATGAGGAAAAACGCCTCCCGGCCGCCCGCATGAAGCAGCGGCTTCACGCTCGGATGGGAAAGCCATTTTGTCCCGTTCCATCGGCGAACTCCTTTCCGGTACAAGACGAACGAGACGATCGCCCCGAGCGCCTCGCCGGCAAACGACACCCAAAAGCCCGGCCAAAAGCCGAACACCGTCAAATTGGCCGCTGTCAAAAATGCGCTTGGGACGACCCCAAGCACGCTGATCGCCACATTGCAGGCCAGGCTCAAAACGTATGCTGCCCCGCCGTAGGCTTGAAACAAATCGATCATCCAATCTTTCATCACAAAAGGAACGCCTCACTTTCCGAAGCGCTGCACCCGGTTCGGCTATGGCTTGCGCCCTTCCCATTTGTAGCCGACGCCCCAGACCGTCTGCAAATGGTCGTCAGCCGGAAACCCGGCTTGGCGCAGTTTTTCGCGGATGTTTTTAATATGCGAATCCACCGTCCGCTCTTCCGTATCGGCGAGATATCCCCATAAGGAGGCGATAATTTGTCCGCGGCTGAACACTTGATTTGGGCGTTTGAGGAAGAGCCCTAAAATGGCAAACTCCTTCGGCGTCAACGGAATTGGCTTTCCTTCATAATGGACGGCATGTTCCTCTTCATCCCACACGAGCCCGGCCGTGCGGATCGCCGAGCGGCGGGCACCGGCACGCCGCAGCACCGCTTCAATACGCGCCAACAGCTCCGCCTCGTCAAACGGCTTGGTGACATAATCATCGGCTCCGATTTTCAACCCTTGGACGATATCGGCCGTTTCGTCGCGAGCAGTGACCATCATGATCGGGATGTCGGAAAACGAACGAATGCGACGGCACGTTTCCCACCCGTCAAGTTCCGGCATCATCACATCAAGCAGCACCAAATCGGCGTGATGGCCCCGCAAATAGTCGATCGCCTCTTGCCCTGAACGGCATTTCACGCAACGGTAACCGTTTGGCGCCAGATACAGGTCCAACAAATCGAGCATTCGCGCTTCATCATCGACCAATACCAACGTATACATCCTCATCCCTCCGGCACCGTAATCAAGATGGTCGTTCCTTTCCCTGGTTCGCTCTCTGCGGCGATCGTTCCCCCGTGCGCCTCGACGATTTCTTTGGCAATGGAAAGCCCAAGCCCGGTCCCTCCACTCCTTCGCGACCGCGACTTATCCACCCGGTAAAACCGTTCAAAAATATGGGGGACATCGTCCGGCGGGATGCCGGCCCCCTGATCGGAAACGGCCATGATGACCCCATGTTTTCGCGGCTGGACGGTGATCGTCACCGTTGTGCCAGGAAACGCATATTTTCGCGCATTATCAAGCACATTGATCATCACTTGCTCAAACCGCTGCCGGTCGACCGCAGCCGTCACCCCATCAGGGCACGAGCAGACAAGCGACAGCGCTTTTTCCTGAAACGCCGGGCGCAGCTTTTCGCACAGTTTGGCTAAAAACGAACAAAGATCGATCGGCTGCTTCTCAATCTGGAACGAGTGTCGCTCCAACCTTGCCAGCTCAAACAAGTCTTTCACCATTTTTTCAATCTTTTCGGCCTCTTCGTAAATGATCGCGACATAATTCGCCCGCTCCGCCTCGGACAGATGCGGCCGTCGGGCAATGTCGGCATATCCTTTCACATACGTGAGCGGCGTGCGCAGCTCATGGGAGATGCTCGCCAAAAATTCACTTCGCTCTTGTTTCAAATACGCCAAATCGTTCGCCAACGTTTGAATGGCTTTGCCTAATTGCGCAAGTTCGTCATCGCCCTTCACCTCAAGACGCACTGAAAAGTCGCCTTGGCTAAGCGCCTCGGTCGCCTGTTTCATCCGTAAAAGCGGCGTTGTAATGATGCGGGAGAAAAAGACGATCGTCATCATCGTGATCAACACCGACAGCACGCCGACGACGACAAAATGATGTTTCAGCTTATACACCATCGTCTGAATCGAGCGGGTGTCTTGAAACATGTATACATATCCACCCGTTTCGCCTCCGATTTGGATCGGGCTCACCGTCGCAATGTGTGACGCCTGCTTCCAATCGGTTTGTACCATCATGCCGTCGCGGGGAATAGAGCGCCCGTTCGTCAATGGGATGATTTCTTCGGCAAACGGGATAATGCCGCTAGAGGCCGATAGAATTTGGCGCTTCGCATCGGTGATGACGACATCGGTTTCCGCCTCCGATTCCATCATCGCCACATGCGCAAGCGTTGGTTGGTCAAGGTTTTTTTCCAAGACGTTGCGGTGGCTGTTCCCCCGCGCCAGAAGCTGCGCGAATTCTTCTTCGATGCGCGCATGAACGAGCGTCGCGTAAAGAGAAACGAACAGCACCATTTCAATGGCCAAGACGAAGGCAAAAACCAACATTCCAAGTTTCCACGAAAGTTTTCGCACGTGTTTCTCTCCTTATCGGTCAAGACCGTATGCTGCTCTAATTTTACTATTTTATCCGGCAAATGTGCAGAAAGTATGGATACGGTCAAAAAGGATGGGGAAACACCATGATTTTTGCTCCATCGCCGGCCTTGAATCTAGGAAACGGCCGTTTTGAGGAATTTGTTCCATTCAACATGCTTTTCCCTCTTGTATCACCGCCTTTTTGAATCGGCCTTCATGCCGCTTCAGCTGATTCGTTCTTCATAAAAGCCGAGCCTGGCGGATGCGTCTTTCCCTTTCTTCCATTATACTAATAAACAGACTGGACTCATTTGGAGACGACAGAAAGGAGTTTATTGATGAAATCGCTCGTTTTAGCGGAGAAGCCGAGCGTCGCCCGCGATATCGCCCGCGTGCTCGGCTGCAAGCAGGCGCATAAACATTATTTTGAAGGAAAGCAGCATATTGTCACTTGGGCGCTCGGCCATTTGATCGAACTCAAAATGCCGGAAGACTATGACCGGAAATATGAAACGTGGCGGCTTGAGGATTTGCCTATCATTCCAAAGCAAATGGGTTTGAAAGTGATCCGGCAAACGAGCCATCAGTTTCGCGCCATTGAAAGCTTAGCCAAACGCCGGGATGTGCGCGATTGCATCATCGCAACCGACGCCGGGCGTGAAGGAGAGCTCGTCGCACGTTGGATTTTGCAAAAGATCGGTTGGAAAAAGCCGATTTGGCGGTTATGGATTTCCTCGCAAACCGACCGCGCCATCCGCGACGGATTTCGCCAGTTAAAGCCCGGAGCGCAGTTTGACCGCCTGTATGAATCAGCCGTCTGCCGCGCCGAAGCCGATTGGCTGATCGGGTTGAACGTGACGCGCGCTTTGACGACAAAATACAACGACCCGCTCTCAGCCGGGCGCGTGCAAACGCCGACACTGGCGATGATCATTGAACGCGAGCGCGCCATCCAGTCGTTCGTTCCCGTCCCGTATTGGACGATTCATGCTCACATCGGTTCTCTTACAGCGATGTGGGAACGAAACGGCGGGAAGCGGTTGTTTAATCAGGACGAGGCGAAACAACTGATAGACCGCCTCCATGGCCAGCCGGCGCGTGTCGTGTCAGTCAACCGGAAGCGGAAAACAGAGCCCGCTCCGCTGCCGTACGACTTGACCGAGCTGCAGCGGGAGGCGAACAAACGGTTTGGCTTTTCGGCGAAAAAGACGCTCTCGGTGCTGCAGCGGCTGTATGAACAACATAAGCTCGTCACCTACCCGCGCACCGACTCGCGCTATTTGCCAAGCGACATGGAAGCAACGATGACGGACCGGCTGCAGGCGATAAAGCCCGGTTACGAAGAAGAGGTCGCCCCGCTGCTGGCGAAACAAGCGAAAGCCGGCAAACGCGTGTTTAACGATGCCAAAGTAACCGACCACCACGCCATCATCCCGACCGATGAACGGTTGGACCTTGGAAAGTTGTCGGCGGATGAGCGCAAGCTGTATGACATGATCGCCCGCCGCTTTTTGGCCTTGTTTTACCCGCCGCATGAATATGAAACAGCAACTGCGGTCTTGGAGATCGGCGGCGAGACGTTTGTCGCACGGGAAACGGCGGTTGTAAACACCGGGTTTAAAGCCGTTCTCGGCAAGGAAGACAGCAAGGCCCAACCGATGTTGCTGCATCTCGCGGAAGGCCAGGCGCTCCCATCGGTGCGGCTTGAGATGGAACAATCGTTCACCGAGCCACCGTCTCGCTATTCAGAGGCTGACTTGCTTGCGCAAATGGAAAAATACGGCCTCGGCACCCCGGCGACAAGGGCCGACATCATCGAGCGGCTTGTTGAGACGGAAACGGTCGAGCGGAAAGACGGCCGCTTTTATCCGACAAAAAAAGGAAAACAGCTGATTGAGCTCGTCAATGATGAACTGAAGTCGCCGGAATTGACCGCCCGTTGGGAGCGGGAACTCGAGGCGATCGCCCGCGGAAACGGAAACCCGAAACAGTTTTTGACCAACATTCGCCGGCAAACGGAACAGCTTGTCGCGGAAATCAAACAGAGCGAGCGGACGTACAAAGCACCGAACTTGACGAATCTTACCTGCCCGGAATGCGGCGCCCTCTTAAAAGAACGGAAAACGAAAGATGGACGGATGCTCGTCTGTTCGAACTTACAATGCCGCTACCGCCGGAGACGCGATCCGAAGCTGTCGAACCGCCGCTGTCCGCAATGCCACCGGCGCATGGAAATACACGAAGGCAAAGCCGGGCTCTATTTCCAATGCCGGCCGTGCAACATTGTCGAAAAAGCGGACGAAACGAAACGCACCGCCGCAAAAGGAAACGAACGGGCGCTTCTCCAAAAATACAGTCCGTCCAATGAATCGTTTGGCACGAGTTTAGGAGAACTGCTCAAACAAGCGCTTGAAAAAAAAGAATAGTCGCTGTGAACCGCCAGAAACTACGCCTCTGGCGGTTCATTTAGCTTTCTGAATCCGAAACCTTCTTTTCTCTGTTCCCGTATATATAAGTAAATCTACTGTAAAGGAGCGATCTCGTGATGTTCAAAAAGTTGTTAAAGTCACTTTTCGGCCAGCACCATCACCCGTCGCACTATAACAAGCATTATAGCAGCAGCGATTACCATACACCGAAATCTTATTCCTATAAGCACCCATCCCAGTACGGCCATCATCATTACAAAAAGAAACATCACAGCGGCAGCTTTTTCTCGAGCTTTTTTGGCAGCTGATGAACCGCCTGTTTGAACGCCATCCGTTCATCGCCCGCTGGATTGACCGCCCGCACCGGAGCGGAGATGTGCTTTCTGGCCGCTACGAAGTGATGAAAGAACTCGGGATGGGCAGCTACGGCATCGCCTACCAAGGGCGCGATTGTGACACCGGGCAGCTTGTCGTCATTAAACAGGCAAGGCGGACAAAAGGGGAAGACGGCCGTCGCCTGCTTCAACGCGAAGCCGACGTGCTCGCCCGCTTGCGCCATCCACAAATTCCACTGCTGCACGATATGTTTATCGAAGGCGGACAGCCGCATCTTGTCATGGACTATATCGATGGGCAAACGGTGGAAGAGCAGATTTTCGAGTACGGAATCACGTACACGGAACGAGCAGCGTTCCAATTGTTGCTTGATGTGCTTGATGTCGTTCGGTATATCCATGCTTTCGGCATCGTCCACCGCGATTTACGCATTCCAAACATCATTTGGCGCCATGGAACGGTGGCCATCATCGATTTCGGCTTGGCGTGCCGCACGGGCGAATCGATCGATGTTCATGATGGCGATCCGCTTGAAAAACGACTGCGGCGCGAACCACACCCACGAAGCGATTTTTATGCCCTCGGACATTTCACCTTATTTCTGCTATATTCCGCTTACGAGCCCGCCAATGAGGATGAAAAAAGCTGGGAAGAAGAGCTCGACTTGTCCTCGAAAGCACGGGCGATTTTACGGAAAATGCTGCAGTTGGATGCGCCGTATGACTGCGTTGACGAATTGATCGCCGATATTCGGCAGCTATTGGCCGAAAACGACCTGACACAAGTTGGCGCGCTTTAAACCTAACAAGCCAAAGCCCCTCCCGCCCGCTTAGGCACGACAGAGGGGCTTAATTTGGTTTCACCGGCTGAGCATCGCGATCCCCGTTTCCCGGTGCGGATCGGTCTCATGCTACTTTCCTGTGACATACTGCCACCACCTACGCTTTGCTTAGCGATGGGGGCTTCTCGGGTAATCCCATCTCATGATGGGAAGTTGACCGAGCGATCCCCGTGTGCCTCACCGTTCTGGTAGGCGTTAGGATACGCCAACTGTCTCATTTCTTCTTTACTTGATATCGATGGCGTCGTTGACATCTCGATCGGCCACCAACCTGCAGTCACAGCGAAATGTACGTTCAGAAAGAGATAAAGATGCCTTGACTCGACCATAGCATGAACACGTTTTGGATGAGGAGAACCTAGACCGGTCCACAAGCAAATGCGGAGATTCCACCATGTTCCTTCTTCCCTTTCCATGTTTTCGTCACCACCGCGAAACCGGCCAGGCTATGTAATCAGCCATCCCCCATCGACAAGCACATCCGAGCCGGTCATATACGACGCTTCCGCCGAGGCAAGAAAGGCGATGACATTGGCAATTTCCTCCGGCGTCCCCACCCGCCTTAAGGCGGTGTTGCGCTCGATGGCTTTCACAAACCGCTCGTTTTGCAGCCCGCTCTCGGTGAGCGGCGTCTCGACAAAGCCGGGCGAGACAGAGTTGACGCGAATGCCGTGCGGAGCCAGCTCCAAGGCGAGCGATTTCGTCAAGCTGATCACGCCGGCTTTCGCCGCACTGTAATGCGGAATGTGCGCCCCCGCTTGATGGCCTGACAGCGAGGCGACGTTGACGATCGCCCGGTTGACGCGCTCCCGTTTCGCCCCCTCGATCATCAGCGGAGCGAGTGTTTGGGAAACGAGAAACACGCTTTTCATGTTCACTTGTTGCACATCGTCCCATTCCTGTTCCGTCAGTTCGAGCCATTTCGTATGGGTCGAGATACCCGCATTATTAACAAGCACATGCAAATCGCCGTGCCGGCGGCGGATGTATTCCGCTACTGCCTCGACTTGTTCCCGTTTCGTGACATCAGCGGCAAACACCTCCGCCCTGCCGGCTCCTCCCAACCGTTCGATGGCTTGAGCCGTCTCTTCAAGTTTCGCCGCCGTGCGGCCGACAAGAACAACCGCCGCCCCTTCCTGCGCCAAGCGAATGGCCGTCGCCCGGCCGATGCCGCTGCCGCCGCCGGTAACAACCGCTACCGCATTGGAAAAGCGCATTGCGCCCCCTCCCCCTTATCCGTGGTTTTTCATAACATCAAGCAGCCTAAAACGTCAGTCCGCCGCCGTCGACCGACAGCGTCGCACCAGTGATAAACGATGCCTCGTCAGACGCCAAAAACAACACCGCGTTCGCCACTTCCTCCGGCGTCCCGATGCGCCCGAGGGCGTTCGCTTTCGAGATGATCGGCCATTTGCGGGCATCTTGTTTCCATGGAGCAATGATGTTCGTATCAATGACGCCCGGCGCGATGGCGTTGACGCGAATATTGAACTTGCCGTATTCAAGCGCCGCGTTTTTCGTTAATAAAATGACCCCGGCTTTGGAAGCGTTGTAAGCCGATTCGTATTTTTTTCCTTTAATCCCCAGCAAGCTCGATGTATTGACAATCGCCCCGCCGCCGGATTCTTTCAACGCCGGCACGGCATATTTGATGCCTAAAAACACGCCTTTTAAGTTGACATCGATGACCCGGTCCCACTCTTCTTCGGACAAGTCGGTGCTCCGCACTTCGGAATGGCCGATGCCGGCATTGTTAAAGAGAATATGCAAGCCGCCGAACGCCGCCACAGCCGTTTGCACGAGCCGCTTCATTTGCCCTGAATCGGAAACATCGGCTTTGACAAAAATCGCCTCGCCCCCTTTTTCCCGAATGCGGCGGACCGTTTCTTCCCCTCCCGCCTCGTCGATGTCGCTCACCGCCACTTTTGCGCCTTCCTCCGCAAACCGCACCGCCGTCGCCCGGCCGATGCCGCTGCCGCCGCCGGTGACAATCGCAGCTTTTCCGTTCAGCCTCACGGTTTCTCCCCTTTTCCTTCTTTTTTTGAATCCGTTTTCAAAACACTGTATACCAACCGGTTGGTATGTCGCTGATTTTATTATACAATACATTTTGAATATTTGAAACATTTTTGTCGACTTGACCGAGAACTTTCTCCTTTTGCGGAGAATGGAAGGGGTACGGAAGCGACGATCTCAACCTGCTTCACGGCAGAGGGGCAGGAAAGGCTTACGTGTTCAATCGCATGGAAGCAGAAAGAAGAGAAGCCATGGGAGCGGCTTCTCGTTCAATGGCTGATGACGTCAGCAGCGCCGCCATCGGCGCGCCCTTCGTCTTCCCTCTTGTCCTCTTGAGACTCAAAAAACGATCGACAGACGGCATCAAGCGATTGCAGCCGTTCAATCAACCCTTGCAGATCGCACGTATGAAACGTATCGCTCAGTTCACGGCCTTCCTCTGTGACCGAGTACAAATGGATTTCCATGCATCCGTCCCAGCGGACGTTGGCATCAAGCCAGCCGTCTTCACTTTCCAATTCGAGCGCAGCGGTCTCACCATTTTCACTCTCGTGCTTTGTTTTGATGACCCATACCATGTCGTTCCGCCCTTTCTTGTTTGCCGCCTTGATGACGGCCTATGGCTATACCCCTTCACGTTCCGCCCCGATTCCGGAAACCGGGGAGCCGGTCGATGTATGTTCGTTCACCCAACGAAGCGCCTCGCTCACGACTGCGTCGCCGTCGGGAAGCGCAGTGCGGTGCTCGATGAGCCAATTGAGCGCATCTTGCGGATCAAGATGGCGGTGCAAACATTCCGCTAAAAACGATTGAATGCAAGCCGCATCGCTTTTTTCCCATGTGCCGCATTGACGGCGCCATATCGCTTCGATCGTTTCAATTCTAGAGCTCATCTTCGGTTCCCTCCTATGGCCCACATCGTCATGAATAGTATGCCTGCCATAGGCAGAGATGCTTCAAAAATGAACTGGAGGGAAAGGATGCGATTTCCATTTGTATGGCCTCTACAAACGGCCATACTGAGAATATGGAGGTGTTTGTTCATGAGAGAACCTTGGGAAGAACGCGGCGCCGCTTCCGGCTTGCCGCGCTATACTCCGGGAATCGGCGTTCCCGATGAAATGAGCCCGATTCGCGACATCGCCCGCGGCTTTGAAAACGGACGGCCGCCGGTCATTGAAGTCACGCCGGCTGACGGCCGCCAAGAGGCGGATGGTATCGATTTTCCGCCGGTTGATCGGGCGTTTTGAAAAAGCGGCCGCAAGAGCTGCCCTTGTTCGGCGGCTCTTGCGGCCCGGCTTCCGTTTTCTTCTGCTGTCGCCTTGCATCTGATTGGCGGTATAACCGGGTCGTTTTGGCCGTATACATAGCCATAGAGACCATTCCCATGGAGGGACAGCCGTTGTCAATCGAGCTTCCGGACGTCACGGTCACTTGCCCGGATCCAGCCGTCGAGCATGTGGTTTCTTCCATTCATCAACGGTGGGGGCAGCTGATTAAAACGAGCCCGCCTTATTCCAAAGGCGAGCTATTCACTGGATCGTCATCAAAGGGCTGAAAAATTACGGGTACGATCGAAAAGCGCAAGAAATCGCCCGCCGCTGGATTCGGCTTTGCACCAACGTATATTGGAAAACGGGCAAGCTGTATGAAAAATACAATGTTGCCGATATGAGCATCCGTACCGTGGGCCGCTACCCTTCCCAAGAGGGATTTGGCTGGACGAATGCGGTTTACGCCAAAATAGCGGTCGATCTTCTCGGATGCACGGTCTGTCAACGAAGCCCGCGGCCGGCCTAGCGGCGCACCGACACCCACGGCCGGCCGTCTTCCCAATGAACGCGAATGTTCAACTGAAACGCTTCAGACAGCCGCTCATCCGTCAACACGTCTTCTTTCCGCCCGGCAGCGGCGACGCGGCCGTCCCGCAGAAGCAAAACATGGGTGATCGGTTCGACAATTTCTTCAATGTAATGCGTCACATACAACACATGGCATGGCCGGGCGGCAATCGGCGCGATGAGCGAAAGCATCTGTTCACGCGCCCATAGGTCAAGGCCGACGGTGGGCTCGTCCAAAATGAGCAGCGCCGGGTCGGCCATCAGCGCCCGGGCGATCAACGTTTTCCGTTTTTCCCCCTGCGACAGCGTCGCGTATCGCTTCCCTTTCACCGCTTGTAGGCGAAACGATTCCATCAATGCCTCCGCTTTATCCCGGTCCTCTCCGGTTATCGCATCATAAAGGCCAATCGTCGCAAACTTTCCGCTTACGACCACATCTTCGACCGTCTCGGTTTGCAGCGTATCGTGAAACTGATCGAGCGCGCTGCTGACAAATCCGATGTGCCGGCGCATCTCCGGCAAACTCGCCCGCCCAAACCGATATCCCAACACCTCGACCTCGCCGCGCGTTGGATATTGGTAACCGGTAATGATATTGAGAAGCGATGTCTTTCCCGAACCGTTTAAGCCGAGAATGGCCCAATGCTCGCCCTCATTGACTTCCCAGGTGATGTCATGCAAAATCGCACGTGCCCCCCGCACCCACGATACATTATGCATCTGGATCATCGTTGTCATGGTCTCCTCTCCCCTGCGATTTTCTGAAACACTCCCACCTTTGCTTTTTCTATGCTAACTTACAACAATCCTTCTTTTCCTTCCTTTCCGCCCTTAGGGTGGCGCCGGGGGCGCCGCAGCCAGCCCACGGCTGCCATTCCTCCCCCAATCAAAAAGCAAACCGTCCCGGCCCACCAAGCCCCCTCTACAAACAAAGAAATGGCAAAGAAAACAAGTGCAAGACCAAGCAGTCGATAGATCAACACTATTCTCTCTCCTTATTGGCCGCCCATCTTTTGTTTTGAAACAGGCGGAAAAATCAAAAATGGGCCGCTCAGCGCAGCGAGGCCGCCGTTCAAGAAACCAAAGGGCTGTGCCGTTACTTATTGCCTGCGATGAGCACCCTTTTCCATTTGTATTGTAGCAGATCTTTCCAAAAGAAAATAGAGACATATTTCAACGGAAAAACGTGCTCTTGGCGGCTTTTTCCTTTAGGACACGCATCCCGTCGTCCCAACGCACGCAATAAACCGTACAGGTGTATAGGCCAGAGGCGATACACCTAGGCATAAAGCGATGGGACGACATGATCCAAAGGCCAACACGGCCGCAGCTCAATTGGCTGCTATCGAGTCGCGCTCATTTGCGAAAAAAAAGCCAAAGCGCCAAAAACAGAAAGACCATCGCGGCCAGGCGCGTCAGATCAAACGGGATGCGTTGCCCGCCGAACAAACCAAAATGGTCTACAATCGAACTCATCACGAGCTGCCCGGCGACTACAGCCATCAACGAATTGGCGACGCCGACTTTTGGGACGATAAGCACCATGACAAACACGTAAAAGGCGCCGAGAATCCCGCCGATCAGCTGCCATTTCGGCACAGAAAACATGGCGAGCAATTCGCCTTTTCCAAAAAACAATTGCACTAAAAACAGGACGATCGTCCCGATCAAAAACGAAACGAACGATCCTTCCAACACACCGACCCGCCTGCCGAGGCCACCGTTCACTCCCGCCTGTATGGAAACCGCCATCCCGGCTGCTAGGGCCAGCATCATCCATAGCCACTTCATCCGTCTATCGTCCTCCCTTTTCTCGTCTATTCCAGAAATGCCACCCCAGCTTGGAGTCGCACGGCTGTTGCTGCGCGCGGCCTGTTGCCTCTTTATAACTGCCCAACACTGGCGCAAATGCTCTCTTCTTGCCAGCCTTAGTGTTAATGCAACGAAAACAAGCGCATTTCACTGATACCGGTAAAGATATTTGACACGGCGGTGAAAAATCCTTCTTTTCGTCAAAGAGAAAGAAAAGTGCACAAACAAAAAATAGACGAATCTTCATGGCGAAGATCCGTCCACATATTTATAAATCGGGGTCATCGGCAAAGGAGGGCTGTTCCTTTGCTTTAGCGGGCCGTCGTTTCTTTTGGTGTTCCCGCAACGAACAAACGCAGCAACCAAAAAGCGGCGAGCACAATAGCTAAAGCGATCATCGTGCGGCCAAGGGCGTTTTGTTGGTCCAACAAGTAGCTGTTGCACACGCGAACCGGCACGGCCAAATACAGCCAGCCCATGACCACGAGCATGGAAATGACATTGGCATGGACGACGCCGCGGGCAATCGGATGAAGCCGCTTCCAGCTGAACGATAGCGGCAGCCCCGCCAATAGCGGCAGCATCCCCCATTTGGCCAGCCGCATAAGCGGCTCGTTCAATGAAGCGTCGACCGAGCGCGGCAATAGCCAAAAGGCAAGCACGCTGACGGCTAACAGCAATCCAGGCAAGCCGTTTTCGTTCCAACGGCTGAGCAGTTCGGCAAAACGGCGGGGCAACGCCAACCCAAACAGCCATCCGGCCGCCACCAACAATGGAATTTGCCCGAGCATCACGCCGATCATCGACGACTCCAACCAACGCGACACGGGCGGCAGCGCCAAGACGGCCATCAATGTAGCACCACCGGCAAGATAAGACATCCGCTTCATGGTTTCACCACCTTGGATGTTTCGTCCTCGAGCAGGCGGACCAACTCCGCGCTGACCATTTCTGGATTGTTGTAGTCAAAAATACGGACGATCCGCCCCTGCTCATTGATCAAATAAAAGGCCGCGTTATGTTCGTATCCGCCCCGTCCGTCCGGGATCACAATGACACCGAGCGCGTTTAATAATTGTTTCAGTTCCCCGTCATCCGGCACACGGGCCATGCGCCATGTAACGCCGTCTGCTCCGTAGTGGTGAGCGTGATGCTGCAACATCTCCGGCGTGTCGCGTTTGTTGTCGAAGCTAATGCTGAAAAACTCAAGGGGTTCACCAGGCGAAGAGCGGTGCACCGCGTCATAGACGCGGCGCAAGTTCATCTCGATGACCGGGCAAATATCGCCGCATTGCGTGTACATAAAGGTGGCCAACTTCCACTTGCCATCACGACCGGGCCAAGAAAACGTATGACCGGATTGATCTTCAAGATGCACAACTGGAAGCGGTTTTGGCTCTTGCAAGATAGCGAGGCGGCGGGCGGTTTCGCTCGTGAACGCCTGAAACCCGTCCGTCCCGTACCAAAGAAGCCCAATCCCGAACATAAGTGCGAAGAGGATCGCCGCCGTCTTACGCATACGGCCCCGCCTCGACATCCTTTGCCACCCGGGCAGGGATGACGGAAACGGAAAACCGATAAAGGAATACGGAAACGGCAGCGATAATGGCCACTGCAAACATCGCCCCCATGCGATCATACGGAACCCATTCCGGGAAATGCACCGCCCAGCGCCGCGGAGCGCTTACCTTTCCGGAGAACAGGAACGTACCGCACAAGCTGAGGAAGAAAATCGCATAAACCCAGAAACTCACCATATCCGCATAACCGACGCTGCTTCTGCTCTCACGGATGAGATAATACATAAAACCGAACAACATCGACACCGCGCCGATTCCCATATACATGTGGAAATGCCCCGGCACCCACTTCGTGTTGTGCATGACATGGTTGATGACGATGGTCGCATCGGCAATGGCCGGCATGACGCCCGCCACCCAGCCGAACATCGAAAGAAAAATGAAGCTTGACGCCATATCCCACTCAATGCCGGACCGATACACGATCATCAACGCGCCAAAAGCGGTCACGACCAAAACCGGCAAGCCGTTTAAATACGAGAACACCTGGCCGATAATCAACATCCATTTCGGCATGGCAAAGTCCATCAATAAATGGTGCGGATAAATAATGATCGTAAACAATGTCGACATGTTCCAGGCGATCAGAAAAATTTTGTACGATTTCCACGGCCGGTTCGTATATTTCGGCAAAATTTCGTAGACCGCAATGACTCCCATGTAAATGACCGAGTTGGCGAAAATATGTCCAAAGGCGTAAATCAAGTTTTTCGCGAGCAATGGATCGATCTCAATAGATGGTTGGAACAAATTGATCAAGCTCATCACTAAGACGCTGGCGCCGGCCGTCAAGGAAACGAGGTTGACGATCGACACCATCGTGCTCGCCACAACGGTCGGCGGCGGCCCATAGCCTTTT
Source organism: Geobacillus sp. BK01 (assembly GCF_052220245.1). Lineage (NCBI taxonomy): Bacteria > Bacillati > Bacillota > Bacilli > Caryophanales > Anoxybacillaceae > Geobacillus > Geobacillus sp. BK01. The sequence goes on from NZ_JBQPTH010000002.1 coordinate 270,111, forward strand.
GCTTTTCCGAGAATTTGCGGCCAGCCAAGGCCGTTCCCAAGACTGCCGTACTGGCGAATAATGGCTCTTGAGGTGTCAAGATATAGAAGCAAAAAGCTAACACCAATGAGCAGCATGCCGATCAAGTACAAACTCGCCCCTGCTTTCCCCCACATACCGGCGGACATGGCCGGCAGCGGGTACAAAAACGTCCAGGCTCCGGCAAAACGGAAAACAAAAATGCTGACGGCAGTAATAGCCGCTCCCGTTAAAAACAACACAAAGTGGGCGACGAAAATGGGGAACGACAACGGGACATACTGGCGCAAGAAGTACCACATCACGGCCGACGCCGCAAACGCCGCCGCGCCGATCATAAACGTGCCATGGGCGGTCATCATTTCATAAAACGTATCTTGTCCAAGCGGGATCATGTTCCCTTGCGCAAGCAGCATGAACAGACCCAACACCATCATAAGCAAGATCGCAACACCGCTTACAAGCATATACCACGCGGTCATCTTCCGAACGTTCGCTTCCATTAGTTCCCCTTCCCTTCTTCGGCCGGGGCGACGGTGATCGTCGCAACCATCACATGGTGGCCGATGCCGCAATATTCTAAACAAAGAACTTGATAAGTTCCTGGCTTGTCAAACGTGTAGTAAATCGTATTTGTATACTTCGGCATGGCCTGCGTTTGAGCAAGCAGCTCCATGCGTTCATCATAAATGCCGACCCCGTGGTTGACATCCTCGCTCGTCACTTGAAAGGCGATCGGCTCACCGACACGAAACTCGTTTTGGCTCAGCACAAAACCAAACTGTCGCGCTTTTACTTGAACCACGGTCGAATCGGCGGCGTGCGCCGGCTTTTCAAACGGCAAATCGCGCAGCGTATAAAACGTCGCCAGGCCCATGGCCGCAATAACGGCCAAAAACCATACATTCCGAATGCGGTAGCCCTTTCGCTGGATCGGCTCATAGTCGGTGCGTCGGCCAGAATGGGCGACAACGTACAAAAAAACGAAGATGACAAACAAAATGAGAATAATGGAGATGATCCAAGCGGCTTGTTGGTACATGGTTGCAGCATTCCTCCTTTTCACTCGCTAAGATAGTTTCACTATAGGGAATGATGGCGCTTTCCATCAGTTAACTTCGTCACAAAATCACCCATTTTTCTCTCTATTTGGTTTTCTATGGTGAATGTGATAGAGCGCACAGTAGCGGCCGGAAGGACTTGCTATAATGATAGAAATGGAAAAAGGGGGAAAAAGAGGAGATGAAATCGTTGGCTTTCTGGGCGGTGGCCGTCACTTGCTTTTTAATTGTCTTCGGCGGGTATGTGGCGTCCTCGAACTCGGGGATGGGGTGTGGTCCTGACTGGCCGCTTTGCAACGGGGTGCTCGTCCCGGTGTTGAAGGGGGCGACGCTGATTGAATACGCCCACCGGCTCATCGGGGCCTTGTTAGCCGTCTTAACCGGGGTGCTTTGCCTCCACTTATGGCGTTTCCCCCGGCGCGGAGCGGACCGCATCGCTTCAGCGGCGACGGTTGGCTTGCTTACGGTGCAGATTATGCTCGGCGCCTTTGTTGTTTGGTTTGACCTCCCGCCTGCTATTGTAACCATCCATTTTCTTATGGCGTTTCTTTTTTTAGGCTGCCTTCTTTGGATTTGGCGGAATGTCCCTTATTCTTCTTTTGCACCTTTGCCGACATCCGCCCCGACAGAGGCGAAACGGCATGCCCGTGTTCTTTTGGTTTTTTTCACAACCACGCTGCTGCTCGGGGCGTATGTGAAGCACCAACATTACGGCCTAGCATGTGGATGGTTGGCATGCGGAGAATCAATTTGGCCATCAAGTAAAGCACAAATGTGGCAAACGGCGCATCGGGCCGCTGCCACAGCTACGGTGTTGTATACAATTTGGACAGCTTTTATTGCGCACCGGCGCGGCTGGGGGCGCCCGCTGAAGCGGCGCCTCCTTTTGGCGGCAGCGGTCGGGCTGCTGCAAGCGGCCTTGGGTGTCGGCACAATCGAAAGCGGCCTTCATCTCCCGTGGGCGGTCGTTCATTTAGCGGGCGGCACATGGCTGGCGCTGCTGTTGATCGATCTATGCATCTGTTTGCATCTGCCGGCTATTGCAGCGGCAAAATCAACCCCGTCGTTGTCCATTTCTGGGCGATCATGAAAAGCCGCCATTATGGTGCTTGGGGCCATCAGCCAAGCCAAGCGCGCAGCCATCCGCCGGCGAACGAAACAAGGACGACCGCCCATGCCGGCCACTTCCAAATGGAAAGGAGAAGAAAAGCACCAAGCACGAACGCCAGATCAGCCGGACCTTTCACCGCTTTCATCCAAATCGGGTCATACAGTGCCGCAAGCAAAATCCCGACTACAGCGGCGTTAATGCCGGCAAGCGCCGCTTGGAAACGCGGATGGTGGCGAAGCCAATGCCAAAACGGAAAGGCGCCGAGCACAAGCAAAAAAGACGGAAGAAAAATCGCCATGGTAGCGACGAGCGCCCCTTTCCAGCCGAAACTGGCCATCCCGATGTAGGCGGCAAATGTAAACAGTGGGCCGGGAACGGCTTGGGCGGCGCTGTAGCCGGCTAAAAACTGGTCAGCGGCAACCCATCCTTGTGGCACCACTTCCGCTTCTAAGAGCGGCAACACAACATGACCGCCGCCAAACACAAGCGCCCCGGCGCGGTAAAAGCTGTCGGCCAACGCCAAAAGCGGTGAATGGCTCCATGCGCGGGCAAGCGGCAGAACGATCAGCAAGGTGGCAAACAACGAAAGCAGCGCCAGCCCCGTGAAACGACGGGTGGACGGTGGGACGCCTGCAGCCGGCCGCTCCCCTGCCTTTTGCAGCCCGGCTGCACCGATCACTCCCGCTATGACGATTACCGCTACTTGGCTCCACGCCCCCGGCGCAAGAAGGACGGCCGCCGCCGCCGCGACCGCAAGCGTTGCCTCAAGGCGGCCGGCGGCGAATTTGCGCGCCATCTCCCATACGGCTTGCGCTACGACTGCTACGGCCGCCAACAACAACCCATGCATCCAGCCGCCCCCGTCCCAAGAAGCACGTTGCAGCCAAATGGCAACAAGACTGAGGGCGAGCGCTGACGGCAACGTAAACCCAAGCCAGGCGGCAAGCGCCCCCCAAACACCGGCGCGCATAAATCCGATGCCGATGCCGACCTGGCTGCTTGCCGGCCCAGGGAGAAACTGACATAGAGCGACGAGATCGGCATACGTTTTGTCGTCGATCCACTTTTTTCGTTTTACATATTCTTCATAAAAATAACCGAGATGGGCCACCGGCCCGCCAAACGACGTCAAGCCGAGGCGGAGCGCTGTTATTCCAACCTCCCAGATGGAGCGGCGGCGGTTTGTTGCCTGTTGACCCACTTCAACCATCTATCCTCGCTCCTTTCGTTCGCGAAAATGTCATACTACAATCATATCATCATCGATGAGAGGAGAGAACATCATGAACGTTCGAACGATGGCGACAAACGGTTTGATTGCCGCCGTGTATATTGCGATGACGGCACTCATTCAGCCATTTGGCTTTACATGGTCTGGCGAAGGAGTACGCTCGGTGGCTAACATTAACGGCAAACAAGTCATCATTGACGAACCTCCATCCTTGGGAGGAACCGATCAAGGGCCGAATCCCGTAGAGCTGGTCCTAGCCGCACTAGGCGGTTGCATCAATGTGCTAGTCTCTCTGTTTGCCAGCCATCACGAGGTCGAACTGAAGAAAGTTCAAGTACACGTAGAAGGAGATTTAGATCCCGATGGCTTTATGGAGAAAGCGGACGTTCGGCCTGGATTCTTAGAAATTCGCTACCATATTGATATTGACTCTCCTTCCGACCCAAAAAATGTCCAAGCTTTGATCGAACACGTTGAACGTGTCTGCCCGGTAAAAGACACCCTAAGGGGCGTACCCACAGTACCTATAACGAATCAAACTACGTCATAATGCGAAAATGGAAAAGGCTGTCCGGAAAAGGTTGAGCGATAACCTTTTCAGACAGCCTCTCTATTGCTCCATCTACGGATTCTTGAGAGGATGCACACTTCAAGGCTCAGGAAAAGAACATTCCCGTTGGAAGCCCGGTGATCGAACTCTTCTGCCTGTCAGTCTGCATCGTTTATTTTATTAACTCAATCGGCACAACTTTTCCATTTTCCACCGCTGCAACGATAATTTTCGATTCAAAGCCGCCGTCTTCGCCGACATTCGGAACGACATATACTTGCTTTTCTTTCGGGATGTTTTTCAATCCTTCGTTCATATGTTCGCGAATGGCGGCTGGGTCATCAACCGTGCCGGCTGCCTTCATCGCTTCCACAAAGGCGTAAAGAGCTAAATAGTTGTAGGCGGATTCTGAGCTTGGTTCGGCATTGTACTTTGCCCGATAGTTTTCCACAAACTGCGGGGCTCCCGGCTCTTTCGACTCAATAAGCGGCATAACGCCGATCGCGCCTTCAAGCATCTCATAAGAACCGATCGTCCGTTGCATTTCATCGAGCTTCGCTTGGTCCATAATGATAAAGCCGCCTTTAAACCCTAGTTCCCGCGCCTGCTTCGCCACTTTCGCCGTCGGCTCCGACGGTCCGCCGATAAACAACACATCCGGTTTTTCTTTCAAGGCATTCGTGATAATCGTGAAAAAGTCAGTGTCTTTCGTGAAGTCAATCGATGTGTTATAAACAACTTCTCCGCCTTGTTTTTCCCAATATGGCAACAGTTTTTCTGTCCAGTCTTTCCCGTATTGCGTCGCTGTCGGCAAAGCGGCCAATTTTTTGCCAAAGCGCTTCATCACATAGTCTGTAAAGGTCGGAATGTAGCCGTCATAGCGCGGCGGAATGCGGATTGTCAGCTTGTTTCCTGTTTCTGTGATTTTTGGCTCGCTTGTATAAGCGGCAATGATGAAATTATCCGTTTGGTTGAACACTTGCAGCGCCATGACGCCCCCGCTGTGCGGGGTGAAGATAATCGGTGTACGATGCTCTTGGACGAGCCGTTTCGCATTTGCCGCCGTTTCGTTTGGCAAATATTTGTCATCCAATGACACGATATTGAGTTTATATGTTTTGCCGTTTACTTCAAATCCACCACTCTCATTGATTTCTTCCGCCGCCATTTTCACACCGTTTAACGTCCGCTCCCCGTAGTAGGCGGCCGGGCCGCTTAGCGGGCCGCTGTAACCAATATTGACGACGTTGTCGCCCCCACCGCTGTTAGTTCCGCCGGCGTTATGGTTCGTTGTCGAGCTGTTGCATGCCGCAAGCATAAACATCATGATGGCTGTCATCAACGCTGCAATCGACCATTTTCGTTTTTTCACCTTGCTCCCCCCTATTTTTTAACTCCTACCAACAACGTTCAGATCACATCGGCCGCGTCCGCCGTTCACCCCCTTTCTCCATCTTGTTGCATCGATCGTGAAGAAGAGAGTCTCCTTGATGAACGTCTTTCGAATGCCTCAAGGCGGCCGATTATGTGCCAATATATGCCTTGCGGACGTCGTCGTTGGCGAGCAGTTCATCCTTCGTCCCCGAAGCGACGATCGTCCCGTTTTCAAACACGTAGCCGTGATGGGCGATGGACAGCGCCGCATGGGCATTTTGTTCGGCGAGCAAAATCGTCGTCCCTTCCTCATTAATTTGTTTAATCGTCGCAAACATTTGCTCGACAATGAGCGGGGCGAGCCCAATGGACGGCTCATCAAGCAGCAACACTTTCGGGCGCGACATTAAGGCGCGGCCGATGGCGAGCATTTGCTGCTGTCCGCCGCTTAGCGATCCGGCCGGTGCGTTTCGCTTTTCACGCAAGATCGGGAACAGTTCATATACATGCTCGATCGACTGGCGGATGGCCTCTTTGTCCTTCCGGTGGACATAGGCTCCCATGAGCAAATTTTCATACACACTCATGCGGCCAAACAGTTTGCGCCCCTCGGCGCATTGTACGACACCGCGCTGCACAATCCGATCAGGAGGGAGCGGGTCAATGCGCTCCCCGTCGAGGGAGATTTCCCCTTGCGCTGGTTTATGCAGTCCGCTGATCGTGCGAAACAGCGTGCTTTTCCCCGCCCCGTTGGCGCCAAGCAACACCGCAATTTCCCCTGGCCTGACAGAAAACGTCACATCGCGAATCGCCGTGAAACTGCCATAGCGGACAGACACGTTCGTCACCTCAAGCAACAGTACTCCCCCCTAAATACGCTTGAATGACCGCCTCGTTGTTTTGCACTTCTTCCGGCGTTCCTTCGGCAATTTTTTCGCCATAATTCAGCACCATAATGCGGTCAGCGATTTTCATAATCATCGACATTTTATGCTCAATGAGACAAACGGTCAGACCACCCTCAACCATTTTGACGATCAGCGCTTCCAATCCTTCCGTTTCGTCCGGATTGACGCCGGCAGCCGGCTCATCAAGCAAAACGAGTGTCGGGTCGGTCGCCAGAGCGAGCGCAAACGCCACCCGCTTCTTCTGTTCTTGCGACAAGTTGACGACGAGCCGATCCGCTACATCGGTCAACCCAACGAAATCGAGCACTTCCATCGCCTTTTCTTTACACGCCTGTTCCTCGCGGCGATGTCGTTTTGTGCGCAAAATGGCATCAACCAAATTTGATGCGGTGCGGAGCCGGTGACCGATGATGACGTTATCCATGACTGTTGACTGTTCAAACAAGTGGGTCGTTTGAAACGTGCGGGCAATGCCGAGTTTCGCCCGTTCATTCGCCGGCAGGCGGGTAATGTCGCGCCCCTGGAACGTAATCGTCCCGGATGTCGGCCGATACAGGCCGCTAATCAAATTGAAAAACGTTGATTTGCCAGCACCGTTCGGGCCGATGATGGCATTTACCTTCCCTTGTTCGACGGAAAACGTGACGTCATTGACCGCCGACAACCCGCCAAATCGTTTCGTCAACCGTTCGACGTGTAAAAACATGTTCATCCCTCCTCGACATGCCGTTCGCTCCGTCCTTGTCGCGAAACAGCCAGCTCAGCAGCGGTTTGCTTTGCTTCCTCCTGAAGGCGGCGGGTTTCCTTCCGCTTCGCGCTCAAACGGATGAACCCGCCCGCGATGCCGTGCGGGTAAAAGATGATCAGCAGCGTCAGCACAGGGCCGAAAATCAACATCCGATAATCTTGCAAAAACTGCAGCTGCTGCGATAAAAACGTGATCAGCAGCGTGCCGACAACCGGTCCGGCAAGTGTGCCGATGCCGCCGACAAGCAAGTATGTTAAAAAGTCAAACATGACAGTAACATAGGCGATATCCGGACCGAGAAAACGGATAAAAGACGCGTATAGCGCCCCGGCCAGCGCTGTGAAAAAAACCGACAAAACGAACGAGGCGAGCTTGTTTTTCATCGTGGAGATGCCAAGCGTCAACGCGAGCTCCTCGCTGTTGCGAATGGCGATATACGTCCTTCCTGTCAACGAATAGACGAGCCGATACATGACAAACATGACCGCGCACAAGAAAAACAACACCAAATAATATTGGGCGACCGGCGTCTGAAACGACAGCGGCCCGATATCAGCGGGCGCCGGAATGCCGATGAAACCGCGCACTCCGCCCGTTAAGCTGTCCCATTTATCAATGACTAAATAAATGATATACCCGACACAGAGCGTATAAATGGCGAAGAAGTGCTCTTTCGTCCGCAGGGCGACAAGACCGATGACAAGGCCAAGCAGCGATGTGAATATGGCCGAGAGTACGAACGCCCCCCAAAACGGCAACCCGACTTTTACGGTCAAAATGCCGAGCGTATAAGCGCCAATGGCAAAAAATCCAGCGTGGGCAAGCGACAAATAACCGGTGTAGCCGGCAAATAAATTCAACCCGTAAACGGCGATCATCCAAATAAAGGAGATTGTCATCATGTGCAAGTAATAGCCGTTGGTCACAAGCAGCGGGAAGGCGAGCGCCAACGCCGCAAGAACAGCGAGCCACAGGCGTCGTTTTTCGAAAGCGGCCATCAATGTCCCTCCTTGGCAAACAATCCGTTCGGTTTGACCGTTAAAATGATGACAAGAATGGCGAAAGCAATAATGTCTTTATAGTCATTGGATACGTACGTCGCCCCTAAGCTTTCGCTGAAACCTAAAATATAACCGCCGACAATCGCGCCGGGAATGCTTCCCATGCCGCCGAGAATAATAATGACGAACGCTTTCAAGATGACAAGATGGCCCATGCCGGGAAACACGAGGTTGATCGGCGAAGCAAGCGAAGCGGCAAGCGCTGCCAGACCGCCGGAAAGAAGAAACGTCATCATGGCGACCTTGTTTGTGTTAATGCCGACTAAATTCGCCCCTTCGCGGTTTTGCGCCATTGCAATGATCGAGGCACCGATGAACGTCTTTTTTAAGAAGAGGTAAAGCAAGATCATGATCACAACAGTGGATGCGATGATGAGGATGCGTTGAATCGTCAAGGTCAAGCCGAAAACAGTGACGACATTGCCGTACGGCGTCGGCATCGTCTGATAATCCGCCCCCCAGATGAATTGAGCGAACGCTTCCAAAAACAGCAAAATGCCAATCGCCGCAATTTTGTCATGAAGCGGCGGTGCGTCACGGAGTGGATAAAATACCAGCCGCTCCATCAAGACGCCAAGCAGGCCGACCGCCACCATCGACACAACAATGGCCAAGCCATACGGCAGCCCGGCTTTCGTCATGGCGGTGAGCGTCACATAGCCGCCCATCATATACAGCGCGCCGTGGGCAAAGTTTGGGATATGCAAAATACCATAGACGAGCGTCAATCCTAAGGCAACAAGACTGTAAACGCTTCCAACCGTCAGCCCGTTTAACAGCTGCTGGATAAACAATTCCATCCCGATCCCCCCTGTCTCTCCCACTAAAGGCGGACGAACCGCCTAACGGCTCGACACGACCTACCTTTTGGGCCGTTCTGGCATTCGAATGCCGTTTAAAATGAAGTCAACGTAAATGTCGGTTAGCTCCTCTTCCGAAACACCCCCGCCCGGTTGAAACCAGTAGTAACTCCAATTCGTGATGCCGAGCAGACCGAACGTAATCATTTCCGCATGAAGCGACGGCTTAAATTCGCCACAGGCGATCCCTTCCTGAATAAGCTGTTCATACTGCTTGCGGAACGCCCGCCGCTTCCCGCGGATTTCCTCCAAATGATCATTGGTCAAATGCCGCATTTCGCGGAAGAAAATGCGGGCGCTTTTCTTCCGCGTGCGAATGTTGCGAATAACCATATAGACGATCGCGTGCAGTTTTTCTGTACAGCTCCTCTTTGGCTCCTGCAGCAGGCGCTTCTGTTGGTCAAGCAAATCTTCGATATAGGAGATGCATATATCGCGCAGCAATTCTTCTTTGCTTTTGTAATAGTAATAAAACGCCCCTTTTGTTGCCCCGACCGCTTCGACGATTTCCTGCACGGACGTTTCTTTAAATCCTTTGCGGTCAAATAGTTCAATCCCGGCTTCCATCAATTTTTCTTTCATCGTCCATTGTCCCCATGCATTCAGGCTCGTTCCACAATCGCCGCGATCCCCTGACCGCCGCCGATGCACGCCGTAATGAGGGCGTAGACCCCGCCGCGGCGCTTCAATTCATATACCGCTTTCGTGATCAAAATCGCTCCGGTCGCGCCGAGCGGATGGCCGTGAGCGATGGCGCCGCCGTTGACGTTCACTTTTTCTGGATTCATCTCGAGCTCGCGGTCGCAGGCGATCACTTGGGCGGCAAACGCTTCATTGATTTCGATGATGTCCATGTCATCGAGCGTCAGCCCGACTTTTTCGAGCACTTTTTTTGTCGCCGGCACCGGACCGATGCCCATTACGTTCGGATCGACCCCGGCAACCGCATGGGCGCGGATAACCGCAAGCGGCTTTACGCCGAGCTGTTCCGCTTTTTCCCGCGACATGATGACGAGCGCAGAGGCGGCATCGTTCAGCCCCGAGCTGTTCCCGGCCGTCACCGTTCCGCCTTCCAAAAACGCCGGCGGCAGTTTCGCGAGCGCTTCGATCGTCGTGGTCGGGCGCGGATGTTCGTCCGTATCGAAGACAAACGGCTCGCCTTTTTTCACCGGAACGGTAATCGGCACAATTTGTTCGTCAAACCGCCCTTCCTGCATGGCGCGCGCCATGCGCTGCTGACTCCGCAAGGCGAAGGCGTCTTGTTCTTCGCGGCTGATGCCATATTTTTTCACTAAATTTTCTGCTGTAATGCCCATCGGCGGATCGCCGATCTCTTTCGGTGACAGCTGCGATTTGCGAAAGCTTGGCGGCGTCTGGCTGTACGGTTTTTCCGGGCGGTCCATCAAATACGGCGCGCGGCTCATGCTTTCCACCCCGCCGGCCACATAGACGTCCCCGTCGCCAGCCCAAATGGCTTGCGCCGCCAACGCCACGGCGTTAATGCCAGAGCCGCACTGGCGGTCAACCGTTATGCCGGTCAGCCCAAGCGACAGCCCGGTTTGCAGTGCCGTCAGCCGGGCGATATTGCCGCCGCCGCTTAAGACGTTGCCCATGATGACATCATCGATAAGTTCCGAGCCGATGTTCGCCCGCCGCACCGCTTCTTTGATCACTTCCGCACCGTAAACATGCGCCGGCAGCGTCGCCAAGGCGCCCCCTTGGCGGGCGATGGCCGTTCGCACCGCGGACACAATGACGGCATCCCGTTTCATCGCGATTCCCCCTCGCTCTTTGTTTGAAATTGCAACATCGCCGCCTTGTTTTGACTTTCAAGACTGGAGAGTTCGAGCCTTTGCACTTTGTGGCGGAAGGAGACGGCCAGCTGCCGCCTCCCTTATTCGTATAGGGCAAAGACCGCTTCGCCTTTCACGACTTCCTTTCCGTGCTGATTGACAGCGGCGACCACAAACCGAATCGCCTTGTCATCCTTTTCTTTGACTTTCGCCTTTAACGTGACGACATCGTTTAAAAACACCATCGACTGAAAGCGGACGAAATAATCTTGAACAAACCCTTCCTCACAATATGGCGTAAACAGTTTGGCGAGGTTGCCCATCGTCCACATCCCATGGGCAATAATGCCCGGCAGGCCGGCTTTTTTCGCTTCGTCGTCGATCGTATGGATCGGATTGTAGTCCCCTGAAGCACCGGCATATTTGATTAAATCAAGCCGGGATACCGGGGGAAGCGTCACGTCGGGAAGCGACTGTCCCACTTGCCATTCGCGGATCGTTGTCATACGCTCATCGCCTTTCTAACCGCCTCATTGATAATGATCGTCGAGGTGGAAGTAAAAATAAGGTTGCCATCGGCGTCTTCGCCGTTGTTGGCAATGACTAAAAAGCCGAGCTGGCCCATGCTGCTTTGTTTTTCGTAATAATCTTTGACTTCCGCATAGCAGTACAGCTCTTCGCCGACAAACAGCGGGCGCTCGTAATGGAAGCGCTGCTCGCCGTGGATGAGCCCTTTGGCCGGCAATTTCAACCCTTCAATGACACCGTAGTCAAACACGCGCGGAAACGTCGGCGGGGCAATGTTGCGCCCGTAGCGCGACCGTTTTCCTGTTTCTTCATCCCAATAAATCGGGTGTAAGTCGCCGATTGCTTCGGCGAACTTTTTGACCGCCCCGCGTTCAACTATGTTTTTCACTTTCACCGATCGTTTGCCGATGTCCCCTTGATACATCGTCCGCCCCCCTCATTTTTCAGCATTTCGGGCCGCCGGCCACATACAGCACTTGGCCGTTGACAAACGACGACTTTTCATCGGCAAAAAACGCAACCGCATTGGCGATATCTTCCGGTCGGCCGCTGCGCCCGACCGGGATGTTGGCAACGCTTGCCTGAATGAGCTGCTCAAACGAAATGCCAAGCCGCTCGGCAGTCGCCTTTGTCATATCGGTTTCAATAAACCCGGGCGCGACGGCGTTCGTCGTAATGCCGAATTTGCCAAGCTCAATCGCCAACGTTTTCGTAAACCCTTGAATGCCGGCTTTCGCCGCCGAATAGTTCGCCTGGCCGCGGTTGCCGAGCGCGGAAGTCGACGAAACGTTGATGATGCGTCCGTACCCTTTTTCAACCATATATTTTTGTGCAGCACGGGCGCAATAAAATGCTCCCTTCAAATGGACATCCATGACCGTTTGCCAGTCATCATCCGTCATTTTAAACAGCAAGTTGTCGCGGATCACGCCCGCGTTGTTGACGAGAATATCAAGCGAGCCGAACCGTTCGACTATTTCTTGCACCGTCGTTTCCACTTGTTCGCGGTCGGTGACGCTCGCCACTTTCGCGTACACGTCATACCCTTTTTCGCGCAGTTCGGCAGCCGTTGCTTCAAGCGCTTCCTCATTTAAGTCAATAAACGCGACTTTTGCTCCTTCTTCCGCGAACCGGGTGACGATCGCCTTGCCGATGCCGCGGCTTCCCCCGGTCACAAACACCACTCTTCCTGCAAACCGTTGACTCATCATGTTCTCCTCCCTTTCGGTAACGCTTTCATTCTTTCGTCTTCTTATAGAAATTGGCCAAGCTTTACATGTCCTTTAATTAAGTTGCGGGCGATAATGAGACGTTGAATTTCATCCGTGCCGTCGTAAATGCGCCATAATCTCGCCTCGCGATACCAGCGCTCGATCGGCATCTCTTTCGTATAGCCCATGCCGCCATGGATTTGCATCACCCGATCGACAACACGGTTGCCCATGTTGGCGCCAAACAGTTTCGCCATCGACGCCAAGTGGCGGTTGTCCTCCCCTTGGTCGAGCGTAAACGCGGCATTTAAGACGAGCCATTTGGCCGCCTCAATTTCCACCGCCGAATCGGCGATCATCCATTGGATCGCTTGCCGCTCGGCGATCGGCTTGCCGAATGTGACGCGCTCTTTCGCATAATCGATCGCCATTTGCAGCAGCCGCTCCGCCGCTCCGACCGCCCGGGCGCCAACGACCCAGCGCGCATAGCCGATCCACTCAAGTCCAAGCTTGTAGCCGTAGTGCAGCTCGCCTAAAATGTTTTCTTCCGGAACGCGCACGTTTTCAAAAATTAAGCTGGCTGGGGTGGCCGGCCCCATCGTATGTATCGGTTCGGAGCGCCAGCCCATCTCGCGGTCGACGATAAAGCACGTCACCCCTTCACGCCCGTTCGTCGTCTGATGCCGTTCTTTGTCGGTAATGGCAATGACCATCACGAAATCGGCATCATTGCCGCCGGTAATAAATGTTTTCTCCCCGTTTAACACCCATTCGTCGCCGTCTTTGACCGCCGTCATTTTAATGTTGCGCGTATCGGACCCCGCCCCTGGCTCGGTCATGGCGAAACACGATTTTTTCTCGCCGTTGATCGTCGGGATCAAATATTTTTTCTTCTGCTCCTCATTGGCATAATACAAAATGTTGTCCGCCGACCCGCCGAACTGGAACGGAACGAGTGTTTTTGCCACTTCCATGAGGACGATCGCCTGCATGACGTGGCCCAAGTTCGCGCCGCCGTATTCCTCCGGCGTGTTAATCCCCCAAAAACCCGCCTCTTTCGCTTTAAACTGCAGCTCTTTTAATTTCTCCGGCGCAAGCCCGGGCTTTCCTTCCCGCTCATTGCGCAATACGTCATTTTCGAGCGGCACCAATTCTTTTTCGACAAACTTGCGAATCGCCTTTTGCACCATGCGCTGCTCATCGGTTAAGCGTAAATACATGATTGTTCCCCCCGTTTTCGTTACGCTTTGAAACGAAATCCCACTCCCATAAATACCAACCGGTTGGTATGTTATCTTTATTATATTCGAATGTTCTGAAAAGTACAATACTTTTTTATGTTTTTGTCCAACGGGAAAACGTCCACGGTTCTCCCGCTGGCACGATGCTTACCCATCTATTCCGCCTGTATTTGCCTGCGCACACCGGCGACCGTTTCACCGATCCCTCCATAAATGACAAGATCAAATATCCCGTCCATCCTCGTCGCCGTTTTGTTCATCAATACTTTTCGTGTTGCCGGCGACTCGGCGGCGACATAAAACGGGATTTGGTTGACAGGCGCCACTTCCAAACTTGTTCCCATCGCCAAAAACAAATCGCTTTCCGCCGCTTTGGCAAACGCTTCCTCGATATGCGGCACGAATCCGCCGAACAAAACGACGTCTGGCTTCAAAATCGCCCGGCATTCGTTGCAGCGCGGCACATCGTTGCGATTGACAAACGCCAATTCATACGTTTTACCGCATGACGGACATGTCGCCGTCCGCAGCGTACCGTGCAGCTCAATCACATGCGTGCTTCCTGCTTTCACATGCAGGCCGTCAATATTTTGCGTTAAAATCACCACTCGTTTCCCGATGTCTTCCAGCCAGCGAAGAAACCGATGCCCATCATTCGGAGCAAAACCGCCCATCAGTTTCAACGAAAATAGTTGCTTGAACCGGCGCCAAAAATCAATAGGGTCTTTTTCAAAATAATACTCCGACAAATAATGTTCGACATTTTCCTCGTGCGCATAAATCCCGTTTTCGCCGCGAAAATCGGGGATGCCGGACTCCGTGCTCATCCCCGCCCCGGTCAGGACAGCGATTGTGTCAGCCTCTCGAATCCATTGAGCCAACTTGTCTCTTTCCCTCACAGTCCATTCCCCCTTGCAAGCAACATATTCTCCCCTTATTATACACTTGCTGTTTTAGGTGAAACAGGACATCGTTCCTACCTTTATAATGATAATTGGTCCTCTAAATGGAACAGATGGAAATAACTTTATAGAAATAGTAGGAATAAATCCCGATTGGGTTCCCAATTATCCCCCCTTATAATTGCTGATAGAAAAATAGAAAGGTGGTTGAAAACGTAGTGAAACGATTATGCGCCGCCGTCGCGCTGCTGGCTGCGGTATTGTCCAGCTTGCCTACGGCCGGCCCCACGCGTGCTGAAGCGGCGGCAGAGCCGGTTGTGAACGTCAAACTAGTAAACTACTTAGGAAACCAAAGCGAATTAACCGTGAAACCCACGGATACATACTCGCTTTCCGGCACCGGCATGGCACTCGCGCCCAACACCTCCTACCGCGTGAAAGCGACCGCAGCCGGCCTCGCTTTGTATGAAGGAACGACACTGATCGGTGAGTTTCCACAGTTGCACCTTGCTCCATCCAAGCCAAACGCGGTATTGTCTATCAACGGCCGGGGATATTTGGGAGACATGGCGTTTGTGAAAGAAAATGGACAATACGTCCGCCCGGTCAACGCAGTGCCCATTGAAGAGTACATTAAAGGGGTCGTGCCGAACGAAATGCCGACTTCATGGAATATCGAAGCGCTAAAAGCCCAGGCAGTCGCAGCGCGAACATATGCACTTAGCTATGCCGGAGCGACGATCGATGATACGATCCGCTATCAAGTATATGGCGGTTATACGTGGCATCCGAACAGCACAAAAGCGGTTGAAGAAACGTATGGCCAGGTGCTGAAATACAACGGCAGGCTGATCAGCGCTGTCTTCTCCGCCAGCAACGGCGGCAAAACCGAATCAAACGCCAACGCCTGGGGAGGGACACCGCTGGCTATTTTTCCGATCAAAAATGATCCGTATGACAACGCCGTTCCGTGGGGATTGACAGTCCAAAAAACACAAATCGATTTGACGGGAAAACCGTTAGCCAACTACGCTGCCTGGTGGGACACCGTCAGCGAAGCGGACAAAGCAATCGCCAACAACATCAAAACATGGATGAAGGCAAACGGCTACAACGGCAAGGAGATCAAAATCGTCGCCATCCCGAAGCTGTCGCTGTACGCCCCGCTCTCCGGCGGCCGCGTCTCGAAAGGCGATATCGCCATCGAGTATATCACGAAGGGGGATGTGAAAGGAGATGGCACGCTCGCCATCCGCCGCCTTGAGTTTATCGGCGCCCCGGCGGCCAAAATTCGCGCTTTAATCGGCAACCGCGTCATGCTTAGCTACCTAGTCACCGAGGTGACGGAAACGGAAACATCGATTACGGTGAAAGGAAAAGGGGATGGTCATGGCGTTGGCCTCAGCCAATATGGGGCGAAAAAAATGGGTGAGCTTGGTAAAAAATATACAGAAATTTTATCTAGGGGCTTCGCTCACCACCGCCTACGCCAAAACGGAACCAACACCGCCGCCAACGGCTGAACCGACGCCGCCGCAGCCGGCGCCAGCCGACCAACAAACGCCGGACCCGGCCGGGTCAGCGCCGTCCGATGCGAAAGCGCCAATCATTAAAGGCGTAGCTGCCGCCTATGTGCCCAATACAAACCAGTTGACTGTCCGTTATGCGATTGACGAGGAAGCAACAGTGTCCGTTTACGTCAAAAACGCAAGCGGGAAGATCATCCAATACGTACAAAAAGATGTAAAGCAAAAAGCGGGAAGCTACGCAAACCGATGGAATGTCGGCGCGAATCCAAATGGACGCTATACGTTCGGCATTATCACGAAAGACTTGGCCGGCAACGTTTCCTCTGCCGCCATCAGCGCTGCCGTCACCAAAACGGTGTCCCCGCCGAAAATCAACGCCGTCAGCGACCGCTCCACAACCGTGACGGG
The DNA here is from genome assembly GCF_052220245.1 of Geobacillus sp. BK01. Taxonomy (NCBI): domain Bacteria; kingdom Bacillati; phylum Bacillota; class Bacilli; order Caryophanales; family Anoxybacillaceae; genus Geobacillus; species Geobacillus sp. BK01. The sequence continues at coordinate 286,645 of NZ_JBQPTH010000002.1, forward strand.
GATGGCAGAAGCCGGAGCCGTCGTCTATGTCAAAGCAGGAGCAAAAACATACAAAACGGCGGCGAAATCTGACGGAGCCTTTGCTGTCGCCATCCCGCGGCAAAAGGCAGGGACGGTGCTGACCGTAACCGCCGTCGACCGCGCTGGCAATATAAGCCGGCCGATCAACATGACAGTTAGGGATAAAACGGCGCCCCCGGCACCAAAACTGAATTCCATCACGAGCCGGCAAAGCACACTCACCGGTAAAACGGAAGCGGGCGCCATCATCACCGTCAAAATCGGGACAAAGACCTACAAAAGCACAGCCCGCAAAGACGGGACGTTTTCTGTCGCCATCGGCCGGCAAAAAGCGAAAACAACGCTTACGGTCACCGCCGCCGACCGTGCAGGCAACGTGAGCCCGCCGGTGAAAGTACGGATCCGGTAACCATTTGCCCCTCATCTTGCGCTTCCTGCCTAAGATGAGGGGGCGCTTTTGTTTTCTTGAACCCCCCAACGTTCTCCTGCTGCTCGATTGAGAGCCAGGCAACCAAACATTCCGCTTCCGCCTGACGTGAGGCTAGCGCAGATTAAACCCTTTCCCTTCAACAAACTCTTTCATATACATGCGGACGCGGCGGCTGAGCATCTCGGCCATTTGTCCGGTCCACGTGTCGCGGCGGCGGCCGTTCGTCCGTTGTTCATAATAGGTGGAAACCGTTTCGTTGTAGCGTTGCAATTGCTCGATGAGCCGCGCGCGATCTTGGTCGTACTCGTCCTCGTGATAAACGTGCTCAAACGGCAAACGCGGCTTTGGATCCGGCCTTTGTGCGGGATAGCCGACCGCCAGCCCAAAAAGCGGAATGACCCGCTTCGGCACGTTTAACAGCGCACAGACATCCGGCAAGTTGTTGCGCAACCCGCCGATATAACAAATGCCAAGCCCCATCGACTCGGCGGCGATGGCGGCGTTTTGCGCCGCAAGCGCCGTATCAATGAGCGCGACCATAAATTTTTCCGTGCTCTCTAGCGATGAAAGCACGTCTTTTCCTTCTAGCTCGCCAATGAGTTCGTGGCGGTGAAAATCGGCGCAAAAGATGAAAAAATGGCCGTTTTGTGCCACATACGATTGATTTCCCGCCAGTTCAGCAAGCTTTTGCTTTTTCTCCGGATCTTTCACGCCGATGATCGAGTACGCCTGCACATAACTGGAAGTCGACGCCGCTTGGGCGCATTCGACGATCGTGCGGATTTGTTCATCCGTCAACGGCCGCTCTTCAAAACGGCGGATCGAGCGATGGCGCAAAATCGTTTCAATGATTGGATTCATCATCCATGCCCCCTGATGCAATGAGTGGTATTGTCCCCGATGCTTATCATAGCAAAAAAAGAAAGAGCCGAAAAATGATCGGCTCTTTCTTGCATTATTGCCCAAACCGCCCTTCCTGGTAATCGCGAATCGCTTCGCGGATTTGTTCCGGCGTGTTCATGACAAACGGCCCGTAGGCGACGACCGGTTCATTCACCGGCTCGCCGGCGTAAAGAAGAAGACGCAGCTTTTCACGGGCGGTCACCTGCAGCTCTGTTTCCTCACCGCGGTTGTGGCGGCTGAAAAACAGCGCTTGCCCGGCTTTTCCTTCCGTATGGTCGGCCCCGAACGTGCCGCTCCCTTCTAAAATGTACAAAAAGCCGTTGTAATGGCCCGGCAAATCTTGCGCCACCGTCGCCCCCGGTTCGACCGTCATGTCGACCATCGTCACCGGGACGATGTTTTTCGTCGGCGCTTTGACGCCTTTTGATGTGCCGGAAAAGACGCGGATCACCGCCCCTTCCTCTTTTCGCACCGGCATGTCTTCAGCGCGCAAGTTTTGATAGCGGGGCTCCGTTAGTTTGTGCGCGCTTGGCAAGTTGACCCAAAGCTGTAAGCTGTGCACCGTCGAACCGGGAGCCGGATCTTCTTTATGGACGACACCGCGGCCGGCTGTCATCCATTGCACATCCCCGGGGCCGAGCGTACCGTGGCCGGCTTTGCTGTCAAAATGTTCGAGCTCGCCGCTGATGACATATGTCACCGTCTCGATGCCGCGGTGCGGATGGACATCAAATGTTCCGCGCTTAAAAATATCTTCCATCAGCAACAAAAACGGATCGTACTCTTGCCAGTTCCCAGGCTCAAGCACAGGCCCGCTTCGGTGAATCGGGCTGTTGGCGGTGATTTGCACCGTTTTGATATGGCGAATGTGGCGTTGAACAGCCATATGCTCCTCCTCCTCTTGTTTTGCCTCTCGGCTGCCGCCAAGAGAGAGACGCGGCGGCCGACCAACCGCGCCTTTTTCTCTCTCATCGTACCCGATTCATCCAAAAACAGGCAAATGATCTGCCTGCCATATGGCGCATAAACAAAAAACCTGCCGACAATCGGCAGGTTTTCGTTCGTATGTAAGATGGCGGAGGAAGAGGGATTCGAACCCCCGCGGGCTGTGACACCCCTATCGGTTTTCGAAACCGACCCCTTCAGCCAGACTTGGGTATTCCTCCGCGATAAATGGAGCCTATCGGATTCGAACCGATGACCTCCTGCGTGCGGGGCAGGCGCTCTCCCAGCTGAGCTAAGGCCCCATCAAAATGGTCGGGAAGACAGGATTTGAACCTGCGACCTCACGGACCCGAACCGTGTGCTCTACCAAGCTGAGCTACTTCCCGTCATTTCACTGTTTTCCCTTGCGACAATTTACATTATATATAAACCTCTTAAGAAAGTCAATAGTTTTTTACGATTTTTTTGCATACAAGGTGGACATTTATTGCTTTTTTCCGCCGCCGGCTGCATAGCCGTCCCCCTTTTTTTCCTATACTACAAACAAGGCGATCGTGCGGCAAAATCGAAAAGGAGGCGGTTCCTTGAAGCTTATTCCGCCAGTGCGGCGCAAACGGGCTCATTTGTCACAGTTTACCACAACCCATATTCATTTGCGCCATCCGCTGGTCGTCGCCTTTTTCTCGTTTTCGTTTCCCGGATTCGGCAATTTAATGAAACACCGCTACGCCACGGCTTTTATTTTAATCCTTTGGGAGCTGTTTATCAATACAAAAGCACACGTAAACACAGGTATATTATACTCGCTTCTTGGCGATTTTGAAAAGGCCAAAGCGGTGCTCGACGAACGGTGGCTCATGTTTTATGTTGCGATCTACATATACGGCATTTGGGACAGCTACCGCGGTTCGATCGATATGAATAAGCTGTATTTGCTCGCCGACCGCGAAGATGCACCGATTCCCCCTATTCGGATAGGAGTGTGGGACATCAACTATTTAGACAAACGTGAACCGTGGCTGGCGCTCGCCTGGTCAGTGCTCGCTCCGGGGCTTGGTCATTTATACGTCCATAAAGTGATTACTGGTTTATTCGTGTTCGCCTTTACGATCATCGTTTCCTATTTCGCCCACTTGCCGGAGGCGATTATTTATACGCTAACCGGCCAGTTTGATGAGGCGGTGCGTATCCTTAATATGCAATGGGCGCTTTATTTGCCGTCTATTTATTCATTCATCTTTTACGATGCGTACGTTTCCGCCGTCGAGTACAACAAATTGTTTGAAAAAGAATTGTCTAACTATTTACGCCGCCGTTGCCAGCCGAAACAATTTCCGTGGCCGGTTTGACTAGGAGGCTTTTTCATGATTGTCGTTGCCACTTTTGAAAACCATTTGTTCGTCGAGCTGGCGATTTCCGCTCTTCGCCAAAAAGGGATCGCCCCACACCATCTGTTTGCTGTTCCGCTTGACCGTCGCACGGAGCCGCCGCGGCTGCTCGATACAATCCACCGCGCTGACGGCTTGAGCTTCCTTGATTTAGCAGCGATTTTCGGAACTTGTTTCATGCTGCTCGGTTCGATTTATGGTTATGTGTTAACATGGGGGCCGATCATTTGGGGCATTATCGGGGCGGTAGGCGGCATCGGGTTGGGGCTGTTGTTGAAATGGCGGCTCAACCGAAAGGCGGCGCGCCGCCAAACGAACATGAGCGCGGAAATCGTGCTCCTCATCCGTTGCGATGAGGAGCAATGGCCATTGATCGAACGGCTGCTATGGGATCATCACGCACTCGGTCTTGCCGGCATCCGGGATGGGAAGGCAAGCGGCCGCTAGGGGGACGCAAAACAAGGGGATGCCATAAACAAAAAACATGCATGAGCAAGTTTTGCCCTCACCCGAGATCAAAATCGCCAATCAAAGCGCGGGCCTTTTCATGGAAAAGCCTCATGGGCAACGCTTTGCCCTCCATCCAGGCATGAACACGATCCATCCGGGCACCTGCGTTTCCATAGAAAAAACGGAAAAAATGCGGGTCTCCAACCAGAGACCGGCATTGCGGCGGCGTCAGCTAAACAAATTGTCGCATACGGCAGCGAGAGCAGTGAGCAGTTTCGGCGCATGAAGCCTATTGAAACATCCCGTGGGATTCCCCTCGGGCTTTTATTTGCTTCTCAATACACATCCCGCCGCGTAAAGACAATAAAGGCAATCAGGAGGGCCGCAACGCCCCAAACGGCGAGCACCGCCATGGAAAAGCCAAGCGTCATCCCTTCGATCGGCGGGGCCGCCCCTTTGATGTAGTCCGTCAGCCGCAAATTGACCATAAACAAATATTTCGCCGAATGCCACGATGACACCATGTTCGATAAAATGGCACCGGAAATTAGCGCCGCCAGCATAATGCCCATCACCGCTGCGGTGCTTCGCAAAAGTACGGAAAGCATAAACGTCAACGTGCCAACAACAACGCTGACAAACGCTGCCAACCCAAGCTCAATAAGCACGTATTTCCATTGTGGAATTATATGAACGTTTTCCGTATTCAAATCTTCTCCTTGTGGGATAAATCCGGTCAATAGCGGCAGGCGAAAGCCGCCGTACCCGAACACAAGGCCGGAAATGACGTACGACAACACCGCAGCCGTTAACATAATCAACGATACGGACAACAATAGCGCGATATATTTGCTTAACAGCACTTTCCATCGTTTCACCGGCCGGACAAGAAGCAGCTTGATCGTTCCGGCGCTTGACTCCGATGACACGAGATCGGCCGCCACCACCATCACCAAGAGCGGCAAAAACAAGTCAATGGCATTTTCAATAAAAATGCGCATAAACGTCGGCGCCCCTGGAGCGGACGGGTTGATGTCGTGCTCTAAGTAATATTGCTGTTGCTGAAGGCGGATTTGCAAATATTGGCGCCACTCTTCCGACATGCTCGGCGACTGCAAACGGTTCTGCAAGTCGACGATTTGCTGCTGCAGCTGCGTTCGCCAGTCAGTTGTGCCAAGCCGTTTCTTTAGCTCTTCCGTCTCCCGATATTGAGCGTATGTAAATAAGGCGACAAGCACCGCAACAATGGCGACGATTACCCATAGCCGCTTTTTGCGGATGATCTTTAACATTTCATTGTACACTAACTTAGTCAATCGTTTCGCCCCCTGTCAGCTCGATAAACAAATCTTCGAGCGTTGGCAGCCGTGGGTCAATTTCGGCGACCGCCACGCCGGCCTGGACGAGTTTGGCGTTCCAGGCAGCGAGCTTGGCCGGCTCATACGGCGTTACGACCGTTTCCTCATCCGCCCGCAACACATCCGTTTCCTCCGTCAACAGCGCCCGCGCCCGCTCGATCGGAGCGGCTTTCCAGACGACACGCGCCTGTTCTTTCAACAGTCGCTCGACTGTATCGACAGCCAAAAGCCGCCCTTTTGCCATAATGGCGACGCGGTCACACATCAGCTGAATTTCGCTTAACAAATGCGACGATACAAGGACGCTCAATCCTTCCGTCTCCGCCAAAAAGCGGATGAAGGCGCGCATTTCACGAATGCCGGCCGGGTCAAGGCCGTTTGTCGGCTCGTCCAAAATGAGCACCTTCGGTTTTCCGAGCAACGCCTGGGCGATGCCAAGCCGCTGCCGCATGCCGAGCGAATATGTGCTCACCCGATCATGAATGCGCTGTTCAAGACCGACGAGCTTCGCCACTTCTGCAATCCGCTCCGCACCGACTCCGGGCATCATACGGGCGAAATGTTCAAGGTTTTCCCAGCCCGTTAAATACGGATACATTTCCGGGTTTTCGACGATGCAGCCGATATGGCGGATCGCCTCGGTAAACTGGCGATGAAGATCATATCCGCAAATCGCCACCGTCCCCGACGTCGGCCGGATGAGTCCGACCAACATGCGAATCGTCGTCGTTTTGCCCGCCCCGTTCGGCCCCAAAAAGCCGAACACTTCCCCCTCTTGCAGTTCAAACGAAATCCCTTTAATAATTTCCTTGCCGCGGATCGTTTTCCGCAGTTCTTTGACGGCTAACGTCACTTGTTTCGTCATCTATGCTCCTCCTCTGTCAACGTAATGAGCGAAGCGACGCGCTCACCGATCCGCCTGTACCCTTCTTTGTTTGGATGGAAATGGTCGCTGTATAAATAATCATTGACATGCAAGGCAAACAAGTCAAACGTCGGAACAGCGACGACATTCGGATAGCGGGCGGCCACTTCCGCTGACGCAAAATTCCAATCGCGAACAACGGCCGACGTTCGTTTGGCGTCACCCAAATCGCTAAACGGATTGTACAAGCCGATCGCCAAAATGACCGCTTCGCTGTTCAAACGGCGCAGCGTGGCAAAAATGCGGCCCAGGTTGGCCACATATTGCCGTTTCGCCGCCTCTAGCTCTTTTTGATCCAAGTCAAGCGCTTCTCCGCCGCGAAACAAATCATTGCCACCGATCGTCATCACGATCAGATCAGCCATGGCGATCTGCCGCTTGACTTCTTTTTGACCGAGCTGGCGAAGCAGTCCGTCCGAACGCAAGCCGCGAATCGCCAAATTGGTGACGCGAATCGGCTCGTCCGTCTGCCGGCGAAGCTCATCGACCATATAGCCGACATACCCTTTGCCGCTTTCATCCCCCGTCCCTCTTGTCAACGAATCGCCTAAGGCCACGATGTCGATCTCCCCATCGCCCCGCTCCGTCTCATCGACTGCGGGCCGCTTTTGCTCGGCCGGCGGCTTGGCGGCAGGAAAAAGCTGATCTTGCACCGCCAAGGCGAGGCCGCCGAGCCAAAACACGCCGGATAAGACGGCAACGGCTATCAGAAGCGCCACCGTGTTTCGTCCCATATCAACACCTCATTTCCCCATTTTATTCCTCGCAATCTGTTTGCTCATTGTCCGCTATCATTTGTTTGATCCGGCCGCTGCCGGTTTATTCGCCAATATTTTGGATTCCAATACTTTTTGAGCTTCATCACCGCTTCTTTCCCAGCCAGCAGCACTCCGAACCAAAACATTATTTCTGCCGCAGCAATGACAACCGCAACAATTGCCGTCTTACTAGCAGTTGAAAGCGGCAGAAACGGCGCGATGGGCACCACCACCCAAACGACGAACGACGCGATGATGAGACCGATGCCGATGTGGTACGTGACGGACCGTCTCTGTTTCACGTTCCACTCCCCTTTTTGCCTGAGATTCACAAACTTTCCCCCAGACATCAGAATCGCTTATTTCTACTCTACCATATGTGCCGTCATTTCACGAAATAGCCCGCATGACACATTCGGCGCACGCTTAAAGAAGGGGGCACCTTTTTTCTCGTGCAAAGCCGTTGACCGGACACCTTTTGCTCTCCGTGATTTGATCACCGCTTCAAGCTGCATCCGCTCAACGTTCACTCCTGTTTTCACATGGTGTGGCGTTTTGACAGCGATGTCCTAAAACGGTGTGTGTTCCGGCAAAAAAAGAAACCTAGCCAAACCGGCTAGGCGAAGTGAATCATTGCCGTTGTTTACGCCAATAATCGATCAACCCCATCGCACACACTTGCAAATCAAGCTCGATCGCTGCATAGGCCGGCGACGAGGACGGGACATTGTGTTCGTTCAGAAAAGCCTTTACGTCGTGATACAGCAGCTGCGCAGCTTTTTTTGCCTGCTCGGCTGCCGGCGCATCCGGATGGCGGTCCATTGCTTCCTTCCCGGCCTCCACAAATTTCGGCAGCCAAACGCGAAGCTGACGAAAAGCAGCCTTAGGGTTGTCAAGTGCACCGAAATGGCCGAAATAGATGCGTTCCGGGTTCAGTGCTTCAAGACGTTCGGCCGATCGTTCCATCGCCTCGGGGTTAAACTGGTTGGGCGACGTCGACGGCAGGCAAAATTCAAGCCCGCTGTCGAGAAGCTGCGGATAAAACACACCAATTGTATCACCGGTAAACACGCCGCGGCTGTATGAATCATAAATGGAAACATGATGGTTCGCATGCCCCGGTGTATCGTAAAAGGTGAGCGTCCGCTCTTCGCTCAGCACGAGCGCTTCCCCGTCCTCTTTCACGACAAGCCGCTCTTCTGGAATCGGAACGATCGGATCAAACAGCTCTTCAAACCGTGCGCCATACACCGCCTTCGCCCCGGCAATGAGCCGTGACGGGTCGACCAAATGCCGCTTCCCTTTCGGATGGACGACAACCATCGCATTCGGGCAATGCTCAAGCAAGAGCCCGGCACCGCCGGCATGGTCCAAATGGATATGGGTGACGATAATGTAGCGAATGTCAGCCGGGTCGATCTGAAGCGCTTTCAATCCGGCGAGCAAATGCGGCACGGACGGGCCCGGCCCTGTTTCCACGATCGCCAAATTTTCTTCGTGAAGCACGTATGTACCGGTGCGCTGCGGCATGCGCAAGTCGTACAAATCGATGAGCGAAACGCGGCGGCCTAAATCAATCGGATCGTTCATTTTTCTTTCCCCCTTTTCGCATCGAAAATGGATTCGACACTGCCGCTAAGAAATCCTTCTTTTCTGACTTAAGAAAGACGGTGAAATAACAACAGGAACGTTTATCAAAAGCGGGGAGTTGGCCCGTCTTGATCTACGACGCCAACTCCCCGTTAGCCACCTTTCCTTTCCGTCCGTTTTTGATGGCCATCGCTACAGCCGCGGCCCATCCGAGCACGATAAAGCCATACACGGCCGGATACACCGGCGCCGGCGCCTCCCAGGCGTGCAGGAGCGTGCGGGTGTTCGTCAAAATAATAAGCCCCCCGACCAACACCCCAAGCAAATAAGACGGCAGTTTGCGCACAAGCCAAGCGGCGATCGGGGCCGCGACAATGCCGCCGGCCATGAGCGTCAGCACCCAATACCAGTTCACTTGCTCCCAACCTAAGGAAATCACAAAGCCGAGCGTTGCTGACGAGGCAATGGCAAATTCGGACGTGTCGACCGTGCCGATGACTTTGCGCGCTTCCATGTTTCGGTTCGAGAGCAGCACCGGTGTCGCAATCGGCCCCCAGCCCCCGCCTCCGGTCGCGTCAAGGAAACCGGCCGCCAATCCGAGCGGAATGAGCCGCTTATTGGACCACCGTTTTCCCGGCGCCGACGGCGAACGGCCGTTCAAAAATAAAAATCGATACATGATATAAAGGCCAAGCGCCAACAAAAACAACGATACATATGGCTTAATCAAATCCCCCGGCAAGTTGCTTAAAAAGCACGCCCCGACAAACGCACCGACTGACCCAGGGATTATAAGCTTCCCGACCATTCCGCGATCAACGTTGCCGAACTTCCAATGGGAGACGCCGGATGCCGCTGTCGTCACCACTTCTGCCAAATGGACCGATGCCGAGGCGACCGCCGGGGCGATGCCAAATGTCAACAACAGCGTCGTTGAGGTGACGCCATACGCCATCCCGAGCGACCCGTCAATCAACTGGGCGAGAAAGCCAACAAACACAAATACGATCAATTTTTTCATCGTTTCCCCTCCGCTTACAGGAATTTAATATACTTATACATCATTTAAAACCAAGTATTCATAGTTGTCAACTGTGAATTTGAAAGAACATAAAAAAGCGCCCGGACAGGGCGCTTTTCCTCAAAACTTCCCTTGATATTGCTCGATTTCCCACGCATGAACCGCGGTGCGGTAGCTGTTCCATTCGTCCTTTTTCATAGCGACATATTCATTGAATACGTGCTCACCCAATGTCGCGCGGCCGATTTCCCCGTTTTCAAACGCGGCGATGGCAACCCCTAAGTCTTCCGGCAAGTTGTCAATTCCAAGCTCGACACGGCGTTCTTCAGACATATGGAAAATATCTTCGTCAATTGCGGACGGAGCTGTTAGACCTTTCTCGACACCGTCAAGACCCGCCGCCGCAATAATGGCGTATGCCAAGTACGGGTTTGCCGACGGATCCGGGCAGCGCAATTCCACACGCGTCGCCATGCCGCGTTTCGCCGGAATGCGAATGAGCGCCGAACGGTTCGAAGCGGACCACGCGATGTAACAAGGCGCCTCATAACCCGGAACAAGCCGTTTGTATGAGTTGACCAGCGGGTTGGTAACCGCAGTGAAATCTTTTACGTTTTTCAGCAAGCCGGCGATGAATTGGTATGCCGTTTCGGACAGTTGGTTCGCATCGTTCGGATCAAAGAACGCATTTTCCCCATCTTTAAAGAGCGACATGTTCACATGCATCCCCGAACCGTTAATGCCAAAAACCGGTTTTGGCATAAACGTTGCGTGAAGACCAAATTTGCCGGCAATCGTTTTGACAACCCATTTGTACGTTGTCGCATTGTCCGCTGCGCCGAGCGCATCAGCGTATTTAAAGTTAATCTCATGCTGTCCTTCTGCCACTTCGTGGTGCGACGCTTCGATCGTAAAGCCCATCGCTTTTAGGGCGCGGTAAATTTCGAGACGGACGCGTTCGCCCAAGTCTTTCGGAGACGGTTCGAAATAGCCGCCGTTATCGTGAAGTTCAAGCGTCGGATTGCCGTTTTCATCCGCTTTGAACAGGAAAAATTCCAACTCCGGCCCAACCGAAATCGTATACCCTTTTTCCGCCGCCCGTTCCATCGTTTTTTTCAACACGTTGCGCGGGTCGCCTTCAAACAGCGTGCCGTCCGGGTTGGCTACTGAGCAGAGAAAGCGCGCTTCCGCATATCCTTCCTCGACCGTCCATGGCAACACGGCAAACGTGTTTAAATCCGGGCGGAGGTATAAGTCAGAGCGGTTGATCGGCGAGAACCCTTTGATTGATGAACCGTCAAACATGATTTTTCCTTCGACGACGTCATCAAGCTGTTCCACTGTCACCGTCACATGCTTTAAAATCCCTTCGATGTCGACAAACTGCAAATGAAGAAGCTCGACGTTCTTTTGTTTGATCGTTTCTTTAATTTGTTCGAGCAGCCCCGTTTGGGTGGAGGAAACGAACGTTTTTGACATGTCACATTACCTCACATTCGTACGTTTATTTTCCTAACATGCTTTTATTATAGAAAAAGAACGGCCATTTGGCAACACTTTTTTATCAATTTTTCTGTATTTTTATAACGTTTATCCTGTAAACGGTTTCAAAAATACGGAAGAAAACATGAATATTTATGCAAAAAATAAACAGCCTGAAAGACGGCCGTCTCCCAGGCTGTTCCCAACCGTTCGCTATGGATGTTACGTTTTCTCCTTACGGCGCCGCCACGAACCGGAGGCAATGGGCCGTAGGCCGGTTGCCTTCTCCGCCGTATAGACATACACATACCCTTCAATCGGCCGGCGGGCGTCACGAACCCATACGCGCTCATATTCATTCTCTGCGCGGCCTTCCTTATAATCTTCGAGTTCGTCCATCGCTTTCAGCCCTTGTTCGACGACCGTCAGCCATTCACCCTCAACCTCGCCTTCTCCCCCGAGCACTAGCGCGGGGTACAGGCCAACGTTGTATAAGCGGCCGTTCACGCTCCCCGGGCATACAGCACAAACATACGGAGCCGCCACATGATGATTTTCTTCGCCGGTCAACAGCGTTCCGTACACAAACACGCGATATCGTCTTTCCGCCATCTCCTCGTTCTCCTTTTTGTTTACATAACACAAATTATGAAAACTCAAGAGAAGGAAACAAAAACAATGGAAGCCCTTCCTCTCATCCATCCTTGCCGCTCCGAAGCGGCGCCAGTGTGAATTTGTTCGGTAGATCGCGGCAATAAAAACGCCGTGCCGGCTGCACTCGCAAGCCAACGGCACGGCGGTGACGATTCCGTAACGAACGAATGACGCTTTTTTCATCATATCCGTTTGGCCGCGGAAAGTCAAGCAAATTGGCTAGGATGTTGGCTTCCACAGTAATATGGAAATATTCACTTACCGAAAGACGCTACCGCGGCCGTTAAGACGCCGGTTTCCATTTAATGCTGCAGCCGATGCTCGGTTTTTGCTTTTCCGACACCGGCCGGCCCTCAAGCAAAGCGTCAAGCGCGGCGCGGATCGACTCCCCGGTGACCGGGATGCCGTTATTCGGACGCGAGTCGTCCAACTGGCCGCGGTAGACGCATTTCAGATCCCGGTCGAAAATGTAAAAGTCCGGGGTGCAAGCAGCGTCGTACGCTTTCGCCACCTCTTGCGTCTCATCGTACAAATACGGAAACGGATAGCCGAGTTCTTCCGCCACCTTTTTCATGTTTTCCGGCGAATCGTCCGGATATTGGTCAGCGTCATTGGCGTTAATCGCGACAAACGACACCCCTTTGGGCATGTAATCGTTCGCCAAGCGGACGAGCTCGTGCTGGACATGTTTCACAAACGGACAATGGTTGCAAATAAACATCACGACCGTCGCCACATCGGATTTCACATCGTCAAGGCGAACAAGCCGGCCATCGACGGCGTTCGGGAGGGCAAACGATGGCGCCTGTTTGCCAAGCGGAAACATGTTCGATTCGACAGCTGGCATCAACAACACCCTTTCTCTAACGTTTTCTTCCATTATATCAAAAGACGGATGTCCGCCACAAATGCGGCGCCCAAACCGAACCACACAGCCCGGCATATGATGCCACATAGACGAACGGAAAGGAGGCGTTTGCACCATTGATTTATATGAATAAACACATGACCCCGCGCGTGTACGAACCGGCTGCCACCCCGCCCGCATCCCACCCGGTGTTTTATTACCGCCGCACGGCCGCACAACAAATGCTCGAGCAGCAAGAGCAATGGTTCGGGCAGCTGGCAGAAAAGCTCACCCAGCTTGAAGCCGCCATCGAAGAAGAGCGAAAAAAACAAACGGAACAACGTGAACAGATGGCGAACGTGTTCGCCCGCTTCGAACAGTCGATCGCTGCCGGCTGGGCGCAGCAAAGCGGACAGCTTGCCGACGCGCTGGCCGAGCTCGGACAAACGGTGATAGCCGGACAGACAGCACAGGCCAACTATTACGAAGAGATCACTGCCATGTTGGACTTTCTTCAGCAAACGGCCGAAACCAGGCAAAAACAGCAAGAAGCGCAAGGCGGGCAGTGGGCGGAAGCGCTCGCCCGCATGGAGCGGTTGCTTATGGAAGCACAGGCGGAGCAGGCCGCGCTGACCGAAATGCTCGGGCGTCTCGAACGGTCGATCACCGCCCAGCAGGAGCGGGAGGAAAAGCGGCAATCACTGTGGGAGGAGCGACTGGCCAAGGAAGAGGCGGCACAGCAAGCCGTCATTGAATCGCTCACCGTACAAAGCGAAGCGATGCGCCGGCTCGAGCAGCGGACGGCCGAGCGCGAACAGCTGGCGGAAGGAATGGCCGTCCGCCTCGAAGGGCAGGAACAATTGTACCAAAAGTTGATGGAACAGCTCGAGCTTCAGCACGTGTTCCACGAGACGGTCATCGAACGGCTTGAAGCGCAAGAGGCAGCGCAATACAAAGTCACCCGCCAGCTCGACAGCTTAAAGGAAGCGTTGTATGAACGGTGTTCATTCATCGTCGACAGCGTCAGGCAGCTGTTTCATTCCTTTTTTCCTAAGCGCAACCCAAAAGCCGACCGCCAGACGGCCGAGCAAAAACAGTCGGTCAGCCTGTGAACTGCCAAGCATCTTGATGAGATTAGCCGATCCGCCGGCAGCGGATCGGTTTTTGCTGAGCAGGTGGGCAAATGAATGGACAAATCGCAATAAAACAGCGCATAATAGAAACTAACCATTTTTTCCACCGCTACGGCGGAAAAAGGAGGAATCGCAATGGCGCTGCAACTGAGCGTCCTCGACCAGTCGCCGATCGCGGAAGGCATGACGGCGGAAGAAGCGCTCGAGAACACCGTCAAGCTCGCTCAGCATGTTGAACAGCTCGGCTACAAGCGGTTTTGGGTGTCCGAACACCACGATACGAACAGCCTTGCCGGTTCGTCCCCAGAAGTGTTGCTCGGCCATATCGGGGCGAAAACAGCGACGATCCGCATCGGCTCAGGCGGCGTGATGCTGCCGCATTACAGCCCGTATAAAGTGGCGGAAAACTTCCATGTGCTTGCCGGCCTTCATCCCGGTCGCGTCGATCTTGGCGTTGGGCGGGCGCCAGGCGGGATGCCGCGGGCGACAATCGCGTTGCAAGGCGACAGACGGCGTCCGGTTGACCGCTACCCGGAGCAACTTGACGATTTGCTTGGCTATTTGTATGACGCCTTGCCGCCGGTTCATCCGCTGTATGGCGTGAAAGCGACGCCGATCGTGCAGTCCCCGCCGGAATTATGGCTGCTCGGCTCCAGTTCGGAAACGGCGAAGCTGGCAGCCGACAAAGGGTTGCCGTACGTGTTCGCCCTGTTTATCAACGGGGAAGGCGGCGAACATTATATGCGGCTGTACCGCGACCGGTTTGTTCCATCGCCGTATTTGGCCGAGCCGCGCGGAATGGTCGCCGTGTTTGCGATTTGCGCCGAAACGGATGAAAAAGCGGAATGGATCGCCGGCAGCCTTGATTTAACGCTCTTGATGATCGAGCAAGGAATGGCGGTCAACGGCACGCCAAGCCCGGAAAAAGCGGCTGCGTATCCGTACAGCCCGTATGAGCGCAAACGGGTGGAAGACAACCGGCGGCGGATGATCGTCGGCAGCCCGGCGCGCATCAAAGATCAGCTATACCGGCTGAGTGAAGCGTATGAAACAGAAGAAATCATGCTGGTGACGATTACATATGATTTCAACGACAAGCTCGCCTCCTTCCGGCTCATCGCCGAGGCGGTATGGAGGTGAAAGCGTGAAGATCATTTCCATCAACGTCGGAAAGCCGAAAATCCTCAACATGGACGGCCGTCCGATTGCGACCGGCATTGACAAAACGCCGGTGGAAGGGCCGATCGCCGTCGGCAAGCTCAACTTGACCGGTGACGGACAAGCCGACCTCGTCCACCATGGCGGCGAGGATAAAGCGATTTGCGCCTATCCGTCCGACCATTTTCCCTATTGGGAGCAGCAATACGGCCGCCCGTTCGCCGCAGGCGCCTTCGGGGAAAACTGGACGCTCGCCGGCTTGACAGAAGACGATGCGTGCCTTGGCGACATCTACGCTGCCGGCACGGCGCTCGTGCAAGTGTCGCAGCCGCGCCAGCCGTGCTTCAAATTGGCCGCCCGCCACCAGCTTCCCGATTTGCCGAAGGCCGTCTGTCAGACAGGAAAAAGCGGGTTTTATTTCCGCGTCTTGCAAGAAGGCGTCGTCGAGCCGGGCGCGCCGCTTATTCTCATGGAGCGCGGGGCCGGGGCGCTGTCGATCGCCTATATAAACCGCATTTCCTATCATGACCGCGGCAATGTAGCAGCCATGGCGCAAATCGCCCGCCATCCCGCCTTATCCGCAAGCTGGCGCAAAGAATTGTTCGAGCGGCTCACGGCCCGGACGCGGCCGTAACGCACCGAAGCAGACGCCCCGCCGGCCTTTCATATGGCGGAAAACGGCGTCCTGTCCCCCCGGCTTCGGCTCGATGGACGGACGCCGTTTCTTTCGTTTTGGCTTCCTTCTATGCCTGTTGCATCGCACGCCCCCAGTAACGGCGATACAGCTCGAAGTAAAACCCTTTGGCCGCCAGCAGCTCCTCGTGCGTTCCTTGTTCGATCACGTTCCCTTCATTCAGCACAAGAATGCGGTCCGCGTTTTGAATCGTGTTCAGCCGATGGGCGATGACAAAACATGTCCGCCCGTTCATAAGCCGGGCCAGCGCCTCTTGGATGCGCACCTCGGTCACCGTATCAATGTTGCTCGTCGCTTCATCCAAAATCAATACCGCCGGATCGGCGATCATCGCCCGGGCGATGGCCAACAGCTGCCGCTGCCCTTGGCTAATCCCGCCGCCCCCGGACGTCAAGACGGTGTCATAACCGTTCGGCAGCTTCATAATAAAGGAATGGGCGTTTGCCTTGCGGGCCGCTTCCTCCACTTCTTCATCCGTCGCCTCAAGCCGCCCATAGCGAATGTTGTCACGAATCGTCCCGGCAAATAAAAACGTATCCTGAAGCACAAACGCCATATGCCGGCGCAAGCTTGCCCGCTTGATCGTCCGGCTGTCGCGGCCGTCGATCAAAATGACGCCTTCATCCGGATCGTAAAAGCGGGTCAGGAGCTGCAATACGGTCGTTTTGCCGGCTCCGGTCGGACCGACGAGCGCGACCGTCTCCCCCGGTGAGACGGAAAACGTCACGCCAACAAGGGCAGGACGCCGCTTGTCATATGAAAACACGACATCGCGAAATTCAATGCGCCCGTCAAGCCGGTCAAGCGCCTCCGCCCCTTGTTCATCTTCCGCTTCGTTCGGCACATCGAGAATTTCCAACACCCGCTCCGCACCAGCCAACGCGGACAACAGGGTGTTCCATTGGTTCGCCAAGTCGTTGAGCGGGCGGGTAAACTGGCGGGCATATTCAACAAATACGACGATCGTTCCGACTGACACGGTTCCCTTCGCTGCAAGCCATCCGCCGATGCCGGCAATGAGCGCAAAACTCAAGTTGTTTAAAAAGTTCATCAACTTCGGAATGAAACCGGAATACGTTTGCGCCCAAAACCCGGCTTGTTTCAGCTCGGCGTTTTTGCGTGCCAGTTCCGCTTCCACGCGCTCTTCCTGGGAAAACAGCTTCACGACTTTTTGGCCGGAAATAACTTCTTCAATAAAGCCGTTCATCTCGCCAAGCGCGCGCTGCTGCTCACGGAAGCGCTTTTGCGTCCGGTTTGTGATCCAGCGCATCCCGGCATACATGAGCGGAACGACGGCGAACGTTACGACCGTCAAAGCGACACTAAGCGAAACCATCACCGCCATCGCGCCGATGAGCGTCAGCGTGCTTGCAATCACCTGGATAACCGTGCTGTTAAACGTCTGGCTCATATTATCGATATCGTTTGTAATGCGGCTCATTAATTCACCTTGCTGACGGCGGTCAAAAAAGGAAATCGGCAGCTCATGAAAATGGCGAAACAGCCGCGTTCTAATCGCATGCACCGTCCGTTGGGCGACGTCGACCATCCAATAGTTTTGCAAAAACGTCGCTGTGCCAAGGGCGGCATAAATCGCCAGCAACAAAAGCAACATCCCGGCAAAGCCGTCCGTTTTCTGCTCAACGATATACAAATCGACTGCGCGGCCAATCACGTACGGGCCGGCAAGCGTCAACGCCGAGCTTGCGACCACCATCGCCACCGCCGCGAGCAGCTTCCGCCTCTGTGGGGCGATAAACGCCCAAAGCCGCCGCAATGTGCCGACGCTGTTTTTCGCCCGCTGCTTCCCCCTAAGATGTGCTCCGTGATGGCTATGCCGTAGTGACATTGCTTGATCCCCTCTTTCCTTCTTGCGTGGCGACAATTCGCCGGTACAGTTCGCTTGTCGCCAGTAACTGTTCATGGCTTCCTTGGGCGATTAACCGACCGTCCTCCAAAAGCAAGATCGTATCGGCCGCCATCGCCGTGCTCACTTTTTGCGTCACCATCACGGTCGTGCACGCATGCCGCCGCAATGCGGCGAGCAACTTCGCCTCCGTCGCCGCATCGAGCGCGCTCGTACTGTCATCCAAAAGCAAAATACACGGGTTGCCGACTAACGCGCGGGCGATCGACAGCCGTTGCTTTTGCCCGCCCGATAAATTGACGCCTTTTTGACCAACTACAGCGTCATACCCGTCCGGAAATCGAGCGATCGTGTCGTGGATTTGCGCATCGGCCGCCGCCGCAACAAGCTCCTCCATCGCCGCTTCCGCTTTGCCAAAGCGGAGATTATCGGCGATCGTGCCGGAGAATAGCAGCACTTCCTGAGGAACGAAACGGACAGCCATCCGCAGCTTTGCTGCCGAGAATTCGCGCACATCAATGCCGTCAATCAACACCCGTCCGGCGCTTGGCACATACAAGCGGGGAATGAGCTGAAGAAGCGTCGATTTCCCGGATCCGGTCGCCCCTAAAATCGCCGCCGTCTCTTGCGGACGGATGACAAACGATACGTCGGAAAGGGCGTCATGCCCGCTGTCCGGATAACGGAACGAAACGTGTTCAAACCGAATTTCACCGCGCCGGACAGTCAGTCCGTCCGTCTCGCCCGTCCCGTTTCGCTCTCTCGGCGCGTCAAGCAGTTCGGCAAGGCGGGCGGCTGAGGCCCGCGCCCGCGACAATGCCATCGCAATGAAGGTAAACATCGATAACGCCGCCGTCGCCCTCGTCGCATAGTTGACAACGGCAACGACCTGCCCGGCGCTCGCCGTCCCGGACTCGACATCGAGGCGGCCAAAAAACAGAACCGCGACGATCGCCGCGTTCATGACAAACAATACTACCGGCGCAATCGTCTCGACGAGACGGAGCACCCCCATTGTCTGCTGCATCAGTGCATCGTTTGCCGCGGCAAACCGCTGCTGCTCGTACGTTCCCCGCATCCACGCCTTAATGAGGCGCATACCGGCCAAATTTTCGCGCATTACACCGTTGACGCGGTCTAACGCCCGCTGAACGGCGGAAAACGACGACACCGCCTTTTTCATCACCCACAATAAAAAAGCGGCCGAAAGCAGAACAGCCACTGCCAAAATAAACGCTAGACGGGGATGGACGACGAACGCCATCCCGACGCCAAAGACGACGAGAAGCGGGGCGCGCAAGGCAATGCGCAAACTCATAAACAGCATGTTTTGCACCTGTGTGACATCGTTTGTCATCCGGGTAATGAGTGAAGCCGCCGACAGCTGTTCAATGCGCGCCAATGACAGCGACTGAATGTTCGCAAACAGCGCCGTCCGCAGTGCAAAGCCGTATTCTTGCCCGACGTAAGCAGCGGCAAATGAGTTGGCGATGCCGGCAACAAACGCCAACAGCGAAGCGCCAAACATGACGGCACCCCAAGTGAAAATGGCGGTGATGTCCCGTTTCATCACCCCATCATCAATGATTTTCCCCATCAGTAGCGGCTGCCAAAGTTCAATCGCCAGCTCTGTCAACATGAATAGCCAGGCTAAGGCCATCCATCTCCGGTACGGCCGCAAATAAACAAGCACTCGCCGCACGTTGCGCCACTCTCCTCTCCCTGTTCCGACCGCGGTGCCGAGCCTTCTCTTTCCTTCATTTCTAGTTTTATTCTAAACTCGAAACATTTCTTTGACAACGGTAGCGCCTTTAGAACTTGTTTGCCATATGAACAAAAAACCCCGAACGGACGGTCATGGCCGCTCGGGGTCTCGCAGCGCCAACGTGCGCTGCCCGTCAACAGTTAGCCCAACAGCGGTTGTAACACTGCCGGGCCATCTCTTTTGTCACCACTCCGCTCCAACGAGACTTGTCTACAGTTGACATTGCTGCCATGCTGAATAAAGCTCCTCTTGGCTGACAAAACCCGGGGAGCTTAGCGGGGGGAGCGACAGAAGCTGCTGCTCATTGGCAACAATCGGCAATAGCCGGTCAAGCTTGGCAATTAATAAAATCTTTTCTAGCACAGCATTATCCCGGACGATCATAGCCATCGCACGGTTGGCACTGACCACTTGCTTGAAAAAGCGGACAAGAAGCGCCAATCCTGTGCTGTCCAAAAACTGGAGGCCGCTTACATCGATCATGACAAGGTGGCGCTTGACGGCGGCTGCCGCCATCGCCAGCTTCTGTTCCGCGGCAAGCTGCGTATCATAAGCAAGCCGCCCGGTCAACTTAATGCACTCGTATGCAGGCTCCGTAACCATTTCCAGTTCAAACGACAACCGATGCTGTTTCATCATATCCTCCTATCGTTGACCAGCCATGCCCCGCTCCCCCGCGTTCATCGGGCCGCCGGGCTAAAACGATCTATGTTGCCTCTCTTTGCATTTTCATTACCAGCATCCGCCGACCGCCCGCACGCTCCACTAGAGCCATCGCATCCATAATTTCGTGAATAAGCAATAGTCCGCGTCCCGATTCAGCCAGGAGCACATCGGCGAGCGTTTTTCCGCCAAGCTGCTTCATCGTTTCCTTTGGAATGCCGCCGCCGTCATCCTCGACCGCCACTGTCACTTCATCATCCGCAACGAAAAAAACCAATGAAACCGTCCCTTCTTCCAGTCCTGCCTGCCGAACGGCTTTGACAGCATTCACAATCGCTTCGTGCACTGCCAACACAAACAGTTCGACATCGCGGACGGCAAAGAAACGGGCGGCTTGCTCTGCGATCAAATCGCAAACGGCAATCGCCTCCTCGCTCGCCTTGCAGCACACCATCCACTTGGCCGCCAAGCTGTCCCCACCTACCCGTGGACTGTAATTGACAACAAACAAATATCATCGGCCGGGCTGGCGAGCGAAGGGCCTTGGCTTATTAACCGTTCTAGGAAACCTTTATCCGACAAATGGCGGTACATCTGGGTGCATGTGCGAATTTTCTCGATGCTTTGCAAAATCGATGGATCCATTTCCTCTAAAATGCCGTCCGTATATAAAAGCAACCGGGCCCGTCTGCCGTAATCAATCACGCCCTTTTCAAACGGCAAAGAAAACGGGCTGCCAATCGCCAAACCGCCTTTATCCAACTCATGCACGCTGCCGTCGTCAAGGACAAGCAGCCCGGCCGGATGGCCGGCATTCGTGTATTCAATTTTCCGTTTTTTTGTATCAATCACTAAGTAAATCATCGAAAACAAATAACGAATGTCATTCGCCTCGTCCGGGAATAAATTTTGCACATGCTTCTCCAGCTCACTCGCCACGGAAACGGGATCAATGACGCGCACGATCAACCCGCGCAGGAGCGAGCGAAGCAACATGCTCACTAAAGCCGAGGAAATACCGTGACCCATCACATCGATGACGATCACCCCGTAGCGGTATAAATCGATTTGGTAGCAAGCATAAATATCACCCGATAAATCATCGGACGGAATATAAATGGCTTCCATTGTCACCGCCTTATTTTGGATAAGGGGCGTCAACAAATGGTGCTGAATTTTTTTCGCCAACTCGACCTGTCGCCGGCGCTCAGCCTCCTTTTGTTTCCGTTTGGTGATATCTTCGGCAATGACAACATACCCGCTTGAACTCGGCACCGGAATGACCGCATAAGCGATATTGACCGGCGTGCCGTCTTCACGTTGCACAATTCCTTCACCGCACTGCCGCTTCTCAGGGGGGAACGGGAGCGGCGTTTGACCGCTGTGACGGAAAAGCGTCCATATCGGACGGCCGACCGCCTCCTCTTTCCGGCGCCCGAACAGCGTTTCAGCGCCGTCCCCCCAGTCTTGCACCGTCCCGTCCGCCGCTACGGGAACAACCGCAAACGGCACGGAGGCATAAATGGTGCGCAGCACCTCAGCCGATGCCAAAGGGAAGGTAGATGGCGCAGAATCCCGTTCAGCAAAATGCCAAACAAGCCACTCTCCCTCGCTGCCTGCCAAGGCATAAACGTTCACCCGACTCGCGTACACTTGCCCCCCTTTTACGACATAGTGCGCCTCTCCTTGCCAATATCCGTCCTTTTTCACTGCCTGGGCAATATGGTCAAACAAGCCGGCAGACCGTTCCGCCGGAAAAAGAGAACGAGCCGGCCGCCCGATCAATTCGTCCTTGGCAAATCCGAGCCGCTGTGTCATTCGCTCGCTGACCGCGAGAATGAAAAAACGGCGGTCCGTAATCATCATGCCGCTGCCCAACTGCTCCGCGTCTAGCTGGTCGATCGCCTGTACATTCGCTTTCACCATCGTTCAACCCTTTTTCTTTAATAGTAGAATCTATAGTCCTCAGCCGACACCGGCTTCCTGAAACAAACAATGCGACCCGGCGCCGGGCTTCTTCCACCCCGCCTTCGGGATGTATTTTTGTCGTCACCAAACCTATTTGTTTCCAAAAAAAGAAACAATGCTATTGTTTCATTCGCGCTTTTTCGTCCATTTTCCTTCTTGTTTCGGCCAAAACCATCTAGTCCGTTTTTCTTATTTTGTCGGTTGGCTGAACCGCCGGCGAATCACCGCAATGACGAGAAGCAACACCGGAATGATAATTTGCAGCGGAATGTGCAAATAAAAGGTGACAATTTTCAACCCTTCATGAATATGCTCGGCGTAGCTGCTGGCAATAGCGACCGACAACAGCAACACGAGCAAGCCGAGCGGATAGACGAGCCGCTGGTGGCTTGAAACGCCAAACAGGTTGGCTGCCCCGACAACCCCGGCGTAAAAAAAGACCGATACTTTAAAAAAGCCGCCGATAATGAGCGCGATCATAAAAAAGACGTCGAGCCGTTCCAAAAAATGAGCCACTTGCACACGGCGGATCGTATCGAGCAGCGGAAACGATGAACGTGACGCTGCATCCGGGCCCAGAACCGCCATATTAATGGCCGAAATAATAGCTAAGTTCAACCCCGTGAGCACCATGCCGGTTATCCCGACCCGTCCGACTTTCACCGGGTTGTTGAGATACGGAAACAGCATCGTAAACACGATCATCTCGCCAAACGGCACGTACAGCGTTTCGGTGAACACCGTTTTCCATACCCGCCTCCATCCTTCCTCAAGCACGGGCTGCAGCTGGGTTACGTCCACCAGCCCGGAAACAAAAACAAGGGCAAATCCGGCGAACGCCAAAAAGTAAAGCACTGTCAAAAACAGTTCGCCGGTGCGCACCAACACTTCAAACCCTTTATAGGCGCCATACATGATCGCCAGCGCCATAATGGCGTTTAACACAAACAATGGCGTCTCAGGATAGGCGAACGTCAGCAGCAGCTCGCCGAAATCACGCAGCACGCGGGCGGCAATATAAAGAAAATAGGTAATATAGACAACAGCCAACAGCTTGCCGAGCGGCGCCCCGACGATGTGCTGCATATACGCGGTCAGCGGCTCGTTCGGATAGTACTCGAACAAGCGGCGGTACACGAAAAAAAGCAGCAGCCCGAGCGCCAAACTAAGCAAAATGGCGATCCATACGTCTTGCTTGGCGCTCACGCCAAGCGGAATGACGATGGCGCTGCCATGTTCAAACAGCACAATGAGGACAAACATTTGTCGTGCATTGACTTTGACGCGTTCCAACCGAATTCACCGCCTTTGTCTAGTCAACTCCCCCATGCCGGCTGCACCGGCGATGATTTATTCTTTTTCCACATATGGCTTATTCCGCAACCCGGTGCGGCGGATATAGATATCGGCCGTTACGGTGACATCCAGTTCGGGAAAATAGCGGTCGTGCCACTCTTTCTCGATGTCCTTCCAGAAGCGTGGGGCCGCGCGGTGAACAGCGTCGCCAAACCCGAAAATATCCGTTTTTTCGCGTTGGGCCGCTTCAATGGCTTTTGTGACTTCCTGCTTGACGTTGCGTTCAAGTTCCTTTTCTAACCGGAATAAAACGCCGGCATCGGCTAAGTTAATGGGAACGCGGGCCTCGTTGATGTCCCCCTCCGCCTCGATATGGACGAAAACAGCCGGTCGGCCGTTTTTTACTTTCGCCTCCACATTTGTTTTCGCCCGCACTGTCCGATAGCCGATCACTTCCTTTTTTCCTTCCCACGGAATGGTGAGATTGGTTTGATGAATGCGGTCAAGCACCCAAAGCACGCCTCTTGCTGTCGACCCGTTCACCCAACGGACGAGGCGGTCTTGTTTAAACAGAGCAAGCCCGGCTAACTTGAGGCGGGTGTCCGGCACAGATGACTGAACATTTTCCTGCCGCTTCCCTTTCTCGGGATCACCTTCAATGGTGACGCCGGTCACCACCGGATTTCTCTCGGATGAGGCAATGCTGCGGATCGTCAACCAAACATCGGTATGGATCGTGTGTCCCCACGCCATCTCAGAAAACTCAAGCGTTTTAATAATTTGGTTGGCGGAAATTTTATCGATCGGCGTCAACATCGAGAGCACCTCCTTCGCCGAATGGCCGCGGGCGATGACAAGGCGGGCGGTCGTCCGAAACTGATGGTGCCGCTCCATCGCGTCGAACAACCCGTCCACCCCTTCGCGTGCCAACTCTTCGCCGATGACGACCAAGTTCGTATGGGCATAGTACAGGAGACGTGATACTTTTTCCGACGCCTTCCGGCTCGCTTCGGTCAAGCTGTCCCCGGTCGATGTATAAATCGATATCGGCACGCCGGCTGCCCCTCCGCCGCGCTGCGTCGCCCCGGCAACGTTGCCCGGGTTGACGACTTGAAACGAAACTAAATAGTTACCGTCTTCCGCCTTATCGAGGCCAACGGCGATGACAAACGCCAAATCGGTTAATTCCTTTTGACTCCAACAACCCGCAAGCAAGCAGACACAGGCGGTAAGCGGTATGAACATGGCGAGCGGCCGTTTCATGATCCATCCCCCTTCTCCTGGCGCGATGGCGCTGGTGGTGTCGGTTTTTGGTCACCCGACTGACGGACGATATTTTTTTGGCTCATCAGGCGCGGCCGTTCGCGGAACATCCATGTCGGAACGCGGAACAGCGTATCGCCCATGTTCGACGGCGTAAACGGAGCGAGCGGCGACATGTACGGGACGCCGAACGAACGCAAGCTGCATAGATGAATCGTCATCACCAAAATGCCCATCATAATGCCGTAAAATCCGAACATCGCCGCCAAAAACATGAGGCCAAAGCGAATGAGCCGCGCCGAAATGGCAATGGCAAACGACGGCGTCGCAAAGCTCGCAATGGCGGTAATCGAAACGACGATGACCATCGCCGACGAGACGAATCCGGCCTCAACCGCCGCCTGGCCGATGACTAATGCCCCGACGATCGACACCGCCTGCCCGATGGCGCGCGGCAAACGGACGCCGGCCTCCCGCAAAATTTCAAACGTCACTTCCATGATAAGCGCCTCAACGAACGCCGGAAACGGCACCGCCTCGCGCTGGGCGGCGACGGCAATCACAAGCTGGGTCGGGATCATCTCTTGATGAAACGTCGTCGCGGCGATGTAAATGGCCGGGGCGATGAGCGAAATAAAGAAAATCAAGACGCGCAAAAAACGAAGAGCGGTGGAAATATCAAACCGGGCATAATAATCTTCGCCCGCTTGGAAAAACTGAATAAACAACGCCGGTGCAATAAGGACGAACGGCGTCCCTTCGACCAAAATCGCCACCCGTCCCTCGAGCAAATTGGCGGCGACAATATCGGGCCGTTCGGTATGGTAGATTGTCGGGAATGTCGTAAACGTTTGATCCTCGATCAGCTGCTCAATATAGCCGGACTCAAGCACGCCGTCGATGTCGATGCGGCGGAGGCGCGCTTTCACTTCTTCCACGATCTTGTCATTGACAATTCCTTTCACATACATGATGGCAACGTCCGTTTGCGTCACCGTACCGATTTGCATCGTTTCCAGCCAAAGGTTCGGATTTTTGATGCGGCGGCGGATCATCGCCGTATTCGTGCGCAATGATTCCGTAAACCCTTCGCGCGGGCCGCGGACGGCGATTTGCGTTTGCGGTTCTTCAATCGCGCGGTATTGGCCGCCTTTTGTGCTCGCGCTGACAGCAAACGGCGCCCCATCAATCAAGATCAAGGTCGCCCCGGAAAACAGATCAAAAAACAGCTGCTTCCACTCGGCGACATGTTTCACGCCGCCGACGGCGGCAAGCTTTTTTTCGATCCATTGAAACCGCTCCCGTTCCTCAAGGGCGAGCGGAAACGACGCTTCCAGCAGCGGCATGAGCAAAAATTCGTATACATTTTTTTCATCGACGAGCCCGTCGACAAAGACAGCAGCCGCTTTTACTTGTTTTTCGTGCCCGAGCGAAAAACGGCGAATGACAACATCACTGCTTTCTCCGGTCGCATGGCGGATAATGTCGATGTTGACCGAAAGTTCCGCCGACATCGGTTCTTGCGGAACATCGGTCGCTTCACCGCTATGATCGGCTCCTTCTTGCTGCACGCCGTCGTTCATCTGCCCTTTTTGCCGGCGCATTCCCCACTGGAACAACATGCCCCTCTCCTCCTTGCTCCGTGTCATTTTTATCCTCCATTATAGGCAATCCGCCAAAAGTGTATACGAGGGCGCATCATTCCTCCTTCGCCAGCGAACACTAAGCGAAAAAGCGGCAGGTGGCTTGCATTGAAAGTTGTCTTCATCTCACTCGCCTTTATGCTGCTGTTAGGTGGAACAGCCGTAGGGACGGACTTGTTGTTAGGACTAAGGTTGTACCAATCGTTTCATAACGTGCTCAATCCGTTCCGGGTGATGGAAACGCCTGAACTGTTTATTTTGTTTCTTCTGATCGTTCTTTGGGCGCTTGATTTGTGTATGGCATGGCTTTGGCGGCGGAAAAAGACGGCATCTTAATGACAAACGGGCAAAGGATCGTCCTTTGCCCGCGTTCATCACTCCACCCTATGATCGGTGATGTTGTCCCACACGCGTCGCTCTTTCAGCCATTGGCGCACATGTGTATAGCCATCAGCGAGTACCATGGCGAACGAATCGCCGTCGCTTTGCAGCAGCTCGATTTCCCCTTGCGCGGTATGCACGCCAACCGTCATATTGTCCGCCGTCTCATTCCATAAATCTTGTTTTAGCGCCTCGATAAACGATTCAATTTCCTCCGGCTCAGCCAACACGACAACGTCGCGCCCTGTGTTGATGTTCCGGATTGTCACTTGACGGATGGGCGCATAGCCGCTTGGGCGAAGCAATAAATAGCGTTGCTGCTTATATTCGTCCGACTCCATAATGCGGCGAAAATGCGGCATATACGGCTCGACCGGCACCTCATAGCGGCGAAGGAGGCGCGTCCCGTCTTTTAACACATAGCCAATGGCGACCGGCTGTACGGTTTCAAAGCGCGCCACTCTCGGCTGATCGTGCACAAGCTGCTGATGGAACGCCCTGACCGCCTTCACGTTTTCTTCGCTGCGCAAAAACTGATCATATTCCTCAAACGAACGGCCAACCTCTTCCGGATGTTCAAATGCGTACACCGACTGGCCAAAATACACTTGCTGGATGTCCTCGATGGCCGGCACGCGCCGCTCGTAGCCGGTGATATCCAAGCGGACGCACCATACGACAGCCACCATAGCCGCCGCAAAGGCGACATACCCTTTCCACCGGCGGAAGACGCGCCACGTTTTGGCAATGACCATTTGCGCCATGGCATAACCGATAAGCGAAAACGCAACATAGCCAAATGCAATCCATCCCCACGCACGTTCAATCTGCCCGAAATAAAAGCCGCCGACAAGCCACGAGCAAAACGCCACGCCGTACACAAACAGCGGACGGAGCACCGGAAACGCAAGCGCCTGCCCGGCCGCTTCCGTCGGCCGCCGCTCGTACAGCCAAATGGACAACCCGAAAAACAGAAGCGACAGCAGCAGCAACAGCCCGGCTTCCCCCGCGCTCATCGCCTGATGTGCCAACATCGCATAGCGAATCGGCATCACCCATTGATCGAGTTCACTCGATAAATAGTACATATCCGGAAATCCGTATAACAACAGCGACAAGTTGCTAACTATCAGAACCATGATGCCGGCCGGAAAAAAGAGAAAAATAGTTGTCAGCGCGACATGAAGCGCCGATTGGCCGACAAGAACGCCCACCACAATGCCAAGCGCAAAGATGAGCGTTTCCATCACCAACGTTTCTCCGAACCATCGCCATACGTCCGCCGCGCCGATCGGCCATGGGAGATCAAGCCCGTACAAGCAGCCGACAGCGGCCAATGCCGCCGTCAACAGCGGCAAGACAAGCATGAGCCAACCATACACCATTTGCCCGGCAAGCAGCTCCGTACGGCGGATCGGCAAGCTGTGGATCAAATCAGCCGCTCGCTTGTCTTGCATGTAGCGGAGCACCGCGGCGGACGCCAACATCGGAGCAAACCAGGCAATGAGCGCCTCAAAGCCGTTGGAAATATCGTACACCGTCTCCCAGCGTGGGATTTCCCCGTTTTTCGGATCGTATTGCGAATACGCCAACCCCATCGGCAAGACGATGGCAGCGAGCCAAAACAACAAATGAACCACTGCCACCCAGCTGACTTGCCGCATGTTTTGTCCCCACATAGCGCGATTAGCCGACAATCGTTTCGCGGACATGAGCAGCTCCCCCCATTTCATACACAAAAATTTCCTCCAACGACAGCGGCAGGACGTCAAGAATGAGCGGGGCAAACGAACGCACCGTTTCTTCGATGGATCGTTTCTCGCCACGAACGACAAGCAGGGTGATGCTGCCGCGCTCCTCGCGATGCACGACGTCCAGGCGTTCCGCCAACTCCCGCGGAAACCCGCCGCGAAACGCAACTTGAATTTTATGCATCCCGGCGCGCAGCTCGTTCAAGTCGCGCTCCATTCGCACCGCCCCTTCCGCCATCAATCCGACGATGTCGCACAAGTCTTCAAGCTCGCGCAAATTGTGGGAGGAAATCACCACGGTCATGCCGCGTTCGGCCACTTCGTCAATGAACAGTTGTTTCACATATCGGCGGACGAATGCGTCGAGCCCGTCAAGCGGCTCATCCATAATGAGCACGTCCGGACGGACGGAAAAGGCGAGCCAAAACGCCGCCTGGCGCTGCATCCCTTTCGAAAACTGCTGGATTTTTTTGTCCGGGTCAAGCGCAAACATGGATTTCAGCTCAACAAACCGCGCGCGGCTGAACGACGGATACATCCGTTCGTAAAAGGCGGCCATTTGCCGGATCGTGGCGTGCGGAAAAAAGTAGACAAAATCCGGCAAAAACAACAGCCGTTGCTTGATGCGCACGTTTTCCCATACATCTTCGCCATCGATCATAATCGTTCCGCTGTCCTGGCGGAGAATGCCGGCCATCAGTTTCAACAGCGTCGTCTTCCCGGCCCCGTTCGGCCCCAGCAGCCCGTAAATCGCCCCGTTCGGCACGGTCATGTCGGCGCCGTTGACGGCCGCAAACCGCTCAAACGTTTTCGTCACGTTCTTTAGTTGAATCATCGCTCTCCCCCTCTTTCTCTCCTTCTCGAATCCATTGCCATAACTGCTCGTTCGGCACCCCTAAAAACCGCGCTTCCTTAACAAGGCGGATGACTTGGTCGCGAACGGCGGCAATCGCCTCCGTGTTTGGCTGCTTCGGGCGTGGCGCGACGAAACTTCCCTTTCCCGGAACGGAATAAATCCAGCCGTCGCGCTCCAGTTCCCGGTACGCTTTTTGAATCGTATTCGGATTGACCATCAGCTGTTTCGCCATCATTCGAACGGATGGCAGCTGATCGTGCGGCTGCCATAGCTCACGAATGATCATTTCCTTCATTTTTTCCATCAGCTGCTCGTAAATCGGCTGACGGCTTCGCCAATCGAGCTCAAACATCTCCCCTCCTCCTTCCTTTGTCATCACCGTACTATCACTAATAGTACACTTAAAACAGAAAAACAACAACGGTTTTTTCCAAAATAAAAAAGAATCCAGCACCTGCCGGATTCGTTGCTGCTTGCTACACCTTTAACCCGTTCGGCACCGCCGCAGCCGATTGGTACGTCTGCACAAACAGACCGTCGCCTTCGAGCCACTCGGCAATCAATACGTCTTCCCAAGAAGCAATCCCTTGTTTGCGCAGCTCAGCCTTCAGCCATTCCTCATTTTTTCCGAGTTCGGCCAGCTCATCGGCGAGCAGCTGGCCGTCGCGGACGACCGTCACCGGCACATAGACGGGGTGGGGCAACAGTTTGAAATCTTCGCGCGTCGTTTTTTGGTAATCGGCTTTTTTCAATACACTAATTTCCCCATCCGCTTCCAAATAACAAAACGCCACTTCACGAAGCGAAAACGTTTCATGTTTGCGAAGCAAACTTTGCAGCTGGTTGAACGTCAGGCGGCTTTTTTTCAGCGCTTCGTAGTCGAGAATGCCATCGCGGATGAGCGCGGTCGGCTTTCCTTCGCTCCATAAGCGAAACGACAGCCACTTTTGGCTCGCATATTCCACCGCCAATAACATCGCTCCCCAAAGGAGAATGGAATATATGATGTACCAAAGATGAATATGATCGTCATATAGCGCATTGCCGAGCAGCTCGCCAAGCACTACCGCAGCAATAAACGTAAACGGGCTCATTTGGCTGATCAGCTTTTTGCCGGCGATTTTTACCACCGCAAACAGCAACACAAACCCGATGACAAGCTCAAGAGTGAGTTGAAGCCATTTCACCGTCTCGCCCTCCTTGGCAAAGCCGTTTTTGGTGTTATTGTCCCCGATGGCCGGCATGATCCGTTTTCCGTCGGGAAATGGATTGATTTCCCAAAAAGCATACTAACTACAATGTCTTACCAAATGAATGAGGAAACAGGAGAAGTGGCCGATGAATCAGTAGTGGTTGTCAACGATGGCCGCCGCATATATCGGTCATGCAAACGACCGTCCGCAAGAAGGGAATTGAAAGTGTTAAAAAATCCATTATAATGAAAATATTAAAACAGAGAACTCATGCAGAAACGGGGGGGTTTCATGAACGCTCACTCGGAACGAGCCGGCGCCGTCGGCATGACCGTCTACCCGATTTTGTTCGCCATCAGCCTCGGCCACTTTTTGAACGATGCGATGCAGGCGGTCATCCCGGCGCTCTTTCCGATTTTGCGGTCGACGATGGAGCTGTCGTATACGCAAATCGGTTGGATTGCGTTCGCCTTAAACATGACGTCATCGATCATGCAGCCGGTCGTCGGCTTATGGACGGACCGGACGCCATCGCCGCGCTTTTTGCCGCTCGGCATGGCGGCGAGTTTGCTTGGCATGGCCGGGCTCGCGCTGGCGCCGAACTTTTGGTTTGTCTTGTTATCCGTGCTGCTCGTCGGGCTTGGCTCGGCCGTTTTCCACCCGGAAGGGGCGCGCGTCGTCTACTTGGCGGCCGGAGCGCGGCGGGCGTTCGCCCAATCGATTTATCAAGTCGGGGGCAATACCGGGGGGGCGTTGGCGCCATTGTTCACCGCCTTGGTTTTCGTACCGTTCGGCCAAAAGGGTGCGGCGTGGTTTACCCTCGCCGCGGCGGCAGGCATTGCTCTGCTTTGGCGCGTCTCGCAATGGTATGGGCATGAACTTGGCAGCCCGTCAACGCCGGGCAAAACAAAAAAGACGGCGCAGCGCACCGATTCCGGGCGGCCGGTCATATTTGCGCTCGTGCTGCTCGTCTTTTTAGTGTTCGCCCGCTCGTGGTACTCGGCCGGCATCTCGAACTATTATCAGTTCTATCTTATGGAAACGGCCCACATCTCGGTGCGCGAGGCGCAAGTGTACTTGTTCGCTTTTATGATCGCCGGCGCGGTCGGCACGCTCGCCGGTGGGCCGATCGCCGACCGGTTCGGCAAACGAAACTTGATCATCTGGTCGACGCTTGGCACCGCGCCGTTTGCGCTCGCCTTGCCGCACGTGCCGCTTTCGTTGGCGCTGCCGATCTTGCTCATCGCCGGGTTTGTATTGTCATTAAGTTTTGCGACGTTTGTCGTCTACGCCCAAGAGCTGCTGCCCAACCATGTCGGCATGGCGTCCGGACTCATTGTCGGCTTGGCGTTTGGCATGGGAGCGCTCGGGGCGGTGGTGCTTGGCAAAATCGCCGATTTATCGTCGCTTGGCACGCTCATGCGGCTTTGCAGCGCGCTGCCGCTCCTTGGCGCCCTAGCCGTCTGGCTGCCAAAAGATCGGGCATAACAAATCTATTTTTCTTTTCTTCTCTTTCCGATATAATGAGAGGCGATGATGCACATTGAGTTAGGAGATTTTTTTGTATGGCAGGTTTCTATATCAACCAGCACGTCCTTAACAATTTGTTTTACATTTTGGTCACGGTGTTCGCCTTTTCCTTCATTTACGACCATAGTGCGGCGATTCAGCGCAAACCGTTGTACAGCCGGGCGCTGCTGGCCGTTTGCATGGCGCTGGCCTCCGTCCTCTGCATGAAATTTCCCATTTACGTGGATCCAACGTGCATCCACGATTTCCGGCAAATTCCGTTTTTGCTCGGAACGCTCTATGGCGGCAGCGCGGTTGGGGCGGTGCTTTTTGCCGTGTCCATGCTGGCGCGCACGATCTTGTACGGATTTCAGCCGCTCACAGTTGTTGTCTATGCCATTATGTTCGTGGCAGCGTCGGCCGTCTCGCCACTGTTTCAGCGGCTGCCCCGGCCTGCCAAGCTGTTCACTACACTTTGGCTGACGTTTTTGCTGGCGGTGCTGACAACGTTTGTCGCCATCATCATCGCTGATTTTCCGGTGACGAAACCGTATATCGTCTATTTCATTCTTATGCCGCCGTTTGTCATGATGTTTGCCGCCTATGTCATGGAGACGCTCCATGAGGCGCAGCTCGCCCGGGTGGAGCTGATGAAGATGGAAAAAATGGAGATCGTCAGTCAGCTTGCTGCCAGCATTTCGCATGAAATTCGCAACCCGCTTACGGTCGTGAAAGGATTCATCCAGCTGTTGCAAACTAGGCCGATGCCGCGCGAAACGGAGGAGCGGTACATTCGCATCGCTTTAGAAGAAGTCGAGCGAGCGGAAGCGATCATTCATGATTATTTGACGTTCGCCAAACCGGCGCCAAAAAAGACGGAACCGATTGATGTCGCCGTTGAGCTGCAGAGAGTCATCCAAATGATTCAGCCGCTCGCCCATATGCATTCGATCGAAATTTCCTCTTCCTTGAAACATGGTGTCGTCATCGGCAATGTACAATATTTTCAACAGTGCTTCCTCAATTTAGCGAAAAACAGCATCGAAGCGATGCCGGACGGCGGCCGGCTCCACATTTCGGCGCATAGGCAAGGCGGGGCGGTCGTCATCACGATTGTCGACAACGGCATCGGCATGACGAAAGAACAAGTGCGCCGCTTTGGCGAGCCGTATTTCAGCACAAAAGAAAAAGGAACCGGCCTTGGCACTATGGTCGCCGTCAAAATTATTGAGCAAATGGGCGGCACGTGGACGATCGAAAGCGCCGTTCAAAAAGGAACGACGTTGACGGTCACGTTGCCCGCGGGCCGGGTGCAGCCGCCGGCTTCGGAACAGAGCGCCGCCGGCTGAGAAAAAAACGGATGCGTGGCCGCGCATCCGTTTTTTTTTTTCGCCGCTTGGGCGGTCACTTGACTTCTTCAAAGTAATCTTTGTAAAACCCGCCGACTTTCCCGCTGTTGTCGACGACAAAATAAAATTCCTCTGTTTCATTTTTGACATCGTACACGTTTCCCGGCGTTAACACGTTGTTGACAATATACTTTTCGGCGTTGGTATGGATGCATTTCACCTTTTTGACCGTCGGTCGGGTCGCCCATGTGTAATGAATCATTGTGTCATCCCCTTGTCTATATGTTGTTCTCCTTTTTATTGTAACGGGATGGGGCGCTGTCTGCAACGTACACTTCCCGCTTCTTGCCAGAGGCTCATTCCAACGATTGGCGGCAGCGGTCGGTCATGCTATCATGGGGATGTACCGATGATGCTGAAAGGGGAGACTCCAATGTTTTTGCCTTCGTTTCGCTTAGATGGAAAAACGGCGCTCGTGACCGGAGCCGGACGCGGCATCGGCCGGGCGGTCGCGATCGGGTTTGCCGAAGCCGGAGCCGATGTAGCGCTTATCGCCCGCACGAAATCGGATTTGGAAGAAACGGCAGGCCATATCGAACGGTTCGGTCGAAATGCGTACATATATCCGCTTGATGTCACCGACCGAGAAGCCGTGCACGACGCGGTCGCTGACGTCAAACAACAAGCCGGCTCGCTTGATATCGTGGTCAACAACGCCGGCATGAATATCCGCACTCCGGCTTTGGATGTGACGGACCATGAGTGGGAGACGATCATCAATACGAACTTAAAATCGGCGTTTCTCGTGTCACAAGAAGCCGGACGCGTGATGAAAGAACAAGAGCAAGGTGGAAACATCATCAACATGGCTTCTGTCGCCGGCTACGTCGCCTTGCGCACCGGCGTCGTGTATGCGGCCACCAAAGCGGCGCTCATCCAAATGACGAAAGTGTTGGCGTTTGAGTGGGGGCGCTACGGTATACGTGTTAACGCCATCGGCCCATGGTATTTCCGGACACCGCTGACAAAAGCACTGCTTGAAGACGAAACGTATGTCAACGACATTTTGGCCGTCACCCCGCTCAAGCGGATTGGCGAGCTGCCTGAGCTCGTCGGTCCGGCTGTGTTCCTCGCTTCTGATGCATCGAGCTACATGACCGGCCAAACACTGTTTGTCGACGGCGGCATGACGATCAACGGCTTTTGAGTAAAGCACACCTTGATGGCGCACCCTAATAAACGCGGCCGGCCATATCGGTAAGGGGGTGCAACGATGAGTGAACAAGAAAGCAAGCGGCAATTCCAGGACGACCTAGATCAATACCGGATGGATAACGTCATTCACGCCCCGAAACATTATGTGTACCAAGTTGGCTATGAAGCATCAAGCGGCAACCCGACCGGCGATCACCGGGAGGCGAGGAAAACGCGCGAATGGCCGCACCGCTAGACCGGAAAGGAACCCCCTTTCCGGTTTTTTTTTTGGCGGATCCATATCGTGCTTTGTATAGGCGGCGACCATCGAAAAAAACTTCTTGGCCGGTTTTTTGGCGGATTCTTTCGCCCCTGTCGCCGCGGCCGGTGAACTTGCGGCCGTGCCTTCAGCCTATGGCGAAGCCAACAACCGCCCGTTATGGCTCGTCGCGCACTGCCTCAAACTCAATGATGCGCCCGCACGGCTCGACCGTTGTTTCGCCATTCGTTTCCACTTCGCGGAAAATCGGCTGCTCGATGCGCCGGACCGGGCGGTATCCTTCTTGCTTCATTCGCGCTAAACAGGCGGCAATCGTTTCCCCTTCTGCTACCGTAAACCGTTTTTTCTTCATCGCTTCCGGCGCGGTCCCTCTCTTGTCAACCAACGGGTGCGCCTCCCTCCTTTCCCTTGTAGGTTGCCCCAAAAAAAGAAGCCGGATCGTTCCGTCCAGCTTAACGTGCCTTTTGTACATACTTGCGGTATAACCCGTACAGCTCCGTTGCCTTGTATGTCTCAATTTTTTTCCGTCCGACCGGATGACGGGTGATGCCTGCCTTTTTCAACTCAGCCACGAGCCATCCTTTCGAGCCGAAATACGCCATGGCGCTCCCCCCTTTTTCATGCGCTTGTCTTTATGTATATGCGCGCAAAAAGAGGGGAAGACCACCGTTGGCCATCGCTAGTCATGTTTGCCGCCATGTCCTTTTTCCTTACTTTTTCCTTTTTTCTCCTTTTTGTTTTTGGTTTTTTCATGGCCGGGCGGGTGCGGTTTTTCCTTCTTTTCTTTCGCCTTTGGCGGCGCGGATTCGGATGTTGGTTGATCATGCTTTTTGCGTTTTTGTTCCTCTTTTTTCACAAGCGGCAATGAAAAGCGGGCGGCTGGTTGACCGACCAGCGCCTTCTCCATGATGTGGCGAAAAATGACCGCCGCTGTTTCCCCGCTCGTTGTCGTCAAATAGTGGGTGCCATCCGGCCGGTCGTAGCCAAGCCAAAGCGCACCGACGAGCTGCGGCGTATAGCCGACCATCCATTGGTCTTTCACCCCATCGATGCCGGGAATCGTCATTTCCGTCGATCCAGTTTTGCCGGCAAGCTCCCGGCCGGGGATGGCGGCCCGTCTCCCGGTTCCTTCACGAATGACGCCTTCAAGCAAAACCGTCATTTGTTGGGCGGTTTTCTTTGACGTCACAACCGCCCGTTCCGGCTCCCATTCCGCCACCTCATGACCGTAAGCGTCGACGATTTTCGTAATGAGATGGCCGTCCGGGCGGACGCCGTCGTTCGCGAATACCGCGTACGCTTCGGCCATCTCGAGCGGCGAGACGCCGCGGGACATGCCGCCGAGCGCAATGCCAAGCTGGCGGTCCTCTTTTTCCAATGGCAAGCCGAACCGGCGCAGCGCATCCATTCCTTTGTCGAGGCCGATCTCATGTAACAGCCAGACGGCCGGCACGTTGAGGGAATGAATGACCGCTTCATACATTGTCACCGTGCCGCGGTATGTGTGATCGTAGTTTTGCGGGCGGTAGCCGCCAAGATTGAGCGGCTCGTCTTTAAGCAGCGAAAACGGTTCGTATCCTTGTTCAAGCGCCGGTGTGTACACCGCGAGCGGTTTGATGGCCGACCCGGGCTGGCGGCGAAGCTCGGTGGCGCGGTTAAAGCCGCGAAACACATGGCGGCCGCGGCCGCCAACAAGCGCCTTCACTCCGCCTGTTTTCGGATCAAGCAGCACGGCGCCGCTTTGCACAAGCACACCGTCCGGGCTTGACGGAAAGAGCGAGTCATCGGCATACACGGCTTCAAGCGCTTGCTGCATGCGGGGGTCAAGCTCCGTGTAAATGCGCAGTCCGCCGGAAAGGACATCGCTTTGCGTCAGCCCATAGCGCGTAATCGCCTCGCGGATCAGCTCATCGACATAATACGGATACTTCCCGGCGTATGGATCGCGCTTCGGTTCCTGTTGAATGGCGATGCGCTCATTTTTCGCGGCGGCCCATTCTTGTTCATCGATATAGCCTTGTTCTTTCATAAGCGACAAGACGACATTGCGCCGGGCGACCGCCTTGTCGTAATGGCGGAGCGGTGATAAGGCGGATGGCGCTTTCACGAGACCGGCCAACATGGCTGACTCGCTGAGCGTCAAGTCGGAAACGTCTTTGCCGAAATACGTTTTCGCCGCGCTCGCTACTCCCCACGCTCCCGCGCCGAAATAGACACGGTTGATGTACATTTCTAAAATTTCTTGTTTGCTGTACGTGCGCTCGATTTTTTGCGCGATCAACCATTCGTTCCATTTGCGCACCAACGTCTTTTCGTTCGTCAAAAAGACGTTTTTCGCCAACTGCTGGGTAATCGTGCTGCCGCCTTCCACCCACGCCCGCGCGCGAATGTTGCGCCACATCGCGCGCAAAAATCCGTAGTAATCGACGCCGTTATGCTCGTAAAAGCGGCGGTCTTCCACAGCGACGATCGCCTGAAGGAAATGGTCCGGCACCCGTTCGATCGACACTTCTTCGATATTCGCCGCCGCGAGCTTGCTCGCTGGACGCCCGTGTTCATCATAAATGATCGTCGCGGCCGGCAACGGTTTGTTTAGCGCGGCAATGTTTTGCCGGGCAATCATCCAATGGAGCGCGGCGACGGCAACGGCCAAAGCGAAAGCAAGCGCACACAACATCCGCAGCCAACGCTGTCTTCGTCTTGTTTGTCTCACTTGTTGCCTGCTTTGCGGCTCCACTATTGTATCCCCCCTGAAAATCCGCTGCGGTTATACAATTCGCAAACGGCCGTTTGTTTTCGTCTATCGCCACGCCGGCAGCGGCAAAAAAAAAAGCGGCCGGTCAAGCCGCTTTCGTTCGCTTACGCCGACGGCGATTTATGTTTTTTTCCTTTTAAGAAGAACGCGAGCATCAGTGCCAACACTGTCAAGCCGGTCGCGACGAAAAAGGCGTCGTTAATCCCTTCTACCGTCGCGCGCTGCTGGACAAGCCCGTACAGCAGCTGTGCGATCGCTTCGTCGCTCGGAATCGCCTGTTTCAGTTGCCCGACCAAATCCATAAACAACAGATTGTTTTCTGTCATTTCATTGCGGTAATTTTCCACATGAAATTTTGCCCGGTTAGACATGACGGTGACTAAAAACGCTGTGCCGAGCGACGCAGCCACCTGCCGGAGCGTGTTCGCCATCGCCGTACCGTGGCTGTATAGATGACGCGGCAAGGCGTTTAACCCTTCTGTCATAATCGGCATCCCAAGCATGGACATGCCGAACATGCGGAAAATGTAAAGCCAAATTAAATGACTATATGGGGTGTCCATCGTCAGTTGGCTGAATTCCCATGTCGTAATAGCGGTAATCACCAATCCGACAATGGCAAGAGCCCGCGCGCCGATGCGGTCAAACACCCAACCGGAAATGGGTGACATGATCGCCATTACAATCGCCCCGGGCAGCATAAGCAAACCGGCGTCGAGCGGCGTAAAGCCGCGCAAATTTTGCAAGTACACCGGAAGCAGCACCATCGCCGCAAACATGGCCATATTAATGACCGAACCGATCACCGTTGACAGCGTGAATACCGGATAGCGAAACACACGGAAATTTAACACGGGATACTCCGAACGGAGCGACCGCCATGTGAACAAAACGAGAAACAAAGAGCCAACAACAAGCGAGGCAGCGACTTCCACCTGTCCCCATCCTTTACTTCCGGCTTCGCTGAACCCGTATAAGACGCCGCCGAATCCAATCGTCGAGTAGATCGCCCCTTGAACATCGAGAACCGGGTTTCCTTGGCGCGGTGTTTTTTTCAGCCAAAGAGAGGCGAGGATGAGATCAACAATGGCAATCGGCAACACAACATAAAACAAAAGACGCCACGTATAATGTTCAACAAGCCAGCCGGAAAGCGTCGGTCCGACCGCCGGCGCGAACATCATGGCGATCCCGACCGTTCCCATCGCCACCCCGCGGCGTTCTGGTGGGAAAATCGACAACATCATCACCATCATGAGCTGCATAATAATGCCGGCCCCGACCGCTTGCGTCAGCCGCCCCGCGAGCATGATCGCAAACGTTGGGGCAATTGAACAGACAAACGCGCCAATGGTGAAAAACGACATGCCGGAAACAAACAACGTCTTCGCCGGAAACTTGGCGATTAAAAACGGGCTGATCGGAATGAGCACGCCGTTGACAAGCATATATCCTGTCACGAGCCATTGAATCGTTGATGTCTCAACGTTGAAATCTTGCATCATATGAGGCAAGGCGACGTTGATCAGCGTTTGGTTCAAAATGGCGACAAACGCCCCAAGCATGACGGTCGTCACCACTTTGCCGCGGCTGCCGATGTCGCCAAGCCCACCTTGACTTTGTCCGGACGAGGCGGCTGGACGCACATCCGCCCTTGCACCGCCTGGCGTCTCAACCGCAGCTGAAGCCGGTTTGCGCCGGCGAAGCGCAATATTGAGGGCCGCCAGAACGAAAACGGCAAAGATGATATAGGTAATGACAAATGTAGACATCACTGATCACCTACTTATGAATGCGAACGGTGACGTTCATGCCCGGCACAAGTCCGGCCCCGCTGTAGTTGTCAATCGAAATCGTCACCGGAATGACTTGGGTCACTTTTGTGTAGTTGCCGGTTGCGTTCGAGCTTGGCAGCAAGCTGAACATATTCGCTGTTGCATAGCCAAGCTTCTCGACTTTGCCGCTGAACTTCCGATCCGGATAGGCATCCACATAAATGTCAACATCTTGCCCGACTTTCACATCTTCTATATCCGTTTCTTCAATGTTCGCTGTCACCCATAAGTCGTTTAAATCAAATCCGCGCGCAATTGGCGTCCCGGCAGCAACAAACGAACCTTCGACCGCATTTTGCTGCACGACCGTCATTCGATGCGGCACCGTGATGGCGACCGTATGTTTTCCGTCCGACACTTCCCCAATTTGATCCCCAGCTGCGAACGTTTTTCCCGTTGTGCCTAACCAGGACGTCAGCTTCCCAGACAGCGGGGCAGCGACCGGAATGATTTGGCCGTCGATGCGGGCGTTGTCTGTTTTTATATAGTTCGCGGTTTGATTGATATAGTAATACGCAGCAAATCCCCCACCAACAAGCAAAATGAGCACGAAAATGTTCAGAGCAAGCAAACGCTTCACGTTCACCGTTTATTCCTCCCCGAGTAAAATGGTTTTCACTTTATCTTGCAACCGCAAAAACTGCTCAATTTCTTCCGGTGGAATGAGCTCCTGAATGCGCTGGAGCCGCCGGCGCAGCACCGACTGCTCGCCAAATGCGGCAAGCACCGTTTCTTTTCCTTTTTTTGTCAAACTCAAAATGACAGCACGCCGGTCTTGTTTCGACGTTTCCCGGACGACAAGGCCGGCGCCAACAAGCCGGTCGACCGTGCCGCTTACGTTGCTGTTGCTCAAGTTTAATTTCTCCGCTAGATCGTTTAAGCGAATATATTCCTTTTTCAGCAATGTATACAGCACCATCAGCTGCACTTCCGTAATCCCGACGCGGGCAGCATCTTCACGGATGAGGCGGTAGAGCGCTTTTTGCGTACGAAAAACGGCATACATAATGTCCCGGCTCATTCCTTCCATATTGCCCCCTCCTTTCATCACGGAACACGAATAATTTCAATAAGAATTATTTGTACACGAAATATGATTATAGCATGCCAATAAGGAAAATCAACTATATGATTTCACTTTTCCATAAAAAATCATCGCCGCCCTGTTGAAACAAGGCGGCGACTGGTGCTGCACTAATAAAAAAGGCGCCCGTATGGACGCCTTTGCCGTTTCCGTTGGAGAACCCGCGCCGCGGTTGCCGTCGGCTGAATGCAGTTTCTCAACCACGCTCTACTAGGTGGGTGTTCGCAGAAACGTTCCTGCCGTCCTCGTTGACGAATCAGAGGCATGGCATTCCGGTTTCGATATAGAACTCCCTTTTCACTGCCATCGGTTGAAACTTCATTCTACAACGCACAACGCAGCAGCGGATTGGTGATTATTATCATACACGATCTTTACTTGTTTGACAAGGGGGACGGTCATCCAGTTTTTTCAAACCGGATATACCCCATGTTTTCGTTCGGAAAAGATCATATACTTGGACGTATACGCCTCAAACCGCCGGATGAGCTCATTGCGCACATCGTTGGGCGCGACGATCCCGTCGATGACGAGCTCGGAGGCGAGACGATAAATGTCAATGTCGCGCCGGTATTCTTCCCGTTTTTGCTCAACAAAGGCCGGCCGCTCTTCCGGGGGCAATTCGGCGATTTTGTTCGCATAGACGGCGTTGACGGCCGCCTCCGGTCCCATCACCGCAATTTGGGCGTTCGGAAACGCGAGGCAGCAATCCGGTTCAAACGCCGGCCCGGCCATGGCGTACAATCCGGCGCCGTATGCTTTACGGACGATGATTGAAATTTTGGGCACCGTCGCCTCCGACATCGCGGCAATCATTTTTGCCCCGTGGCGGATGATGCCCGCCCGTTCGACTTTCGTCCCGATCATAAAGCCGGGAATGTCAGCCAAGAACAAAAGCGGAATGTGGAAGGCATCGCAAAGGGTGATGAACTTCGCCGCCTTGTCGGCCGAATCGTGAAACAATACGCCGCCTTTGACGCGCGGCTGATTGGCGATGATGCCGATCGGCCGGCCGTTAAGGCGCGCCAAGCCGGTAATGATTTCCGGCGCAAACAGCCTTTTTACTTCACAAAACGACCCCTCGTCAATGATCCGCTCAATTAAATCGTACATATTAAACGGCGCATTTTGATTCACCGGCAAAATATCTTCAATCGTTTTGTCAAATGATTTCGGTGGCTTCGCTTCTGCAATCGGCGGTTGTTCGCTGTAGTTGGACGGAAAATACGATAAATAACGGCGCGCATAGGCGATCGCCTCTTCCTCGGTTTTTACCAGCACATCGCCGCAGCCGGAGACGGTGCAATGCATGCGGGCGCCGCCCATTTCTTCGAGCGTTACTTTTTCTCCGATCACCATTTCCGCCATGCGCGGCGAGCCTAAATACATCGACGCATTGCCTTCGACCATAATGACGATGTCACAAAACGCCGGAATATAAGCGCCGCCGGCCGCCGACGGACCAAAGAGCAAGCACACTTGCGGCACTTTCCCCGACAGTTTCACTTCATTGTAAAAAATGCGCCCTGCCCCGCGCCGGCCGGGAAACATTTCGATTTGGTCGGTAATGCGGGCTCCGGCGGAATCAACCAAATAAATGAGCGGGCAGCGCAATTTTTCCGCCGTCTCTTGAATGCGGATGATCTTTTCTACTGTACGCGCTCCCCAAGACCCGGCTTTGACAGTGGAATCGTTCGCCATCACACAGACAGTCCGGCCGTTGATTTTGCCGATGCCGGTCACCACCCCGTCAGCCGGTAGACCGTCAGCGAGGCAGTTGGCAAACAATCCGTCTTCCGCTTCCAGTCCGTGATCGAGCAACAAATTCAACCGGTCGCGAACAAACAGCTTCCCTTGGGCGGCGTTTTTTTCATGATATTTCGGCGCCCCGCCTTTTTTAATGTCAGCCGCCCTCTTCTCGAGTTCTGCGGCCAACGCGGCGCGCTCTTTTGCCGTTTCCTTCATCCCCATGTTGTCTCCTCCTTGCTTCGTTCATTCCGCCGTTTTCCCGGGCGGCATTTCCCCATCTACCATCATGCCCCGCCAATCCGTTTCAGAGCATTGGCATCGCGGCCGGCTTCTTTGGGGCGGCGCTTTGGCGGCCTATGTCGCAATGGGCCGCCCCGTAAACAGCCCCATCAGCGCAGCGTTAGGCCGCACCGTTTCAGGCGGCATTGAAGCGCTTGCGGTCGTTTCGCGTTCCTCGGAGTTTCGGCCGGCCGCGTTGGGACATTTTACTCCCCTTTGTACACCGGTTTCCGTCTTTCTTTAAATGCCTGCAAGCCTTCGAGCCGGTCTTTTGTCGGAATCGTCGCCTCATAGGCGAGCTGCTCGATCGCCAAACCGGTCTCCAAGTCGACGTTAAACACGCTTTGCACCGCTCGTTTCGCCTGGCGGACGGCAATCGGCGCATTCTCAGCGATTTGCCGGGCCAATTCGAGCGCCCGCTCCATCAGTTCAGCGCGCGGTACGACATACTCGACAAGGCCAATTCGTTCCGCTTCCTCGGCCGTGATTCGTTTCGCGGCAAAAATCAACTCTTTCGCCTTTCCGATGCCGACAAGACGCGGCAGCCGTTGCGTGCCGCCCGCTCCCGGAATGATGCCAAGCGACGTTTCCGTCAACCCGAGCCGGATATCATCGGCAGCGAAACGAATATCGCATGCCAGTGCCAGCTCAAGCCCGCCGCCAAACGCCGAGCCGTTTAAGACAGCGATGACCGGTTGCGGCACTTTCTCCACTTCGTTGATCGTTTTACTGATCAAGGAGACCGCCTGCCGCACTTGCGTTTCATTCATTCCTGCCCGCTCTTTCAAATCGGCGCCGGCGCAAAACACCTTGTCCCCGGCTCCGGTCAAAATGACGACACGCACCTCTTTTTGGAATTTGATTTCTTGCAAAAGGTTGCCAAGCTCTAGAAGAAGCGCTCTTGAAAGCGCGTTGGCTGCCTCCGGACGGTTTAATGTCACGATAGCAATTCCATTTTCTTGCATTTCAAATGATACGAATGTTCCCATTTGTTCTTTT
Source organism: Geobacillus sp. BK01 (assembly GCF_052220245.1). Lineage (NCBI taxonomy): Bacteria > Bacillati > Bacillota > Bacilli > Caryophanales > Anoxybacillaceae > Geobacillus > Geobacillus sp. BK01. The sequence continues at coordinate 330,081 of NZ_JBQPTH010000002.1, forward strand.
CCTCCTCACATATCCTTTTCTGTTGATGATGAAATCGTTTGTAAATAGCGGCTCGAAAGTGGGCGGCCGATTTTGTCGCGGATGAACAACGCCGCTTTTGTCAGCCGCTCCATGTCAATGCCGGTTTCAATCCCCATGCCATGCAGCATGTACACGAAATCGTCCGTGGCGACGTTTCCCGACGCCCCAGGGGCATACGGGCAGCCGCCAAGACCGCCAAGAGAGCTGTCAAAGATGGTGATTCCCATCTCCATTGACACTAAAATGTTGGCGAGCGCCGTTCCTCTTGTATCGTGAAAATGCATGGCGATCCGCCCGGCCGGAAACCGGCGAAGCACCTCGGCAAGCACGTCCTCGACTTGTTTGGGCGTTGCCACGCCGATCGTGTCGCCAAGCGACAGTTCATCAATCCCCATCGCAAACAGCCAGTCGGCGACCGTGAGCACTTGGTCGACAGGAACCGCCCCTTCATACGGGCAGCCAAACACAGTGGAAACGTAGCCGCGCACCGTTTTCCCTTCTTGCTTGGCCGTTTTTACGACTCCTTCTAACACTGGAAACGTGGCGGAGATCGTTTTGTTAATGTTTTTTTGGTTATGCGTTTCGCTCGCTGACATAAAGACGCCGACTTCATCGATCCCCGCGGCCAGCGCCCGCTCAAGCCCCCTTTCGTTCGGCACGAGCGCGGCATATGTGACACCGTCTTTCCGGCGGATGCCGGCTGCGACTTCGGCGGCGTCGGCCAACTGCGGAATCCATTTCGGATGGACAAACGACGTTACTTCGATATACGATAATCCGCTTTCCGACAATAAGTTGATCCAAGCGATTTTGTCAGCCGTCGCAACCGGCGCCGTTTCGTTTTGCAGACCGTCGCGCGGACCGACTTCTTTAATTGTCACCTTTGCCGGCCATCGGCTCATGTTTTCCGCTCCCCCTTTTTCGTTCTGCCCGTCCTCCCCTGACCCCTTTTTCGCCCTCTTTGCCACGCCTAAAGGCAATGTTGGGCGGAACGGTTCACACGAACTTTTCACTACTCAATCTCGACAAGCACATCGCCCTCGTTTACGAAATCCCCTTCTTGCACATGAATGTGTTTCACAATGCCGGACGTTTCAGCGGCGACTGGGATTTCCATTTTCATTGACTCCAAAATCACGACATCTTGCCCTTCCTCGACGCGGTCGCCGACAGCGATTACAATTTTCCATACACTCCCAGCCATTGTTGCCGTTACTTGGTTCATCGTTTCTTCCTCCGTTTCTGCCTCATTTCATCTTCGTTGGCTGCCAGTAAGTGGCGAGAAAATCAGTCGTTGTTTCCCCGGCGCGGAACGCCGGATGGGATAACACGGCCGTTAACAGCGGAATGTTCGTTTTAATCCCTTCGACACGATAGCTGCCAAGCGCTTCGAGCAAGCGTTCAATCGCCGCCGTTCGATCCGGGCCTTTGGCGATCAATTTGGCGATCATCGGATCGTAAAACGGTGTAACAGTAATGCCGCTTGCGACCGCCGTTTCATGGCGAATGCCTTCAGCTTCGGGAACGGAAAAAGCAGCAATGCGGCCGGGCGACGGGTAAAACGTGTTTGGATCTTCGGCATAAATACGAACTTCAATGGCGTGTCCATCGCGGCGAATGTCTTCCTGCCGATAGCGGAGCGGCTCGCCGGCGGCGATGCGCAGCTGTTCTTCGACGATATCGATGCCGGTGATTTCCTCGGTCACCGGATGTTCGACTTGGAGCCGGGTATTCATTTCAAGAAAATAAAAGTTTTTTTGTTCATCGACCAAAAACTCGATCGTGCCAGCGTTCGCATAGCCGATATGGCGCGCGGCCCGCACAGCCGCTTCGCCCATTTTCCGCCTTGTTTCTTCATCTAAAAACGGCGACGGCGCTTCTTCAATTACTTTTTGGTGGCGGCGCTGGATCGAGCACTCGCGCTCCCACAAGTAGACGCAGTTGCCGTGTCCATCGGCAAGCAACTGAATTTCGATATGGCGCGGTCGTTCAATATATTTTTCGATATACATCGTTCCGTCGCCGAAAAACGAAGCGGCTCGTTTTTGGCTTCCTTCAAACGCCTGGCGCAGCTCAGCCTCGTCGCGGGCGATGTGCATACCGATGCCACCGCCGCCGGCTGACGCCTTCAACATGACTGGATACCCGATCGAAGCTGCCGCTTTGACCGCTTCATCGGGGCTGTCTAGCGCAAAGGAGACACCGGGGACGATCGGGACGCCGGCTTGTTCCATCGTTCGGCGCGCTTCGATCTTGCTGCCCATAGCAGCGATCACCTCGGCCTTTGGACCGATGAACACAATGCCTTCTTCTTCACAGCGGCGGGCAAACGCCGGGTTTTCCGAGAGCAGCCCGTAGCCGGGATGAACCGCTTCCGCTTTCGCCGCTTTGGCGACTTCAATCATTTTTTCGATATTTAAGTAGCTTTCAGACACGCGCGGCTTACCGATCAAGTACGCTTCATCCGCAAGTCGGACATGAAGCGAATCGGCGTCCGCTTCCGAGTAGACGGCGACCGTTTGAATGCCGAGTTTTTGGCATGTGCGGATGACGCGAACGGCGATCTCGCCACGGTTGGCAATCAACACTTTTGTAAACATCGTCTCACCCTTTCGTGAAAACTGAAAATACCACCGGGCGGATGAACCGCCCGGCACGGCGGTTTACATTGTTAAGCCAAGGCGTTGTTTCGCCATTTCCCGCAGCTTAAACTTTTGAATTTTCCCGGATGCGGTCATCGGGTACGAATCGATAAACTCGATGTAACGCGGGATTTTATGCCGGGAAATGTTGCCGCGGCAAAATGCGCGAATTTCCTCGGCGGTCGCCGTTTCGCCGTCCTTTAAGATGACCCATGCCATCACTTCTTCCCCGTACGTCTCATCGGGCACGCCGACGACTTGGACGTCCAAAATTTTCGGATGTCTGTATAAAAACTCCTCGATTTCGCGCGGATAAATGTTTTCTCCACCGCGGATGATCATATCTTTCAGCCGGCCGGTGATACGGCAGTAACCATTTTCATCCATCGTTGCCAAGTCACCGGTATGCAGCCAGCCGTCTTGATCGATCGCTTCGTTGGTCGCCTCCGGATTGTTGTAATACCCTTTCATCACATGGTAGCCGCGCGTGCACAGCTCCCCCTGCACGCCCCGCGGCACTTCCTTGTTCGTGCCCGGCTCGACGATTTTCACTTCGACGCCCGGCAAGGCGCGGCCGACCGTTTCGACGCGCAGCTCAAGCGGGTCATCAGTACGCGTCTGGGTGATGACCGGGGACGATTCCGTCTGTCCATAGGCGATCGTAATATCGGTCATGCCCATTTTGTTGATGACCGCTTTCATCACTTCGACCGGACAAGGGGAGCCAGCCATAATACCGGTGCGCAGCGACGACAAATCGTATTGGTCAAAATCCGGGTCGTTCAATTCGGCGATAAACATCGTCGGCACGCCGTGAAGCGCTGTGCACCGCTCAGCGGCAACCGTCTCAAGCACCCGCTTCGGATGAAACTCCTGCACGGGCACCATCGTCGCGCCGACCGTAACGCATGCAAGCGTGCTCATGACGCAGCCGAAGCAATGGAAAAACGGCACCGGGATGCAAAGCTTGTCGCCTTCGCCAAGCTTCATGCATTGTGCGACTTGGTGGGCGTTGTTGACGATGTTGTTATGCGTCAACATGACTCCCTTCGGAAAGCCGGTCGTCCCGGACGTGTACTGCATGTTGATCACATCGTGCGGATCAAGGCTTTCCAGCCGCTCATCGAGTTCTTCCTCTGTCACCTCATGCCCCATCGCCAAGATGTCGTTCCACGTGAACATGCCCGGGTAGCGCTTCTCACCGAGGAACACGACGTTTTTCAGCTTTGGCAGCCGCTTCGACTGAAGCTTTCCCGGCTCGGCCGTACGCAGTTCCGGGACGATGTCATACAAAATGTCAATGTACGACGAATCACGGTATTGCTCGATCAAAAACAATGTTGTCGAGTCAGACTGCCGAAGCAAATATTCGAGCTCCGCAGCTCGGTAGTTCGTGTTGACCGTCACGAGTACCGCGCCCATTTTCCCGGTCGCAAACTGGCAGGCAATCCATTCGGGGACGTTCGTCGCCCAAATGGCGACATGTTCCCCTTTTTCAATGCCAAGCCGCATCAATCCGCGTGCAACAAGGCGGCAATAGTCATTAAACTGCCGATACGTCAGGCGCAGATCGCGGTCGGCATACACCACCGCCTCGTGATCCGGGTATTGCCTGGCACGCTCCTCTAACAATTTCCCCACAGTCACCGTTAACATCGACCGTCTCCTCCCCTTTGTCCGAATTCACTATTATGGCTATGCGCATATTTCTGCTTTTAGCATCCGAGTTGGCGGGCGATGACGAGACGTTGGATTTCCGACGTACCCTCACCGATTTCCATGAGCTTGATGTCGCGCAGACGGCGTTCAACGCCGTATTCTTTCATATAGCCGTAGCCGCCGTGAATTTGAATGGCCTGGTTGCAGACGCGAAACCCCATTTCTGACGCAAACAGCTTGGCAAACGACGCTTCTTTTGTGAACGGTCTTCCTTGATCCTTCAACCAAGCCGCCTTGTACACCATATTGCGGGCAAGCTCGATTTCCATCGCCATATCCGCGAGCTTAAATTGGATCGCTTGGAACTTGGAAATCGGTTGACCAAACTGGACGCGCTCTTTCGCGTATTGCAGCGCTTTCTCAAACGCCCCTTGCGCGATGCCGACGGCTAAAGCGGCGATCGAGATGCGCCCGCCATCGAGCGTGTACAAAAACTGCTTAAACCCTTTTTGCGGGTCGCCTAATACGTTTTCTTTCGGCACGCGGACGTTCTCAAAAACAAGCTCGCACGTGTTGGAGGCGCGGACACCCATTTTGTCGTAATTCGAACGGATCGTAAATCCTGGGGAGTCGGTTGGTACGATGAGAGCGGTGACGATGTTTTTTCCGCGCGCATCTTGGCCTGTAACGGCGGTGACGATGACTTGCCGTGCGTATTGGGCGTTGGTGATCCAACATTTTTCGCCGTTAATGACGTATTCGTCACCGTCAAGCACCGCGGTCGTGCGCGTGCCGCCGGCATCTGAGCCGGCGTTCGGCTCCGTGAGCCCGAAGGCGCCAAGCGTTTCCCCTTTTGCCATCGGCACAAGCCATTTTTGTTTTTGTTCTTCCGTTCCGAAGTAGTAAATCGGGCTCGCCCCGAGCGAAACGGCGGCCGCATAGCTTAGCCCGGTTCCGCCACAGGCGCGGCCGATTTCTTCAACAGCAATGGCGTACGAAACCGTATCGCCCCCGGCGCCGCCATAAACTTCTGGAAACGGCAGGCCCAACAATCCCAATTCGCCCATTTTGCGGAACACATCAAGCGGAAAATGCGCCTCTTCATCCCATTTCGCCGCGTATGGGGCAATTTCCTTCTCCGCAAAGTCGCGAACCATCTCTTTAATCATTTGTTGTTCTTTCGTCAATGAAAAATCCATAATCTCCCTCTCCCCCATTTGAAATAATGACTATATTTAAACCGACTAGTCGGTTTCAAACTGTCAAGACTGGCTTGTTGTTCGGTAAACAGCAGGTGGGTTATTCGGCAACCGGCCGCAACAAAAACCGCGCCGTCGCCGGATGTTCCGGGTTGCGGAGCACCGCATGCAAAATGAAGTCGGCAAAATACGCCGCAATCTGTTCGATCGACAGCGGTCCGTCCGGATTGTACCATTTGTACGTCCAGTTCACCATGCCGATGATCGACATGCCGACGATCTCCACCGACAGTTCCGGACGAAACTCGCCGGCCTCGATCCCTTCGCGGATGACGCGAAAGATAATTTGCTTGAACTCCTCGCGCTTTTGGTTGATCGGAGCAGCGTATTCCGGTTTTAAGTACGTGCTTTCCTGATAAAAGACGGTAATATGCGGTTTATACACATGAAACACTCTCACAAACGACTGAACGATGGCATACAAGCGCTCGGTCGGCGTTGAACAGCTTTCATACGCTTCCTGCGCCTTTGTAAGCGCATACGTAATAAAGACGTCATGAATGTGATAAAGCAACTCGTCTTTCGATTTAAAATTGTGATAAAAACCGCCTTTCGATGTGGCGCTTTCCGCCACGATGCGGTCGACCGTCACGCCGTGGTACCCATATTTCTCAAACAACTGAAGGGCGGTGTCGATAATGCGGTCTTTGAGCGGTTTATCGGCCATAGCAGTCTCCTTCACATTTCAGCTCGGGATGATTCAACAACCAATTGGCAAACGCGGTATTCACTTTTGTCATCCGTTCATACATGTCTTGTTTGACTTTCGTTGGGTTGTGCAGCTCCAGCCTTAGCGTGATCGTGGGCATGGATTCACCCCCTTTTTTTCATCCCACGATTGAAACCGTGGGCTTTCAGACGGCCTTTTCTGTAAGACATTTCCGAAAAAACAAAATATTCTTCTCGTTTATTAAGATACTCGACAGTTACAACCCTTGTCAACAAAAAATCATTGTGTCGACGGAAAAATCGTGTCTGGCATCGCCCGCCGCCCGGCCTGTTGCGCGAGCGATGTTTCCCGGCTGTGCCAACTGAAACAAAACAGATGTCCCATACATAATGACGACCGTTTTTCCAAAAGATAAAACCGGAGGTGGCTTCTGTTGGAACCGATGTTATGCCCGAACTGCAAAACGAACCGGACGCGGTTTCACCTCATCGAACAACACCCGCGGGCGGTCAAGCTTGATCCGCATACCGGTGACATTGAGCACGAGTACACAAATGAAGCGCTCGAACCGTTCCATCTCCCGTACCGCGGCCCGAGCTACCGCGTCCAATGCGGCGCCTGCGGACTGATTGAAGATGCGGATATGTTCATTCAGCGCGCCAAATCTTCTCCATTGGGGTGATTCCATATGGCAAACAAAAAACAAACACCTTCTTCCATCGTTGACCAAAAACAGCTCGTTAATGACAAAGCGAAAGCGATGCGGGAGCACGGCGACCAACACATTCGCCGCGGCACGCCAAACGGCGCCGACGGGCAATAAAGGAACGGCTTGCTTCCATTGCGGAAGCAAGCCCTTTTCGCCGTCAGGCGCACAAGTGGGCGCCGTTCTGCTTCTTTTCAAGTTGTCTCTAGCCGTACATCACCCACATCCCGATATCGCGAAACCCAAGGCGATGGTAAATGCGGCCGGCGGACGGGTTGTCGTAAAACAAGCACGGCATCTTCCCTTCGCGGAGCAGGTCACAAACGAGCTTGGCGACGATGGCGCTCGCATACCCTTTCCCACGGTGCTCCCGGTCCGTACAGACGCCGACAATCATCGCCGACAGCGAGTTTTCCGCCGATGTCGATGCCGCGGCCACCATGCGGCCATCTTGTTCAATGTAGTACGTTCTCGCTGAATTCGTTTCCATCCCTTTCACCAGCATGTCGCGCGCCGCCGGCCTCGTGTCAAACTCGGGAATGCGACGCCGCAACTCCAAAATCCGGTCGACATCGGCCAACTCGGCTTTCTTGACAGCAAACGCCCCCATTTCTTGGCGGGCATATTCATCCGTCCGGCATTCGCAAAAGTAAAGCGTTCGCTTCGTCCCAAGGGGCAGCCGCTCTTCGAACTGCCTGGCCATTTCCTCTTTGCCGGATAGCTGAATGGGCGATGACGAGCCGGCTGTCTCGCGGATGAGACGGGCGAAGCCATCGGCATCAAAATCGCCGGGCGCGTACGGAATATAGGAATCGTAATAACGAAGCAGCACCGCCTTCAGCGAGCCCGCCTCGTCAAATTGCCCCCAAACGTCTTGAAAATCGGCGTCATAGCCAAACGACTCAATATCGCCGATGATAAATAAGTTGAACGACGGGTCTTGCTGTAAAAATAAAAATAATTGCTCGTGGTCTTCGGCCGTTAACCGGCGAATCATGGCACTCCCCCGCTTTTCGAATGATATTTTTTCCATTATACTATAATGTATATCCACTGCCAATAGTGGGAACGATCAGGGAACGGCCGGCTCCGGCCGACCGTGAGGAAAGGAGGAAGGCCGCCTTCAGAAGCGGGGCGGCCACGCAGGATGAAGTTTATTGACGATCTGTACGACTATTACAAAGATCGGCTGACTGGGGATGAAGAAGACGCCGAAGTAGTGGCCATGTCGATTTTGGATGAACTCGACCGCCGCGATGTGCTCAAACTGATCGGTGAGATGACCGATGAAGAGTTGCTCGGCATGTTTGGGTTGTACTTGTTTGAAAGTTTGAAAGCGAAAATGGCCCGTGAAGGCCTCGGCGCAACGCGGCCGCAAGATGCGCCGCGCGTGCATTGAAAAAGCGGCTGTCCATCGGTGCAGACGCCGCCATCTGACCGGGACAGTCGCCTTACAGGCAATGCCTCAGCGCCCGCTCGGGACGGCTTCGGACAAAGCCGCCGCCCCTTCGAATGAGCGGGATGCACGATATTCGAGCGGCCTTATTCAGCGGTAAAATTGCACATCATATCCTTCTTTCAATAGCACTTGATAAATTTGTTGGATATGATCTTCATTTTTCGTCTCGAGCGAAAAATGAATTTCCGCCTGGCCCGGCAATACTTTCGCACCGATGCGCTGATGATGGATCGACATCACGTTGGCTTCTAGTTCAGCGATAATGCGAAGCAACTTGTTCAACTGGCCCGGTTTGTCGGAAATGACGGTCGTAAACGTGACAAACCGGCCGGCCTCAACAAGCCCCCGTTCAATGATGCGAGAAATCAACGTCACATCGACGTTGCCGCCGCTTAAAATGGCAGCGACTTTTTTGTCGCGAAACGGCAGCTTTTGGTACAAAAGCGCCGCCAGCGGGCAGGCCGCCGAACCTTCCACGAGCAGTTTGTTTCGTTCGAGCAAATAAAGCATCGTCCGCGAAATTTCCGCCTCTTCGACACAGACGACGCCATCGACATATTGCTCAATATATTGATACGTAATATTGCCCGGCTTTTTTACTGCGATACCATCGGCGATCGTATCCGACGCTGCGATGGGGACCGGCTGCTTATGGCGGAGGGCTGCCGTCATGCCAGGGCAGGCGGAAGACTCGACCCCGTATACCTCGACAGACGGTTTCAGCTGTTTTAATGTAAACGCCAACCCCGCTAGCAAGCCGCCTCCGCCCACCGGGCAAAGGACGACATCCACATCGGGAAGCTGCTCCACTAGCTCTAAACCGATCGTTCCTTGGCCGGCCATGACGGCCAAATCGTCAAACGGATGCACAAACGTCATCCCCCGCTCGCGCTGCAGCTCGAGCGCATACTCGAGCGACTCGTCAAACACATCGCCATGTAAAACGACTTCCGCTCCGTAGCTTTTCGTCGCTTCGATTTTGCTCAACGGCGCACCTTTCGGCATGACGATCGTACATGGAATGTGGAGCATGCCGCTTCCGTAGGCGACTCCTTGGGCATGGTTGCCGGCGGAGGCGGCGATGACACCGCGTGACCGTTCTTCGTCGGTCAAGGACATAATTTTGTTGAACGATCCTCTTACTTTAAACGATCCCGTTTTTTGCAAGTTTTCGAGTTTCATATACACGTCATTGCCGGACAACCGGCTGAACGTTTGCGAATGCTCAAGCGGCGTTTCATGGACAATCCCTTTCATTTTCGCCCGCGCTTGTTCAATGTCTGTTAACGTCAACATCACGAAACCACCCTTTCTGATCGGGCGACCGGTTCTTTTTCGCCCCGCTTTATTATATACAAAACATTTCACCGCCGACAAATGTTGCTTTTCTCCTGACCGATGACGTACGATAATAGGGTGAAGGAGGGGACGACCTATGGGACGACGCCGCCCGCTGTTGCTTTTATGGATGGTCATGTTTTTGGTTATGTCAGGTTTTGGCATCATTATTCCAGTATTGCCGTTTCTTGCTGAAGAAGTCGGAGCCACTCCGCTTGAGCTTGGATTGTTAATGGCCGTTTACTCATTGATGCAACTGTTGTTTTCCCCGGCATGGGGACAGCTGTCCGACCGCTATGGCCGCAAGCCGATATTGCTCATCGGCATCATCGGGCTGTCGTTATCATTTTTCCTTTTTTCCACAGCCGAGACGCTCATGACGCTGTTTGCCGCCCGTTTGCTTGGCGGGGCGCTGTCAGCGGCAGCGATGCCGACGGTGATGGCGTATGCAGCTGACGTCACGCCTCCGGACGAACGGGGAAAAGCGATGGGAGCGATCGGGGCGGCCACCGGGCTCGGCTTTATTTGCGGGCCCGCCATCGGGGGAATGTTTTCACAAACGAGCCTGCACCTGCCGTTTGCCATCGCGGGAGCACTGTCGGCGGTGACAGCATTGTTCGTATGGCTCGTCCTGCCGGAGTCCATGCGCCCGCCAACCGCCATCCGACCGGCCGGCCGGCCGCCGTTTAGGGAGATGAAACGTCCGCTTCTGTATTTATATTTGTTGCAATGGACGGCGACGCTCGCCCTCGCCGGGCTTGAGGCGACGTTTGCTTACTTTGCCGACCGCCGCGCCGGACTCAGCCCAGTTCAGCTCGGATATGTTTTTATGATAATGGGAATCGCCAGCGCTTTTGTCCAAGGGGCGCTCCTTGGCCGGTTGATCAAACGGTTTGGCGAAGGACGCGTCCTCCAAGGCGGGCTTGCCGTCTCGGCCCTTGGATTTGCGGCTATCTTGCTTATTCAAGACTTTTGGACGGCTGCTCTTTTTTTATCGGTCTTTGGTATCGGAAACGGTATCATCCGCCCTTGTGTTTCCTCGCTCATTACGAAACAGGCGTCCGGCCGGCAAGGAAGCGCGGCCGGACTATTGTCATCATTTGACTCGCTCGGCCGCATCATCGGTCCGGTTGTCGGCGGCAGCTTGTTCAGCTACATGGCAGAGCTCCCTTACTTGCTCGGCATCGTTCTTTGTCTTGTCGGCGCGGGATTGTACGCACTCTTTGCCGCTCGCCACGAAGCAGATCGCTTGCTTCCTTAATCCGCCGTATTGGCGGTTTTTTTAATGATTATTTAGCACATAGTTTTATAAAAGTATAGAGCAGTTTATGAATAATTATGACGACAGCTGTTTTTGATCATTTCGCACATAGTTTTATAAATATAATTACATTCATTTCAGAATAGGCAAACACGGACGAATTTGCTAATATGGAAGAAAAGAACTAGGATCGTGAAGGATGGAATCATGGTGATTGAAAAAACGGTATGATACAGCGCGGGACGTCGCATTAACTGCCGCCTGACACCGGTGCGACCGCCGGATCGCCGGCGCGTGATATGTTGAAGGGAAACAACGCGGTTCGCTTCCGTGCCCGGTTGGCGCACCGTCATTGCCAAAGCTCCTTTTTCTTTTCTCCGTGCCGGAAACGTCCTGAAGGAACAAACGATCCCGTCGGGCGACAACGAACAACAGGCGAAAACTGTTTTTCCGTCCCTTGAAACGCTTAGGCAAATTTTTGCCCGCATCGAAGCGGCAGGCGACGATGACAGCATCGTCTCAGTACCGGACATAGGGATGCTTGTCATCGCCCAAGATGATTCACTTTTGTAAAATAGGAAATGATATGTGTAGCTAAGGAGTTTGAAAGGATGAACAACCGATTGGTACAACAGCAAACCGAAGAGCTGGAGCGAAAGCTGCGCGCCTATGAGCGGCTTATCGAAAAGCTTCCGTTCCCGTTCGTGTTTACCGATTACGAAACCGGAATCGCCATCGAAAAGGAGCGCGGCGATGCCCGGCCGCGCCTTCACCCGGCCCCGGTCTCCCCGGGAAAGGAAGCGGAATGGCAGTGGGACATTGACTTGTATCACGATGTACCGTTTGAAAAAGTTGAATCGTTTTTAACACCGTTGCTTGACCTTGTTCCGCACCATATCGTCTTCGTCGACGGCCAAGGCATCATCACGCTTTGCAATTTACAAGCGGCCATCGATACCGGAGTCGATCGCGACGCTATCATCGGCAAACATATTCGCGAGCTGCTGAAGCTTCCCGACGAACTGATCGCAACGCTTCAATCGCTCGAAAGGCGCGAACCGCTTTACAATCATGAGGTGCTCGACCGCTTTTACGGCATTGTCAACACCCGCTTTATTTATAATGATGACGGATCGGTCAAGCGGGTCATTAGTATGTTCCAATCGCTCAGCATGATGAAAGAAACGGAAAAGCTAGCCGTCGCCGGCCGCATTGCCGCCGGCATCGCCCATGAAATCCGCAATCCGCTGACGACAGTACGCGGCTATTTGCAGCTGCTGAAAAACGATTTGCCAGATCGTGTCACATCGCTCGTTGAGCGGCTTCTCATCCCGGAACTCGATCGGGCGAACGGCATCATTACCGACTTTTTAAATATCGCCAAACCGGCGGATGTGAAAATGGAGACGTTCAACTTGCACCGCTTTTTGCGTGATGACGTCGGTGTTCTGCTGCAAAGCGAAGCGCTGCTTCATAATGTGAACGTTCATTTTGACCTCGATGAACAGCTTGACGGCTATGACATGAATGGCGATCGCAGCCAACTGCTGCAAGTATTTTTAAACTTATTCCGCAACGCCGTCGAGGCAAAAGTCGCAAAGACGATGAATGTGACAGTGAGCAGCCGGAAAGCGAACCATATCGTCCAACTTCGCTTCTGTGACGACGGGCCCGGCATCCCGCTCTCGGTCATCGATCATATTTTTGACCCGTTTTTCTCGACAAAAGAAACGGGGACGGGGCTTGGTCTTTCGTTGTCGAAAAAAATCGTCGAACTGCACTGCGGAACGATGAAAGTGCAAAGCGACGCGTGTGGCACTTGTTTTCTGATGGAATTTCCGCTTCGCAGCCAACCGCCGTTTCTGTCATCATAACCGGCTTCCCGAGGGGGGATTGTCCCTTTGGCTCGGGTTCGGAATATTGATGATTTAGAACAATGTTTTACTTTTTTAGGGAAAGAAACCGGTGGGGCTATTCGCCTCTTACAGCGTCGACAAACAAAAAGAGGATGCCCCGGGCAGAAGGGCATCCCGCTTTATGACGACTCCAAAACGATTGGTCCGTGAACTACCCACCACCTACACTTCGCTTAGAGGTGGGGCTTCAAGCGACTTGTGTGTGTTCGCCGAACGGTAAGCCACACACAAGAACCGTTTACGCTTCCCTTCGTTCCGAAGGTGTCCGTTCTCGCCATATTCGATCCTATTCGTTGGCTAACGCCAACCGACATTCATCTTCCACTTTCCCTTCGCTTCGAAGTGGGAGACTTCTTTCGGAAAGATGTTAAAACGTTCCGGTTGACAACCGGCGGCCGACTAGTCGGCCGCCTTTGGCGACAGCTGCTGTTTCATGTACGACAGCACGTCAAGATCAATCTTTCCTTTTTCGACTTCGCGCTCCTCAAAGTTTTCTGTATGTATATACGCGGTCAACGCCTGGTAGAGCGCTTCGCCGTCCTCCGCTTTCTCCTCCGGCAAATAACCGAGACGGATCAGCTCGGCGATCACCTCCTCCTTGACTGTCCCTTCCAGTGCTGCCACCTTCTCCGGCCGCGGCTTCGCAAAATACAACTGACGCAATTGATACAGCCGGATCAGTTCCTCGATCGGCCGCGGATGGTCATCGACGCGCAAATCGATATACCGATCGTTGTAGCCGCCATATCCTCCCCTTTCTTTCACGACCAACAACGCGGCGGACTGTTGGCCGCGGCGGTCTCCCCCTGCCGCTTGGCCGGCTTGGAGCGCTTTTAACAGCCGTTCGGCGAGCGGGCCTTTTGCCTGTTCAAATGTTTTTCCCATCGCCAACACCGTTTCCTCTCCGGCTAAAATATTGCCTTGTGCCGCATAGTTCGGGCCGGTAATGCCGCCGGCCCACGGATAACATTTCTCCCCGGTGAATGTCGCCGCCCGGCCTTTGGCGTCAACGATGCCGACTTGGCGCAAACTGCGCTCCCTGTCATCGGCAATGAGCCGTTCGAGCGTTTCTTGCGCTGTTTTTCCTTCGGCCATCCACTCAAGGCCGCGCGGACCGTACGACGTGTTGGCGTACGACTGTGTCGCCACCGCCCCGACGCCCGCTTTTGCCCATGGTACGACCGCCCCGACACCTAAAAATTTTGACTGGACAGCGATGCCAAGCTCTCCGGTCGCCGGATCCAACGCCACGATCGAAAATGTTGCGACAACATCTTTCGGAATGTGTTTCATTATCGTGCCCTCCACACGGTTTCCATTTTTTATTCTCCTTATATTTCTCCTCTTCCCTCCCATCTTCCTCCCTCCCTCTAGAAATGTTGATATATCAAGGCTTTTCGGCCTCTCAGGGGTGCCGAAAAAATATTTTTCGACAAAATCCCTTACATCCTTTTTCAATTTTGTGGATATCTTACAGACCTAGGGTGC
>NZ_JBQPTH010000030.1:0-25837 GCF_052220245.1 Geobacillus sp. BK01
ATCACGGTCGACAAGCTGTTCACGCACTTGCGTTAACACTTTGGACAGGTCGAAAGACCGCGCTGCTTCGGTTCGGAGCTCACGAAGTTGTTTGGCCACGTTGTCCAATGTTCGGGAAGCTTTCTCATTGACACGATTGCCGGCCTCCGAAGCTCGAACCTCCTGCTCGACCTGCATCAACGCCTGGTTCAACCGCGCCCGCGCTTCGCCGTCACGCCCTTGGCGTTGCAGTTGAACCACCTCGCGCAACGTGCGATCAACTCGTTCCGCCACATTCCGATCGACATCCGGCGCTTCGACTACTTGGCGGCGGGCATATTCCACCGCTTTTGATACGTTTGGTTCGCGAATAACTTGTTCGCGTAATTGATGAAATCGGGTGCTCCTCTCACTGGCCGGCGGTTTTTCCGCCCAGGCTGCTTGTGACGAGGTGTGCCAGATGTTGTCCTTGTCGGGAGATTCCTTTGTTTTTTGTCCCCCGTCTCTTGAATAGACCGTTTCTTCCGGCAGCAGGCTTTTAGTAGGAAGTTCCTTGGCGGCGAGTTCACGGATTCTGTCCGCTGTCCTGTTCCCTTGGTCCGCTCCGCTGCTGAACGTATCGGTTACTGGCTTTTGCATCCGTTCCGAATGGTCATCCATATTCAAGGAATGGGGAGGTGTTGTTTCGTTCTCCGTACTTTGTACCACTTCGTTGCCTCGGACGAAGGTGGGGTCTAGTTTCTTAGCAACGGCTGCCAACCGCTCGCCAAACGGCGGGCCATGCAATGCCTCATGGACGGCCGTAAGGTGGGTGCTTGTTAGTTCCAATTTTTTATTGATGACAGCGCGGACGGTGTCTAATTTTTGTTCTACTGTGCCCGAAGATTCGGCGAAAAACGTCCGCAACGTGGAAATCGTTTCTTTCGTGAGCGGCTGTCCTTGCTTTTGAAGCCATAATTCGATTTGTTTTAATTCAGAAGACAGCGGCTCGGAAACGGCTGATCGAGTCATCTGTTCGACGGCCTCTGTTTGGGGACGGGAAACAATCCTTGCGATCGGAAAGCCGTCTTGTTCATTGACAATCTGTATCGCGGCCCGTCCTTCCTTCGGCCATTCTCCTTCCGCCCGCACCTTTACATCTATACCTTTGATATGCACAACCGCTTCATTGCCTTTCACTTCTTTGACTGTTACCTCGTATATTTGGCCTTTTTGAAGCAACAACGGTTGATCTGCGCCTGCCGTCGTTTGTCTGATCAACATGTTGCGAATTTCCATCCCCGTTCACCTTCCGCTCAATTCAGTTGCTACTGTTTATATCGGCACATCCCCCAGAATGTTTACACCCTTCACGCCCGTACGAGCGTCAGCGCCCCGACTTCCGCCGCCCCCGCTTCAAGCAAGACGCGGGCGGCGTGGCGGACGGTGATGCCGGTGGTGTAAATGTCATCGATGAGGACGATTCGTTTCCCAGCCAGCGGCGGGCAGTCAACGAGGAAAAACGGGTTGTCGGTGTCCAGCCGTTCGCGGCGCGATTTTTTCGACTGCTTCTCGGAATGCCGACGGGCCAGCCAAAGGAAATACGGGGATGGAAGCAGGCGGGCGAGCGCTTCGGCTTGGTTGAAGCCGCGCTCATCGAGGCGCTCGCGGCTTAACGGGATCGGGACGACGTGCCAGCCGCGGCCGAACTGGCGGAAAAACGCCTGGACAAACGGACGGCGGAACGCCTCGGCGATGACATAATCGCCGCGGAATTTCCATAAGGCGACGACGTCTTTCATCCAGTCGTTGTACACGTACACCGAGCGGTTTTTGACAAGCACCTTGCCCCATTGTTCATCGTCCTGCCAGCGGAGGCAGTCGGCACACAAGGATGGCGACGCCTCGTCAAGCGGACGGCCGCACGTTTCGCAAACGCGGCCGCGAATGACGGCGAACGACCCGCGGCAGCGCGGGCAGAGGACGTCTGGATCTTCAAGGAAGAGAAGCTGGCGCCAGCTTGCGATCGGGTAGTACGGGGAATGGCAAAGAAGGCAGTTCATGGGCGCAGCAGCCCCCTTTTTCGCGCCTCGTCGTTCATGCGGAGGATGTGGCGGCGCGCCCGCACCATCTCGGTCGTTTTCCCATGGTGGAAAAAGCGGACATCGCCGCCAGGGAACGCGGCGTGGCGGCCGACGCGGCCGGCGATTTGCACGAGGGCGCTTTCGGTGAAAATGCGTTCTTCAGCGCCAAGGACGGCGACATCGATGTTCGGCACCGTCACGCCGCGCTCAAGGATCGTCGTGGTGACGAGCAGCGGAACGCGCCCATCGCGAAACGCCTGCACATGGTCGGCGCGGTCGGGGGACTCGGCGTGAACGCCGACAATGCGGGAATCGACCCGCTGCAAAAGGCGGGTGACGGCTTCGAGTTCATCGATATGAGGGACGAACAAAAACGCTTGTTTTCCTTGTTCCAAACGATGGCGGACCCAGGCGAGGACGTTTTCCGGCAAACGGCCGCGCTCTAACCGTTTGCGCCAGTTGCCGCACCATTCGAACGCGGGGACGGGAAGCGGACGGCCGTGGTAGCGGGCGGGGATGGTGACCGCCTGGCGCTTGCCGCGGGCCATGTCGCGCTGCCAGGGGCGGGATGGGGTGGCAGTTAACGAAATGAGGCTGGATCGGTCTTTTCGCGCTTGCCGGACGGCGTATTCGAGCATCGGTTCGACCGAATACGGGAAGGCGTCGACTTCATCGACGATCATGACGTCAAACGCGCGGTAGGCGCGCAGCAGCTGGTGAGTCGTCGACAGAACGAGCGGGGTGATCCGCCCGCGCTCGTCGCTTCCGCCATGCCACACGGCGAGCGGAACGCGTGGAAATGCTTGGTGAAAGCGGGGGGCGAGCTCACGGACGACGTCAGTTCGTGGCGTGGCGAGGCAAACGCGCCCTCCTTCCTCGAGCGCGGCGGCGATGGCGGGAAACAAGATCTCGGTTTTCCCCGCCCCGCATACAGCCCAAACGATCAGCTCGCTTCGGTCAAGCACCGCCTGGCGGACTGCACGGGCGGCCTCTTCTTGGGCGGCGGACAGTTTCCCGTCCCAGGCGAGCGGCGCGGCGCATCGTTCTTGTGGAAGCGGTGAAGAAACGTGAACAAGGCGGGTGCACGCGCTGATGCGCCCCATCACCAAACATTTGCGGCAATAAGCGCAATCCACTCCGCAGCGGGCGCACGGAAATGAGGCGAAAAGGCGGGGATCGTCGTTTCCGCAGCGGACGCAGCGCCAGCCGCGCGCTGTTTTGATCAGCCCGGGCTGTTCGCAAATCACCCCCGCCTGTATAGCGGCGTCGATTTCTCCGGCGGAAAACGGCAGTTGTTCGCGCGGGAGGCGTTGGCCGTTGAGCCATGCGGCTAGCGGCGGGGCAACAGATGGCAGAAGAATGGGCAATGGGCTTCCCTCCTTTTGAAATTTCTACAAACGCCTAGTCGGGGCGAAAAGGATGGAATAGTGGCTCCGTCGTTGTGTTCTGTCACGAGAGAAGGAAGAAGTCAAGATTCCGGGCTTGAGAAAAGGGCGTGTTGGGCCGACTCTTCATGAAATCGCCAGTTCTCTAAACCCTTTGGCAAAAATCGAGAAGGCGGATGATGTGGTGAAAAAGCCGCAAAAAATGGTTTCTTCTCAAATTGGAAAACGTCGCTCCTTTGGCCACCGAAAGGCGGGAGAAAAGAGCGGCACCCGAATTGGCAACATTGAGCGGGGACAAAACAGCCGACTTGACGATGTTTCGCTCACTAGACAAGTTCGGATCGTCCGGTTTTCGCTTTCATCCCCATCCGTTCAAGGGAATGAAGGCGGCGACATCCGACACCGCTGAACGTGCAAGCGCGCCATTGCGCCAATCTCGAACGTGTTTCGACACCATTCCCGGGGAAATAGCGACAACTTTTCCGAGTAAGGAAAACGGTTCGACACGTTCCGCCAACATCACATCTCCGATCGAGTCCGTAGGCGTAAAGGCGGCGAAAGACAACGACCGAACTTGGCAGCGGCAGGCGGTGATTGGGGATCTCATCGAAGGAGAACTGCCGGCAACATGGCGGTGCATCGGAGTTAGACGGGGAAACCGGAAAAACTCTTGTACGAATGGGAGGGGTGATCCAAATGATGGCGGACAATAGAGGCGACATAAAAGCCAAACGTATACCGCAACCGTTGCGCAACCGAACTTCACCGCCTCGCAAGGCGGAACGGTCCATTCCGCCTTGCGCTTGGCTGCGGGTGGAGTTGGGGGCGGCGCTCAGCCGCCCGCAGGCGGTCATCGCTCGTACCAAGTCAGCCCGAGCGCGCCTTCGCCGACGTGCGTGGCGATGACCGGGCCGAAATAGCTGATCCAAAACTCGACGTGCGGGTAGCGGGCGGCCAGTTCGCCGCGCCAGCGGTTCGCTTCATCAGGCTGGTTGGCATGGATAATGGCCGCTTTGAGCGGCACGCCTTTGTCCGCATCTTCGGCGAACAGTTCTTCGATTCGTTTGACCGCCTTTTTGCGCGTGCGGATTTTTTCAAACGGCACGATCACTTTGTTTTCAAAGCGAAGGAGCGGCTTGATTTGCAACAGGCCGCCGATGAACGCCTGCGCGCCAGTGAGCCGTCCGCCGCGCTGCAGGTGGGACAAGTCGTCGACCATAAAATAGGCGCGCAACGTCCGCTTCATCTCATCAAGACGGGCGAGAATCTCGTCCGGCGTCTTCCCCGCTTGAGCCATCTCGGCGGCTTCGATGGCGTAAAACCCTTGCGCCATGCAACTGATCTCGGAATCGTAAGCGTAAACGTGCAACCCTTCGACCATCGTCCCCGCCGTCACCGCTCCTTGGTAGGTGCCGCTGATGCCGCTTGAAAGGTGGATGCTGATGACGGCTTCATATCCTTCCTCGCGAATGGCGGTGAACAAATCGACAAACTCGCCGACCGATGGCTGCGACGTCGTCGGCAACGTCGGATGCTGCTTGATTTTCGCGAAAAATTGTTCCGCCGTCATGTCAATCTCTTCGCGGTACGTTTCGTTTCCAAAGATGACGCTGAGCGGAATGAGGCGAATGCCAAGCCTCTCGCGCACCTCTTTCGGCAAATAGGCGGTACTATCGGTGACAATCGCAGTTTTCACAGGCGCCATTCCTTCCTGATTCAGCCTTTTCTTCCATTATACCAAAAAGACGGGCCATCCTCCACTATACGGTCGGGGGATCCCTTCTGCAATTCACCTTCGCTCAACTAGGCGGGCCGCCGAACGTTGCCGCCGCCTGTCCACCTGCAGGCGCTCCTTGTACCGATCGTGCCGTTTTCGATGATCCTCTTTTGGTCCCCGCCGCCCTTTCGCCCCTCTGGCGGTTGACGGCCAGGACGAAGCGGCCTCGAGAACGCTCCGCGCTATTCAATGAAACCGCTCTCGTAGGATCGACCTCCGCCAAGCCGCTCGGAACAGCAGCCATGATGCCAGCACACCGAGGAAAAAACGCATCGGTGTGCCGAGGAAAAACAACCCCGCTGTCAGCGCACCTCCACCCAGCCGTTTTTGATCGCAACCACAACGGCTTGCGTCCGGTCATTGACGTTTAATTTTTGCAAGATGCTGCTGACGTGGTTTTTCACCGTTTTTTCGCTAATGTACAGCGCTTCGCCGATGGCGCGGTTGCTTTTGCCGTCGGCCAACAGCTGCAGCACTTCGCATTCGCGCCGCGTCAACAAATGGAGCGGGCGGCGCACTTCTTGTTTGACCGCCACGCCGCCTTTTTCCGACGTCAGACGGCGGTATTCGCGAATTAAGTTGTGCGTCACTTTCGGATGCAAATACGATCCGCCTTCCGCGACGATTCTCACCGCCTCAATGAGTGTATCGGCGTCCATCTCCTTCAACAAATACCCGGTCGCTCCCGTCTGCAAGGCGCGCATGACATAGTTTTCATCGTCATGAATCGACAGCACGACGACTTTCGTATCAGGGTAAGCTTCAATCAGCTGTTTCGTCGCCTCAACGCCGTTGATGTCCGGCATGTTAATGTCCATCAGCACCAAATCGGGTCGGTATGTTTCGACGATTGAAAGCGCTTCGCTTCCGTCGCTTCCTTCGGCCACGACTTCAAAATCGCCTTCAAATTCTAAAATGCGCTTAATGCCTTCACGGAATAGTGAATGGTCATCGATAATGGCGATGCGTGTTTTCATCGTTTCCTCTCCTCCTTGGTCATGTCTGCGGCTGAACGGTCAATCGGAACGCGGATGAACACGGTCGTGCCGCTGCCAGGTTTCGAACGAATCGTCAACGTGCCGCCGAGCAGCTCCACCCGCTCCCGCATTCCAATCAAGCCGAACGCATTTTCTTTTTTGACCGATGGATCAAATCCTTTGCCATCGTCCTTGACGCTAACAAGCAGATGGCGGCACGTCACTTCCATTTTGACGTCGATATGGCGCGCTTCGGCATGCTTTAAGGCATTTTGCACCGATTCTTGGACAAGCCGAAACACGGCCGCCTCCATCCGCGACGGCAGCCGAATTTCTTCGCCGATATGTACAAAGGAAATGTGGACTCCCTTGTTATATTCTTCGGTCGTCTGCAAATATTTTTTAAGTGTCGGAACTAATCCTAAATCGTCGAGCGCCATCGGCCGCAAGTCGTAAATAATGCGCCGCACTTCGGACAGGGCCGAATGCACCATTTTGCGGAAATCGCGAATTTCGGTGACCGCCGCTTCCGTCCCCCGCTCTTTGATCACCTTTTCGACGAGGTCGGAGCGAAGCAGGACATGGGCGAGCAGCTGCGCCGGGCCGTCGTGGATTTCCCGCGACAGCCGCCGCCGCTCTTCTTCTTGCGCTTCGATGATTTTCAGCCCGAATGCTTGCTTTTGCTTCGCCCCTTCAATCAGCTCACTCACTTGGCGAAAATCGCTGTTTAAGTAGTTCAGGACAACGGTAATTTGCCCGACTAAATGGTCGGCGCGCTCGATGATTTGCACGAGGCCTGCCAGGCGCCGTTCAAGCTCATCGCGGCGCAGGCGCAGCTGTTTCTCGCGCTCGCGCACCATCGCCAGTTTCATATGCAACTCGTGCGCCGCTTCATACGCCTCGCGAATGTCTTGCTCGGAGTGCGAGGAAAAGTTTTGGCTCACTTCCGACAGGCGGCGGCGCGCCTTTCGCGCTTCGGTTTCAAGCCGGTCGGCCTCCTCAATCGCCTGCACCGTCAGCCGCTTCACCTCCTCAAGCTCGCGAAGCAAATGATCCTGCTCTTGACGCGACTGTTCACCGATATGGAAAATTTCATCTTTGCTATGTTGAACGGTGTCGACCATTTTTTCGACAATTTCATCTAAATGTTTGACATCCCAACGTTTTTCCCCGATCATTTGCCAACCTCCAACAGCGCTGCCAAGCGATATGCATGAGCGCCAACAAAATTTATTTGAAGGAAAAAAGTTGTCGATTTATAATAGTAAAAGCATGTCCTACCTGTGAACCTTTTATTTTTAGTTTACCCTATCTGTGACTCTTTTATTTTCAGTTTACCATAGTTAGGGCAAAGCGCTAGCCTTTCCTGCAAAAAAAAAGACAAAAACGAACAGCGCTGCACCTTTTCAAGATCGGGGTGTATTACTTTGTTACAAAACTATTACACGGTTAAAGGATACGGCGAACACGAAATCGTGATTGAAAAGTCGCGGTTTATTTGCTATATCAACCGTGCGGAAACGGAAGAAGAGGCGGTTGCTTTTATTCAACAGATCAAGAAAAAACATTGGGACGCCACCCATAACTGTTCGGCGTATGTGATCGGCGAGCACGATCAAATTCAAAAAGCGAATGACGACGGCGAACCGAGCGGCACGGCGGGCGTGCCGATGCTCGAGGTGCTGAAGAAAAAAGGGGTGAAAGACACCGTTGCCGTCGTCACCCGCTACTTCGGCGGCATTAAACTCGGCGCTGGCGGCTTGGTGCGCGCTTACGGCCGCGCCGTCTCGGAAGGCTTGAACGCCGCAGGCATCGTCGAACGCCGGCTCATGCGCGTCATGCAGGTGACGATCGACTATTCGTGGCTTGGGAAAGTGGAAAATGAATTGCGGTCGTCCGTATATACTATTAAAAACATCGACTACGCCGACCGCGTTACGTTCGACGTTTTTGTTCCCGAGGACGGCCAACACCCGTTCAATGAATGGATCACGGAACTGACAAACGGCAGGGCGGATATTCAGGCGGGAGAACAACAGTATGTAGAACTCGACCTCCCTCCTGGACAGCAATGATGAAACTAGTGTGAAGGAGCTTTTTCACCATGGCCCATGAACGAAAACTTCATCGAAAAAAAATAAAAAAACGAAAGCGGAGACGGCGCATCGTATTCGGATGCCTGCTTCTCTTTTTAGTATTGGCCGCCAGCGGCCTTGGCTATGCTTCTTTTTTAATGCATAAAATGAAAACAGCCATGAACGAGGCGTATGAGGAGATCGGCACAAAACAAGATGCAGGCGATCATCTCGATCCGAAAAAAGATAGTTTTACCGTATTGTTTATCGGCATTGACGACAGCAAAACGCGCAATTTCCAAAGCGATACGCGATCCGACGCGCTCATTTTGGCCGCTTTTAACGCCGAAACAAAATCCGTCAAAATGGTGAGCATCCCGCGCGATTCGTACGTCTACATCCCTTGTGAAGACGATTACGATAAAATTACCCATGCGCATGCTTATGGGGGGACGAAATGCACGATCGAGTCTGTCGAACATTTATTTGACATCTCCATTGACTACTACGTCAAGATGAACTTCTACGCCTTCATCGATGTCGTCGATGCGCTCGGCGGCATTGAAATGGAAGTGCCGTATGACATCCGTGAGAAAGACGCCGAAGACCATCGCAACGCCATCGTCCTCAAAAAGGGCTATCAGCACTTAAACGGGGAAGAAGCACTGGCGTTGGCCAGGACGCGCAAAAAAGACAATGACATCGAACGCGGCAAGCGGCAGCAACAAATTTTGCAAGCCATTTTGAAAAAAGCAAGCCATGCCGGTTCCATTCCGAAATATGATGATGTCATTGAAGCGATTGGAAGCAATATGAAAACGAACTTCACCTTCGGGGATATAAAAGCGTTGATTTATTACGTATCGTCGGGCAACTCCATTCAGACGGAATCGCTTGTCCTTAAAGGGACGGATGACAATGAAGGGGTTTACTACTACCGCCTCGATGAACAATCCGTCGAGCAAGTGTCCGACGCCCTGCGCGCCCAGCTGCAAGCATCGGCGGCTCCCATATCGCCAGGGGAACAAGATGACGATCAGTAAAACGGCGGGTCCCGATATGGGACGCCGCCGTTTTCTTGTGCATAGCCGCTCTCTTCTGAGGAATGAACTTCTCGTCGCAGCTTGACGTACAGCCATCAAAAAAGGTGTCCCGCTTTCTGGGACACCTTTCGTTATTTCATCTTGCCGTTTACATACCGGAGGCCTTGGACAATCCGCAAAATCGGGCGATACTCATGCCCGACGAGGCCGATTTTCTCCGCCACCACTTCTAGGACGAGCACGATGACGGTTAAAATGATGAGCGACACCCATGCCGCCGCTTTCGATAAAATCACGGCAATCAACCCGAACAAAGCGCTCACGCCGTAAATGATCAGCACGGTTTGGCGATGGGTGTATCCGAGCCGAAGCAGGCAATGATGCAAATGCGATTTGTCGGGCGCCGACAGCGGCTGCCGCTTTACCAAACGGCGAATAATCGCAAAAAACGTATCGGAAATCGGCACCCCTAAAATGATGACCGGGATGATAAACGAAATCGCCGTTACGTTTTTAAACCCGAGCAGCGACAGAACCGAGATCATGTACCCTAAAAAGAGCGCGCCCGTATCCCCCATAAAAATTTTTGCCGGGTGGAAATTGTAGACTAAAAACCCTAAAATGCTGCCGATTAAGATGATGCTCATGCCCGCGACAAACAAATCGCCTTTTAAAAACGCCATCCACGTGATCGTGACCAAGGCGATCGCCGAGACGCCCGCGGCCAACCCGTCCAACCCGTCGATTAAGTTGATGGCGTTGGTAATGCCAACGATCCAAAGGATCGTTAACGGGATGCTGAGCACACCGAAATGCAGCTGGGAGCCAAACGGCAAGTTAATGTATTCCACCTGAATCCCGCCGAATACGACGACGACAAACGCCGCGATCAGCTGGCCAGTCAACTTGACTTTTGGGGAGAGCTCGATTAAATCATCGAGAATCCCGGTAATAATAATAATGACGCTGCCGATTAAAATCGGGACTTCGACGGCATTATCGGGATCCAAAAACAAGACGCCGATGACAAAGGCGACATATATGGCTAACCCGCCTAAACGGGGCATAACTTTCTGATGCACTTTCCGCTGATTGGGCCGGTCTGTGGCACCGATGGCGAACGCCAATCGTTTCACCAGCGGGGTGATACATACGGAGGCAAGAAAGCAAAGCAACAAGGTCAAAAAGTAACCCATAAAAAATCCTCCTTAATCTTATCATAACCACTTGGTTCATTTTCTTGTCCAACGATTTTTTCATTGTTTGCCAATATGTTGAGCAAGCGGCAACCGCCCGCACGCATAACAGCGATGCGCACGGGAAATACTATAAAAAATAGAGTCATCACCATTGTGGATTATATCATACAGAAGAAAACTATTAAACATGTAATTTTGCCATTTTCGGGCTCTCCTCTATACTCATTCGTAAAAAACAACGGAAAAACGGCGGGGGATTGACAATTTTTAGGATGAAGCGAATGGATATGGAGGATAATTCATGCATTTTGTATAATATTTTCACTTTTTGGCTTGTCTGTTATGTCCGATGTGATACAATAAATATCGGAGACCGTCCTCCGTTTTGCATGGATAAAGTAGAAGGTGCGATGGACGGGTTGAGGCCGGGGAAGATATCCGCTTATTAAGTGGGTGTCTTCCTTTTTTGCCCAAAAAATTAAGGACGTTCTGTCAAGCGACAAAACGTCCTCACCACTACCCGCGGATGACGTTCAGTTTCCAGCTGCTGAGATCGGGGTCGTCTTTTTGCACGACCGCCGGCGGGAAAATAAACGTCCACGGTTTCGTTGTATTTGCTTTGATTTCCAGGCGATCGAGCTTAAAGCCTCCCCGGGCGACCACGTCCCCCGCCGCATCTTCCACCTCGAGCGGCAGCTGCTCAAGGCAAACGGTTTTGTGGCTGCCGTTTCGGATCAAGACGGTCACGCGCAACCCGCCATCGTTCATCGCCGCCTGGAGACCGAAAAAGTTCACCTCGTTCTCCTTTGGCGCCCCCAATTCGTCCACAATGCGCCGAAGCGCCTCTTTTTCCGCTTCCGGCAACACTTCCTCCCACGTTGGATCGAGGTCGAGACGATGTTTCGGCTTCAATTCAAACGCCAGCTTCCAGCCTTCCGCCGGAATTTCCTCCGCCCGCAATGTTTCGCGGCCGAATAGAAAGCGCCATGGGCGGCTCGTTTTCGGCGGCAGTTCGCCGAGTTCGCGCAAGTCGAACTCCTTTCGCGCCAAAATGGTCCCGTCTTCACGAAGCAACAAAAGCGGAACACGCCCGATTTGGATCGAATGCGGCAAGCTATGGCGGACAAAGGCGGTGACCATCACCCCATCGATTTCTTTCGTTAGGCTGATGCCGGATAAGGAAACTTGATTGGGCTTTAACGGCGGCAGTTCATTGTTGAAAAACCGAAGCACATACTGCTCTTCTGTCGGCACGTTCCAGGACGGGTGAAGCGACAGCTCCGTGTGCACCTCTTCCTCTTCGCCGCTTGCTTCCCCCGCCTCGTTGATGATGTCTTGAGCCTCTACCGTCGTATCGCCGCCGCTTTTTTTCTTTTTCTTCAAAAACGGAAACAATGAACACTCCCCCTTTTTATTTGCTTTCTTCCTGCTCGAACGCTTGAAGCAGCCTTGTCACATGAGTGCTGATTTCGTTTTCGATGGCTGCATACATCGCTTGAAACAGCTCAAACCCTTCTTTTTGGTACAGGCGAATCGGGTCTTCTTGCTGGTATTGACGCAGCCCGATCCCCTCTTTTAACAGCATCATATGATCCAAATGACGCATCCAATGGTCATCGATGACCGTCAACATGACGCTTTTTAACAGCGACTGCAGGCGGGAATCGCCTTTTTTCCCTTCTAGGAACGAAAGCTGTGCGTCGACCGCCTCGGCGACGGCTCGCTTCACATCGTCACGATCAGCCGGCGGGCGGTCAAACGCAACAGGCGGGCGGTACAAGATGCGGTTCAGCTCTTCCGCCATGCGCCCGACATCCCATTCTTCCGGGATTTGCTCAGACGGCGTGTACGCCGCCACGATGCGCTCGCATGCGGAGCGGATCATCGGCGCAACGAGCCCCACCCGGTCCTCCTCGTCAAGCACGCGGTCGCGGATATGGTAAATGACGTTGCGCTGTTCGTTCATGACATCGTCAAGCTTTAAATGGTACTCGCGAACGGAAAAGTTCAGCCCTTCGACGATGCGCTGCACTTTATCGACAAACGCGTGAATCTCGTCGTTCAAAATGCAGCCTGTTTCATCCGCTTTCAGCTTCGCCTTCCATTTTTCCGTCTCCTCGGCCGCAAAGCGCCGGAACATCTCATCTTCAAGGGAGAGGAAAAATTGGCTCGAACCTGGATCCCCTTGGCGCCCGGCCCGTCCTTTCAGCTGGTTGTCGATCCGCCGGCTCTCATGGCGCTCGGTGCCAAGGACGTGCAGCCCGCCGAGCTTATCGACCCCTTCGCCAAGCAAAATGTCCGTCCCGCGGCCGGCGATGTTCGTCGCGATCGTCACCCGCCCGCGCTGGCCGGCTTTGGCAATCACCTCGGCCTCCTGCTCGACCGTTTTCGCATTGAGCAGCTCATACGGCACGTGCTCTTGATCCAAGTACTTGGCCACTTCTTCCGACTGCAAAATCGAAGTCGTCCCGATCAACACCGGCTGCCCGCTTTCATGGCGGCGCTTCACTTCCTTGGCGACGGCGACGTATTTGTCATGGCGGGTCATGTACACCCGGTCGGGCAAATCAAGGCGGATTTTCGGCTTGTTAGTCGGAATTGGAACGACATCCATCCCATAAATGCGCTGAAATTCCTTTTCTTCCGTTTTCGCCGTTCCGGTCATGCCAGATAAAATCGGGTACATGCGGAAATAATTTTGAATGGTGATGGAGGCGTGCGTCTTGTTCTCCTCCGTGATTTCGAGCCCTTCCTTCGCTTCAATCGCTTGATGGAGCCCGTCGCTTAACGAACGGCCTTCCATCACGCGCCCGGTAAACGCGTCAACGAGCAGCACTTTGCCGTCGCGGACAATATAATCGACATCGCGTTTAAACAATACATGCGCCCGCAATGCTTGGATGACGTAATGATACAACACTTTGTGCTGCAAGTCGTATAAATTGTCGACCCCAAACGCTTTTTCCACTTTTTCAATGCCGTCGTCCGTTAAGTTGACCGTTTTCGTTTCCGCGTCAAACAAGTAATCGATGTCGCGCTCAAACCGCTTGACGAGTTTGGCGGCGACGTAATGCAAGTCGGCGCTCGGGCGCGCTTTCCCGGCGATAATAAGCGGCGTTTTCGCTTCATCAATCAGCACGCTGTCAATCTCGTCGATGATCGCGTAATGGTACGGACGCTGCACTTTTTCCGCCGCATCGTACACCATATGGTCGCGCAAGTAGTCGAAGCCAAATTCCGTACCGATGCCGTATGTAATATCGGCTTCATACGCCCGCTTCTTTTCTTGCGGCGACATCAGCGGCAAATTGAGCCCGACCGTCAAGCCGAGAAACTCATGAATTTGGCCGATTAAGTTCCGGTCGCGTTTGGCCAAATAATCGTTGACCGTAATAACGTGCACCCCTTTCCCTTCAAGCGCCCGCAAATAGCTTGGAAGGGAAGCGACGAGCGTTTTCCCCTCGCCGGTGGCCATCTCCGCGATGTTTCCTTCCGCCAACACGAGGCCGCCGATCAACTGGACGTCAAAATGGCGCATGCCCAGCACCCGCTTTGCCGCCTCGCGGACAACCGCGAACGCTTCCACTTTAATGTCATCCACCGACTTGCCTGAGGCGAGCTGCTCTTTCCACTCATCGGTCTTCGCGCGCAGCTCGGCATCGGTCAGTTTCTCCATTTTTGACTCTAAACCGTTAATTTGTTCCACAATGCGCATATATTTTTTTAACTGCCGTTCGTTCGTATAACTGATCGCTCTTTTTAAGAGTGAAAGCATCCGTATTTCGCTCCTCTATAACGAATTCCCATCTATTATACCAAATTCATCATCTATGCGAAATGAGTTGGGGATATGGTAGTTTTTCCAAAATAGTTTAGGAGATGTTCCCTCTTGCTTCCATACGATGAACAATTTGCTTGTCGACAAATTTTGTCGAACGTTGTAGAATGATGTCGATAGGGTTTAGGTTGATCAGCCAGCCTCCTTGTGAAAGGATCGCTGGCGCTTTTTTTTCTGTGAAAATAATGAATCCATGAGCGGTTATTTTCATGCTTGGGTGGCGAGTAAAAGCTTACTCATGGATGTTTTTTGCCAAAAAAAGAGGGGATCCTACCGTTTTGTCGGATCCCCTCTTTAGTTCGCTTAGGACGGATCAAACAACTCGACCATGGTCGTTTTCGCTCCGCCCCCGTCCGGCGTGACCGTTGTCACGAACACGATTGTTCCACGATGCACGGCAATATGCGCGATTTCCCCCTCGACCGACCATTGTTTCACTTTCTTGAGCGTGGCGCTGTCGTACGCCATAATCTGGTTGCCTTGCGCCGCATACACGAGACCTTTCGCCAAATCGAATGCGGCGGAAGAGAACGGCTCAATCGCGCCCGCATACGTCATGTTGACGCTTTTTTGCGCGGTCGTGTAAAACACAAACCCGGCGTCATTGAACATGTACTTGCCGTCCGGTGAAAGAACGAAATCCGGCTTCAAGTCGTAGTCGCCATGATAAGGAGATGAGTACGTTTCAACGAAATGACCGTCGGCAATCCGGTATACGGACATGTCAATCGGGCTTACGTTCGTCGAGATCGCGTAAATCATCGCTTGGCTTGGATGCATCTCAATCCGGTTCGCCTCGTAAATCAGCTCAGAATCCACTTCCTGCTTGGTGAACCGATCATAGCTTTTGATGACTGTGTGCTGCCCGGATCCGGACGAAACGTAAATATAGCGGCCATCGGCGACAATATCAAATGGATCCAAGTCGATGTCAAATGTTTCCTTCAATTGAAATGCATTCGCATCGATCACCGCAATCGCGCCTTTTTGGTTTTCTTCCTGCCAATAAGAGCTATGCTCCCCTTTTAGCAGGGTCACGTACAGTTCATCCTGGGCAAAATAGAGCCGTTCGGCCGGCAGCGGCAAGGAAATGTTGCGCACGCTCCGCGTTTCATAGTTGATTTCCACCACACGATTCAAATAGTCAATGCCGTACAAAATCGGCTGCGACGGATGGGCGATGATGTCCACAAGCGGCCCCTCAAGCGCAAACTTCTCCGTTGCCGCCGGCTCGCCTTGTTCCTTTTCTTCTTCCCCTTGCTCTTCCTCATACACAGGCAGCTCATCGGCCGGGATGACCGGCAACTGATAGAACGGCACTTGCGCGTATACATACACAGCTTCGCGAACGTAATCGGCCGCCAAGGCAAAGTTCAACTCCCCTTCGCCTAAGCCGAACGAAACAATCCCGATCACATACCCGTACATGTTAAAGAGCGGTCCCCCCGAGCTGCCGTGGGTCACCGGCGCCGTAAACTGAATAAAATCGGCTTCGCCTTGTTCGAGTTCAAGCGTGCGAATCGCGCTCACCACTCCGGTTGAAACCGAATCGGAAAGGCCAAGCGGGCTGCCGATCGCGACCACATCATCCCCCACCTCTACCATGTCGATAGAACCGAGCCGCAACGGCTTAACCGGCAACAAATCAACCGGCTTTAACAGCGCCACATCCAAATCAAGGTCATAATCGACAACCCCTTCTATCTCATACTCTTCCCCATTGCTCGTCACCACGGTGAACGATGCCCCGCCGCTGATCACGTGGAAGTTGGTGACGATCAGCCCATTGGCGACCATAAACCCGCTTCCTTGCGACTGTTCTTCCCCGTTTTCATCGTACGCATAGACGGTGACGACGCTCTCCTTTTTCGCAATAATGTCTTTACGGGAAAGGGATGTGGTCAAAGGCGGCTTAAATTCGTCATTCATATACCGGGCCATAAACAAGGCGAACTGCAGCCGGGTGAGCGGCGCGTTCGGGCGGAAGCTGCCATCCGGATAGCCGAGCGTCACTTCGTTCGCCGCCAACGCGTGCACGTACGAATACGCCCAGTGGTCCGGCTTGACATCCCAAAAATCCGTCTTCATCTTCCCGCTTAAATGGTACGCATTCGCAAACATTTTCGCCATTTGCGCCCGCGTCAGCTTGCCGTACGGATCAAACGATCGCTCGGTTTTCCCGCTGACAATGCCCAACGCCGCGGCCAAGGCAATCTCCTCGTATCCGGTGCTCCCCGGCTTGACATCCGCAAACGGCATCGGCAGTTCCTCATCGGTTTCCAATCCAAGCTGGCGGACGATCATGAGCACCGCCTGCACGCGCGTCAACGTCGCTTCAGGGTGGAACTTCCCGTCTTTATACCCTTGAATGATGCCGAGCCTGGCCAAATATTCAATTTCCGCGCGCCCTGACGATACATCGGGAAACAGGCCGCCCGCCGCCCGGGCCGACCCGCCGTATGGCGTCCACAGCGAGGCAACGATCAGCAGCACGCACAGTCCAACCGCCCCGGCCCTCCTCCATCTTTTCTCTCTTTTCAATCATATTCCCCCTCTAGTATTGATCCTTTTGGCCATCAGCCGCTTTCATTGTAATCGAAAAGCAACGAAATCACTAGATGCTTTCGGCGCAACCCGCTTCACTTTTTTGAGGTATTTTTCACCAAAACGCGCATAACGGTGATCCATTTCCGCCATACTAACTTATCGGCACTTTTTCGATGACCGGTGATTTCGTGAAAAATCGGGCAACACGCTGTCGGCCCAAGCGGAAAAGCTGTTGAAAACGAGCTCTTCCTTCGCGACTCAAAACACCGATGAAACCAAAGCCACCGTTTTTCACAGCCGGTTTGGGCGTTGGTTGATGCAACCAAAGCCCAAGGTGAGAAGCTCTGCGAAACGAGCTCCTCTGTCTCAACGAAATTCGCCGGCTTCAAGGAACACCGCCGTTGCTCTGTACGCCCGCATCCGACATGACAGGCAACGGCGAACATGTTATACTAATCGGTTGAACAAGCCCTTCGAGTATAAGCAAGGGAGGAACCGTCATGAAGGTGTTAGTCATCATCCCTGCCTATAACGAAGAAGCGACGATTCGCCATACGGTGCTCCGTCTGCAGCGCACATGCCCGTACGATTATCTTGTCATCAATGACGGATCGACCGACCGAACGGGCGAAATTCTCGACCAATGCGG
Organism: Geobacillus sp. BK01; assembly: GCF_052220245.1. Lineage (NCBI taxonomy): Bacteria > Bacillati > Bacillota > Bacilli > Caryophanales > Anoxybacillaceae > Geobacillus > Geobacillus sp. BK01. Next base: position 17,533 of record NZ_JBQPTH010000030.1, read on the forward strand.
GTTCCGTCATCTGGACTTGCCTGTGAACTTAGGCATCGGCGGGGCGATGCAAACCGGGTATCGATATGCGCTCGAGCATGGCTACGACTACGCCATTCAACTCGATGCCGACGGCCAACACGACCCGGACGATTTGGAGACGCTCGTCGCCGAAATCGCCGCGTCGGACTATGATATGGTCATCGGCTCCCGCTTTGTCGAAAAAACGGGCTACAAAGGCAGCCGGCTCCGCCGCCTTGGCATTTTGTACTTCTGTTTTTTGCTTTACCTCGCGTGCGGGGTCAAAATCACCGACCCGACATCCGGCTACCGCATCGTCAATCGCCGCATCATCCGCGAGTTCGCCCGCGACTATCCCGTTGACTACCCCGAAGTCGAAGTGATCGCCCGGCTGGCCAAAAAAGGATACCGCATCAAGGAAACAAAAGTCGAAATGAACGCGCGCCAAGGGGGACGGTCATCGATTACGCCGCTCAAGTCGTTGTACTATATGACCAAAGTGACGTTCACCTCGCTAATCCGGGCCATGTTTGAGACGAGGGAGGGAAGGACATGAACAGCGTCCAGTGGATTACAGTGCTGCTGGCGTCATGGTTCTTCATCCAAGTCGTTTTCTATTCCGTCCGCAACCGGTTGCGCGACAAGCAAGCCTTTCTCTGGTTTTCGTTATCCATCCTCGGGCTGCTTGGCGCGTTCAGCCTCGCGCCGCTCAACCGGTTGGCTTCCATGCTTGGCATTTCGTACATGCCGGCGCTCATTTTTGCCATCGCCTTTATCGTCGTGTTAAACGTCTTGCTGTACCAATCGATCGTTTTGTCTGAACAAGGCGAAACGATCAAACGGCTCGTCCAAGAAATCGCCTTGTTAAAACACGAACTTCACCACACCGAACATAAAGGAAGAGTGCGATGAACGCAAGCAGTTGGCTATGGATTGGGCTGAACACCGTCTTGCTTGTCACCGGCCAGTTTTTATGGAAATACGGGATGATGCACCGGTCGTTTGAACCGGACGTGTTGTCCATCATCAAGCTGCTGTTGTCGCCTTGGATTTTGCTTGGCCTCATCATATACGGAGCGGCGACGGTCGTCTGGCTGTTCATCTTGTCGCGCGTCCCGCTCAGCATCGCCTACCCCCTGCAAAGCACCGCCTACGTGCTGGCGGTCGTCGGCGCGTATGTCCTATTTGGCGAACCGCTTTCATGGGTGAAAATCGCCGGCGTCATTCTCATTATGCTCGGGGTATCGTTAATCGGCGTTTCCGCCGCATGACATCGCCAACAAGGAGGACCCGCCATGCCGATTCGCTTCCATCCGAAAACAGCCGCGCTGCTCGTGCTGTTGCTTGCCTTGGCTTTGCGTCTGTTCGCTTTATGGAAGTACGGCTTGCACTTGACGCTCAACAGCGATGATATGGGCTATGTCCGCAGCGCCGAGCGGTTGCTCGAAACGGGCATGCTCACGTACCACAAGGCCGATGAACCGACCGTCCATATTATGCCGGGCATGCCGCTGCTCTTGGCGTCTTTGTTTTTGTTCTTCGGCGCGGGCGATGCCGGTTTGTATGCCGCCAAACTCGTGATGATCGCCTTTGGCGTCGGAAGCGTCTTTTTGATCTACGCGCTCGGAAGCGACCTCGGCCGCCCATGGGCGGGCGTCATCGCCGCTTTCGGCGCCGCTTTGTACATTCCGCTCATCGAAACGGACAATTTAACGTTGACCGAGGCGCCGTTTTTATTCGGCTTCCTCTTGTTCATCCGGTTCGCCATCCGCCTCGGCCGCCACCGGCGGATGACCGATTTTTACAAGCTGATGGCCGCCTATCTCTTTTGCCTCTTTTTCCGGCCGACGATCGCTCTCGTGCCGCTCGCGCTGCTCGGCTATTTGTGGCTCGTCCGCTACCCTTGGCGGCTGGCAGGCAAACAGGCGGCGATCGCCGCTCTGCTCGTCGTGCTCGCCCTCAGCCCGTGGTGGGTGCGAAACTACATGCATTACGGCGAGTTCATCCCCTTGACCGGCAGCTCCGGCGACCCGCTGTTGCTCGGCACTTACCAAGGGTACGGCTACCGCTACGGCCCGCCGTATCGAGAAGTGGTCGACTCGATCGAGAAACAGCATCCGCACATGAGCCATTATGAAAAGGAAAAAAGAAAAAAAGACATCGCCATCCAGCGGATCAAAACGTGGTACCGCGCCAATCCGGCCCAATGGTGGGAAAGCTATATCGTCAAAAAAACAAAAACGCAGTGGGAAGCTCCGTTTTATTGGATCGAGATTTTCGGCGTTTCCAAGCAGGAAATGACCGTTTGGCACCAGCGCCTCATCCGCCTGGCGTTCATTTCAGCGCTGGCCGCCCTCGTCATGGACCGGCGCCGACGGCCGGAACTGCTGTTTTTCGCCTTCCTCATCGCCTACTTCACGGCGTTAAACAATGTCTTTTTCGCTTACCCGCGGTACAATCTGCCGCTCATGCCGCTGTTGTTTTTATCGATCGGACTCGCTCTTTCCTTTCTCTTTCCCCGCCGGATGCAAAACACAGCCGCGCCCTCTTCGTGAATGAGGGTGCGGCGTTCCATTTACGGCCGCAACAGCCGTTCAAATTGCTTGAGCGAAATGTGCGGGTACACCCATTGCCGCTTCAACTCAAACGGCGAATCACCCGGGTAGACGGTTCCTTTCTTCGTCGTAAACGCCATCACAAATCCGGCCTGCTTCACCATCTGAACGGCTCGTCCGTTGTAGGCGCCAAACGGATAGGCAATCGCCGTCGCCCCGATTTTCTCCTTGCTTGCCTTTAAGTCCGCCATCGCTTCCTCGTACGGCTTAAACAACAAGTACGGGCCGTATTGCCGATCCGACAAATGAAAATGGTTCGTATGGCTTTCAAATGATATCACATCGCGCATTTCCGCGATTTCTTGCTTGCTTAAAAACTGCAGTCCCCTCGGGTCAAACGGCTGGGGCGCCGGGCGCATCCGCCCTGTGATCATAAACACCGTCGCCGGGAAACCGTACCGCTTGAGCAGCGGATAGGCATATATGTATGTCGACTTCAATCCATCATCAAATGCGATAAGCACCGATTTGGGCGGCAACAGCTGCTCCTTGCGCACATAGGCAAGCAGCGCTTCCGGCGTAATGGCCGTGTAGCCGTTTTCTTTTAAGTACGTCATTTCTCTCGCAAACTGGCTGAACGGCACCGTCGTCGTCGAGCGGAAAAACGGCTCATCGAAATCGTCCAAAATGTGGTGGTAGAGCAGCACCGGCACCCCGTAATCGTTCTCCGTCACATGTTTGTAAACATACCCGTCGCGGCCGCCGATCTCAATCAAATAGTACAGCCGCGTCTCCGCCTTCACCGGATAGCGAACCCCGGAGCGAATCATGCCGATGGCCTGTTTGGCCCCGCGGTCAAACACGTATACTTCGGCGTCTTGTAAGGTGATCACGCTCCGCCGCCACTTGTTTGGAGCGCGTTTGCCCGCAGACGGGCGGACTTTCGTCACATCCGTTTTTTTCACCATTCCGCTCACAAACCCAAACGAAATGACGTAATGCTGCTCATCTTCTCCGACGACTTCAAACGCTTCCCCACGGTCCAACTTTCCCACGTTCTCAAGCCGCCCGGCCATCCAAGCGTACACCGGCGCCCCCGCCTCTTTCGCCGCCACCGCGAACGAATCAACCTGCGCCGCCCGGCCGCTGTTTGTCCAGCCGAGCGAAAGAAAAACGAACATTGCCGCTAAAACGAGCCACTTCCGCAATCATGACATCCCCCTGTTTCATCATCGTCCTTTTTCACTATGACTGCTACCTTACTATTTTACCACCAAATTCCCTACTAAAAAACCAATCTAGCAAAAAATATCCGTTCGTGACACGACGCCTTCTTTTATACTAAAATATGATTATGCCTACACCGATTGATGGAGGAATGGACTGATGATATACCGAAGTCATCCGCTGAACGAATGGCTGAACCCGAACATCGCCTTTTCCCGGCTCAAAGAAGCCGAGCAAGTGAAACGCCTTATTCCTATGGTGTTGCTGCTTCTGTTCCTTTTTGCTCTCCTTTCGCTCGCCCGCGCCTACGTCGGCGTCGGAACGGAAGAACTGGCGAAACACCTTCCGCGCTACACGGAAGAACAGCGGACGCTCTTGCATCTGTTGTTCGCCGCGGGGCATATGATCGGCGGAATCGTCGTTCCGCTTCTTTTCCTATTCATCAGCGCGCTTGCGTTTTACGCCTTGTTTGAAGAAACGGAGTTCAAAAAATTGCTCGCCGCCCAGCTCCCGGCGGGATTCGCGCTTTTTCTCGGCGAGGCCGCTTCATTTCTTCTCGAATGGCCATTCGGCCTCGACCCGCTCGCCTCGCCGTTCTCGCTCGGCGTCTGGGGGCCGTACCTTACCGACGACCGGTTCGTATGGGCGCTGCTGCACTCGGTGTCGCTCTTTTCGCTCTGGGGGCTCTATATTCAAATCGCCGCACTGCGCGCCCTAACAGGCCAGCGCCTCGGGCGCATCGCCGCGGCCGTCGTCGCCGTCAATGTTGTGCTCGCCTTTTTCGCCGCTGTTGCCAGCGAATTTCCGCTCGAATGGTTTTCGTCGTGAAAGGAGACATCGCCATGAAACGAACCGTTCTCACTGTTTTCGCCATCGGCCTCATCGGCGCCCAGTTTTACGCGGCGTTCGCCGATGACAGCCGCGCGCCAAAAGCCGCTTACGCCAAAGAATGGACAACACCGAAGCACCAAACGATACAAGAAACGATCCGCACAACCGGCTTCACCGCCCCAGCCGAGCGGACGTTCATCTATGACGACCCCGAGCGCGGCGCCATAGACGACATTCTCGTCGAAAGCGGCCAATCGGTGCAGGCGGGAACCGCGCTGTTGCGCTACCGCACCGACGCCATCGACCGCGAGCTCGAGCGCTTGGCGCGCAAACAACAACAGCTGACCGCCCAAATCGGCCAGCTCACCGATGACATCCATCGCTACGAGTCGCTGGCCGCCGCCGCGCCGGAGGCGAGCCCGGAAAAACAGCAATGGGACGAAAAAGCGAACGAAGCCGCGCGCGAAAAAGCCGACTTGGAATGGCAGCTAAACGACCTCGAGCAGCAACAAACAGAACTGCTCGAACAAAAAGACGGGCAAACGGTCGAAAGCCCGGTCGACGGCATCATCGAAGAGGTCAACCCAAACCCGTCAAGCCCGTCCCAGCCGCTCATTACAATCGCATCAACCAAGATGGTCGTCCGCGGAAAACTGGATGAATCGCACATCGGCCAACTCGCCGTAGGCCAATCGGCCACGATTCGCCTCCCGAATCAAGAGGCGCAACTGACTGGCACGATCCGCGACATCGGCCGATTCCCGATCGCCGAAGCGAGCTTCCGGCAAAAAAGCGAGTACCCGTTCACCATCCAGCTGACCGCCGAACCGCAGCCGCCGCTCCCGTTCGGCTATCACGCTCACATCACGATCGTCACAAAAGAAAAAACAGGCGCGCTGACCGTACCGGCGGACGCCATCGAACGCCAAGGCAACAACGCGTTCGTCTACCTCATCCGCGACGGCCAAATCAAACGGCAGCCCGTCAAACTCGGAATGAAACAAGGAAACCGCCAAGAACTCGAACAAGGCATCACCGGCGGCGAATACATCATCACCCGTCCAACCCGTGGCCTGAAACAAGGCATGGACGTATGGTTGCCACTCAATAACGCGCATTTGTCCAAAGACGCCATCCACCACGTGCGGAAGCGCGACATGGCGAAATACTTCCTCGACGGGTTTTTGCGGGCGTTTTGACATGCCCCCCACCTGCGCTTTGCTTAAAGGTGGGGGCTTCTCGGGCCCATTTTCATGATAGGAAGTTGACCGAGCCGCCCCGTGTGCCCCACGGTTCTGACCGACGTGAGACTACGCCTGCCCGAAGTTCATCCCCCACTTTCATTCCATTTACAAGTGGGAGACTTCTTTCGAGGAATGTTAAACCAAACGGTGTCCCCAAGCAGAGGACACCGTTTTTCTAAGAGAACATTATGCTTGAATTTCGATCCATTTTTTCGCTATCCTGCCGATTTTCAATATTGAACATAGATCATCCCCGCTGTTGGCGCAGCGCGTGGAAAACCGGCAACCAACAATCCATGGCTATTCCATCAAGTTAGCCTTTGTGAGAAAGCCATAAAGCATTTTCGCCATCTGCGCCCGGTCCTCTTTGGATTTTATTGGCTAATCAACACACATGAACCATCAACTTACTAATTTCGTTTTTCGACACTTGCCTAGCTAAAATTAACTTACCGAAAATTACCAATAAACTTTAAAGTACAAAAAATAACCCTCTCTGAAAGAGAAAGGATTATGTCAAGTCAGATATGTTTCTATTTTCGCTAGGCATTCATCAATGATTTCATCTATTTCTTCAATTTGTGCATCTTCTCGATTATACTTCTTTAAAATTTTTAGATTACGAGCTTTCCAATCCAATGATTTAATTTGATCAGTTAAAACTACCCCTGTTATGGGATAGCCATCGCCATCAAGGGATATTCCTTCTTTTGGTAAATCCACTTCGAAAGGATAACCCTTCTTTTGATTGGTAATCGGACAAACAGCTATAAATCCTGTTGCTTGATTGAATTCTTTAGGCGATAAAACAATAGCATTCCTTCTCCCAGCCTGCTCATGACCAGCTTGTGGGTTGAAGTTTAAAACAACGAAATCGCCTCTCTCTGGTACGTCTGCTGGCATTAAATCAATTCACGCCCTTCTATCCCAAAATCAATTTCCTCGTGTCGATTTTCAGGCGTAATCTGTGATATTAGTTCTTCCAATGAGTATTTCTTCCGTGTTCTTCTTGGCTTTAATGTGATGATACCTTCATTTCCAATCACGTTTAATTCCATTTCGGAACCTTGTTTAATCCCTATTTGATCAGCAACCTCTTTTGGGATACGAATGCCCAAACTGTTTCCCCATTTTTGAGCAACAACTGTAGACATGTAGTTCCCCCCTTTATTTTGGCTTATTTTGTTTTCTAAATGTTCCTTTGAGTTCATTATATCACCCCCAACCCAAAATGTATATACATAGTATATACATTCTTCCGAAAAATGATACCCCTGATTTTTCGGCCAACAAATATTCTCGTCGCAAAAAAAGAAAATGGCTCTTACGTTCTTTTTATGGAAAATTGAGGTAATTGAGAATACAAATAAAAATCTTATTTGCACATTCATTTTCTCAATGAACCTCTTCCGATCACCAAGATTGAGTCAGAGCCACTTTTATTTTGCAATAAACATCTGTGAGCATTCATGCCATTCACCTTAGCAAAATTCTTTGCATTTTAGAAATCAGAAAGTGATTTCTCGAATAATAATTGTTTCAAGTTCTTTATCAAAACTTTGTTTTTCTCTTCGAAAAGCCTTCTCAAAAGCATCAGGGTTTTTTATTAATTTCACTTCATCAAATATAAACAGGAAAAGATGATCGGCTTCATAATGAAATGAATCTGATCCTAACTCTTCCCTTAATTTACGTTCAGTCATGTTTTCCCTTGTACATTTCACCTCTATTACAATTCCATATTCATCGAGTACTATATCATATCTGACGGAAGCATAACCAGCATCATCTACAACCTCTAATCTAGCATCTGGAAATATTGGTCTGATTAGCGAATATAGTATCCGCTGAACATCGTACTCATTTCCAATTTTAATCTTATCTAAATCTTCCTTTTTGATCGTACCATTACCATGAACTTCATCTTGATACATCGCCTCAATGTGTTTATGAAAATTCTTCAAAATCTTTCGGATAATTGTTACAGCTATTGTTTTGTCTATATGATCCTCAGCACTTTTCTCTGGTAAGTATTTACCGGACTCAACGTCAGATTTTAATTTACTCAAAATATCTCTACTTTTTTGAAGAGCTTCTCCGACTTTACTAATAGTGTCGGCTCTCGAGAATTTATTTGGAACCACTTTCGTTTCAATCAGAAAATCTTTACTTATCGATGGTTCAGAAAAATTTTCACTCAACGTTCTCTTTACATCGTTCCTCCAAGCGTTAAAAGAGTCATAAACATCTTGCTTTTGCTCATAGAGGCTTATAAGTTTTTCGAGATCATCTATTCTTTCATTTATTTCTTTTATAACTATTGTAAATTAGCACATTATTTCAGAATCACTTTTTCAAATTATTTCAGATGGATTCTGAAATAATGTGCAAAATTTTTGCGGATTGTTCCGGATTTTGCACATTCTTTCGGAACGTTTGCACGCTCTT
>NZ_JBQPTH010000031.1:0-25056 GCF_052220245.1 Geobacillus sp. BK01
TTCTTCGGTGAGAAACGGCTCCCGCCCGGGGGCGAAATCCCGATGAAGCAAGAGCTCCAGACCGCCTTCGTTGAACAGCGACACATAATGGGAAACGGTTTGTCGGCACACGTTGACCATGGAGGCCGCTTCTTTGCCCGAATAGCCTTCCATGACGAGGCGAACGGCCATCACCCGTTGGCGAAGAAGGGTGTTTTTGATTTTCCATTCCTGTTTGCGAAGTGTCCGAGGTGTCCATCCGTGATCGTTTGTGATTTTGAGACGTTTCATGCAGAATTCCGCTCCTTTTCCATACTTTTCCTTAGGGACAGTATAACCGGAGTGGGCACCGCTTATGCGAAGGTTAACTTTTCAATGAGCATGTATATACAATGAATGGTCAAAACATCAGCAACAATCTGCTGATCCATTCATGCAACGAACATACCAGGACACTGACCGCTCGCTTTCGTAAGCGTAAATCACGAATCATGCGGAAGACAACAACATGAGTCATACAAAAACGGGTCTCTTAATCATACGGTTCCTCCCTCTATAAATATTGATGTATCAAGGCTTTGCGGCCTCTCAGGGGTGTCAAAAAAATATTTTTCGACAAAATCCCTTACATCCTTTTTCAGTTTTGTGGATATCTTACAGACCTAGGGTGCGCTTCGCGGCCACTGCTGGGTATTTTTTACTGCAGTGGGGAGAAGCGTATTCGATGCACCCTTGGATCTCTGCATCGCTGATGAGGACGAACCCTCCCATGTCTCCGGGCGTCTTCGCGCCAACATTCCCTCGTTCGGTCTCTTCATCAGGCAGAGGCCGGCTAAGCTCCTACAGGGACTCAAGGTCGAATGGTGAACATCGCGCCAGCTTCTCCGGTGTCATCCTGTTGTCAAGAGAATTCCGTTTTACGCGAGAAGACAGGCACTAGGCGGCCCGGACTTGAACATGGGCGAAGACATCTTGCCTCATTCGTTCTCCATCAAACGCTTGCTTCTTCGTGCAGATGGTAAACAACACCTTGAGCAGTTTGCCGCACAACACCACGATCGATTGTTTTTTGGACAGCGGATTCACCGCCCGGGTCGTGTAATAATTATGCAACTCGCGAAACGCCTCATTATGGCGGATCAAGGGGATCATCGTCCGAAACAGAACCGAACGCAGCCGTTTTCGTCCCCGTTTCGAGATCCGTTTTTGCCCTTTGTGCTGGCCGGAGGAGTTCTCCTTGAGCGTCAGGCCCGCTAATTTGATCAGTTGCCGCGGGTCCCGGTAGTGGGCAAAGCTCCCGATCTCGGCCAACAGGTCAACGATCGTGGCATCTCCCAGGCCATCCACCGTTTTCAACCACTGATATTCCACGGTCGTTTGCGCCAATGCCGTCAGTTCCGCATCCAGTGCGGCGATTTCCTCCTCCAATTGGCGATATCGGCGGACGAGCGCGGCGATCTCAAAACGGGCCATCTGCTGTCCTTCCGTCACGCCAATGGAATGGCTCGCGACCTCAAGCAGCTTCCGGATTTTCGGTTTCTGGGGCGCTTTCAGCCCTTCACTTTGCCGGTAGATCTTCACAAGCTCCTCCACGGTGCGGCCGGTGATCTCCTCCGGAAACGGGGTGAGTTCCAGCACGGCCAGCGCCATTTTCCCTAAGCTGGAGAAGACTGCGGAGAACTCAGGAAAATACCGGTCGGTCCAACGGATCATCGCGTTGCGCACGGCTGTATGCTCTTTCATGAACTTCTCCCGCAGCGTGCTCCCGACGCGTAAATCCGCTTCGATGTCGCGAAGGAGCCGAGGGAAGCTAAACCGCCCGTCTTTCGCCAGTCTGGCAATGACCAGCGCGTCTTTGGCATCGTGTTTCGTCGGCAGATTGTCATCGAGCTCTTTCGATCGGCGCACATGCGCAGGATTGACCATGACCAACGGGATCCCTTTTTCCTCAAGGAAATAGGCCAGGTTCAACCAGTAGTGCCCGGTCGGCTCGATCGCCACGATGACCTTGGTTTTCCCAAACTCGTTCATCGCTTGTCGAATGCGCTGATCCAGCTGCTCAAAGCCTTGTTTCGACTGGATGACGGGAAACGATTTCTGGAGCACGCGTCCCCGGGCATCGACGAAGCAGGCGTAGTGCTTTCGTTTGGCGATGTCCATCCCTACCACGAGTGTTTCATCCGTGACTTGATCGATCTTGTGATTTTGTGTACAATTCATCTGAAGTCCTCCTTGGCATGAATTCAGGGTCCATTTGTTGGTTGACACCCCTGCATCATACCAAGAGGGCTTTTTTTGTTCAAGTCCTCGGAAAAGCTTCTAACAGGAATGCTCCTACATGAATGATCGTTATCCGTTACATGTGAGGAAAATATTGTAGGTCATATTCATGTTCCCCAACAAGCGCAGTGGAGTGAAAAAAGAAAAAGATATACAAAACGAACCTGTCCCTGCTATAATGTCAATTGAAAAAAGAACCAATATTGGAGAAAAACGTTCATGAACGTTCAACAACATGCCATTGTCAACCACCTACATGTAGAATGGACGAATTTCGTTACCAATGGGTGTTAGTGGATTTACTTAAGTGATAAATAATGACTAGGGGTTTTCTTGCACTTTTTCAACTAGACAGGGGGAGCAACAGATGCCAGATGTGACTATATCGATTTGGACTGCTGCAGTCGGCTTTTTTCTCGGTTTCTTGGCATACTTTTTTAAAAAATGGTGTCCTTCTTTATATGTACATATCCTCACTGCGATACTCGGAATCGGATGGATCGTCTATGTGTTCTTAGATCAAGGGTTTATAAAAACGGTGCCCATTTTTTTTATATTTGGATTTAGCTTTTTTAGCTCTCCGGTACCGGAAAGAAGCAAAACCCAATTGAAAGAGATCATCGATCAACTAAAAGAACAAGGTGCGAGAGAAATAGTCTTGTCTAAAAATAAAGAGCGCCTATTAGCGGATTTGTTATTTTCCGGATTTTTCATCGTCATTGCTGTTCTTTATTTCCTTTTCGGGCCGAATTCCGCGATTACGTTCATCCTTTTATATAGCTTCATCTCTCTTTTTGTTGGGCTGACAAAAAGAGTGGGACTGCTTCGCTCTCTCCGCCTTTTTTACGCAGAACACGAAGAAGCATTATATGCTGTATCTTTGTTTGAAACCAAAAAATATCCATTGAAGGAACTTTCAGAAGTAAGCGTTCAGACAAGGCCGGATGTGTTGCAACTATTCCAGCTTTTTTCTTTGTTCTCTCCTAATATGGACTATACGACCAGCATGGGGAAAACGTGGAAGTTATCTTTTTCCGGTGAAAAAGTTTATCTCACCCCTGATCCATTAGAATCGATGGATTTTCTCCTTAAAGGAGAAATACATAAAATGGAAGAGTTCGAAGTAAAGCCTTTTTATCATCCAAAAAATTGGAAACGACTTTTAGGAAAATGGTATTTTGCAGCAACGGTGAAAGGGGTGGGAGCTTATGCAGCCCTTCTCACACTGTTTACTTTGCTGGGGATCGGGCCGATCGCAACAACCGCTGTTATTATACTATTTTGGATATTCAATCTATGGATTTCGGATCGCGTATTGAAAATCGCTTTAGATATGAGGAAAATAGATGATCCCGATTTGCTGCCCATCATCGAGAAAGTCTTTTCACGTGCCGGCCTTTCTCATGTTGATATTTATGTTACGGAATCGGCCGAATATAACGGTTTTGCGATAGGTGCGAATATTGGTCGATCATTGGTAGCGTTAACTTCAGAAACGCTGAAACTTCCCCATGAAGCCATTGAAGGCATTTTGGCTCATGAGGCGATTCATGTGAAAAAGCGAGATGTCTTGATGGGACAGTTATTGCGATTTGCGTTGATCGGGTTAGTTTTTGCTGGTGTTTTCCTTATCCATGAAGCCTTTCCAAATTGGCTAGAACATAATCAAATCTTTGTTTTTCTCGGCCTATGGCTCTTGATTTTTCTGCTTCCTGCTTTCCAATCTCTATTCACACAGTGGATGGAAGTCCGGGCAGATCATTTAGGAGCAACGCTGTTGGACGGTGGGAATGCTCAAATGGCTAACAGTTTGACGATCCTGTGTGAATATCAAGATCGAGCATTGGAAAAGTCTGTAGGATACCACATTGATTTTAAAAACGAGCAAGAAGCAAATAAAAAGGACAAAAAAATCTCTTCCTTAGAAAGAGATTCTTGGTTTTTTAGATTTTTGGAATTCCAGTTTATGTCCCATCCGCCCATGTATTGGCGTGTTCATGCGCTTCAAACAACAGAAACCGAATGGAGCATCAGGAAAATCAAATTATGGTGGTGCAGCCGCTTCCGAGAGTCGTTGCCCAATTGAAACCGTAGGTGAGCAAACTTACTCATCTCCATGGACAACTGAGATCCCTTCGTGAGACTTCGCTGTTGTACATATGAGGCACGAACGTCCTTGTGGCTCGTAGTAGGCACGCCTATTCTAGCCAAGGAATTCGGTTCGTGTCTCTTTTTCGTGAAAATGCAGAACTGACGCGTGATTTTCATCCCCGGATGGAGGGCAAAGCGTGCTGCCCATGGACCTTTTCTGTGAAAATGCGCCGCCTTGATCAGTCATTTTCATGCCAGAGTGGGGAGCAAGGCTTGCTCATGAATGTTTTTAGTTGTAAATCGATTAGATAGTTGGCTCATTTATCGTTATAGAAACTTTCATAAATTGCACGAATTCAAATACCCATGGATAGGGCATCCCCTTTCTTGTGTTTCAAGAATTCATGTAAACGCCACGATAATGAAGACTTTATCATCTCCACAAATACAAAAATAGTAACGACTCACATTTCGCACCCTCTCGACCAACATCGGGAGGATTTTTTCGTCCCCATGCCGAATCGATCCTTGGTGCACAAGGAAAGCAAAGGAGTTTCCACACCATGGACGTTCGCATTCGTGCGATTGATGAACGTTCCTATTTGACTATCATAAACGCCATCTTCAAGGATCTTGGCCTCCCCCAGCTGATTGACCGGCTGGTTCCGGTGGATCGCCAACGCCAAACCCGAACCAGCGATATCGTCAGCCTGATCACTCTGGATATCTTGAGCGGCCGTAAAAAATCCTTTCTTTCTACCCCGTTAGGATGCGAAATGTGAGTTAGGATATGAATGCTTTACCACCTTATCTGAAAAACCTAGGGAGTGTTATCCATCTCGGAACAGTCTGTCGATAAGAAAAGAAAATGTATCGCTCTTCATATTCTTCTATTTTTCAGTTTCACAATCCTTCTTTAACTTCCCTCCGAAAGAAGTCTCCTACTTCTAAACGTGAAGGTGCGCCAGCACCAGTGAAAGTGGGAGATGAATTTCGGTTGGCGTTAGCCAACGAATATGATAGAATATGGCTAGAACGGACACCTTCGGAACGAAGGGAAGCGTAAAGGGTTCTTGTGTGTGGCTTACCGTTCAGCGAACACACACAAGTCGCTTGAAGCCCCCACCTCTAAGCGAAGCGTAGGTGGTGGGTAGTTCACTATAGCGAAACAAACAGACCAACAGCGGCATTCCATGAACAAGCAGCGGACAAGCCGATATACATGGTCGGAATGCCAAACGTAAAAACAGCGCCCCTTCTCCGCCGATTGGGCGGAAAAGAGACGCTGCTTCTTACGATTGACTGTTTTCTCTCGCTTTAAGCGTGACGGAAACCGTTGTCTCAAACCTGTCGCGGTAGACGGTCACGTTAATCCGGTCGCCGACCGCTGTTTTCGTATACAAATATTTGCGCAACGCGCTGACGCTGTCGATTTTCTCCCCGTTGATCGCCGTGATGACGTCTTTCGATTTCAATCCGGCCTCGGCGGCTGGGGAGAACGGTTCGACGGACGTGACGGCCGCCCCGCTTGTGATGTTCGACGGCAATTTCAATTCATTCGTGCGGACGTCATCGGACAAATCCGCCACATCGACAAGCTGGACGCCAAGGTACGGGCGTTTGATTTTCCCATCTTTCATCAGCTGCTCGACGATCGGTTTGACGTTTTCGCTCGGGATGGCAAAGCCGAGCCCTTCGACGCCCGTTTCCGCGATTTTCATGCTGTTGATGCCGATCACCTGCCCCGCGCTGTTAATGAGCGCTCCGCCGCTGTTGCCCGGGTTGATGGCGGCGTCCGTTTGGATGACGTCGATTTCCCAATCCCCCGCTGACGTTGAGACGGGCATCGTCCGTTTGCCGCTGACGATCCCTTCCGTCACCGTCCGCGACAAATCAAGGCCGAGCGGGTTGCCGATCGCCGCGACAGGCTCGCCGATTTTCACCTTCGACGAGTCGCCGAAGCTCGCCACGTTCGTCACCCCTTCAGCAGGGATTTTCAAGACGGCGAGGTCGGTGAGTGCATCCGCGCCGACGATCTCGGCTTTCACTTTTTTCCCGTTCGCGAGCGCCACTTCGACTTTGTTCGCCCCTTCAATGACATGGTTGTTCGTCACAATGTAGGCCGCATCGCCGTCTTTTTTAAAGATGACGCCCGACCCCGTCCCCGCTTCCGTATCTTGCGCTTGTTCGGAGAAAAAGTCGACTTGTTTTTGAATGTTGACGACGCCGACGACCGCATCGGCCACTTTATTAATGGCGGCGATCATGTTCGTGTTGACGTTCCCCGTCGGCTGCAGCGGCAGCGCCTCGCTTTTTGCGGTCGTTTCCGCTGTTTCCGTTTGGGAATTCGTTTCTCCATGCATCCATTTCGGCGCCACATACCACGTCGCCGCGCTCCCAATCACCGCCCCTGCGACGGAAGCGGCGAGCCACGATACGAAGCGGCCGCGGCGTTTCGATTCTGGCGTTGGGGTTGGTTCAAATGGCATCATGTCCATGGGTCATCTCCTCCTTCATGATCCATGATGGAATATGCAGCATCTTCGAGCGAATGGCCGCCAAGCAGTGAAATGGCGGGCGAAATACGACGATGCCACCGACATCGATCGGCCTTGCATAAAGAGAAGACCAGCGTCGCTGTTTCTTTCGGTTGTTCTGATGCATCGTTTCATCCCTTCCTGCGTACGTTATGTCATCTCCGGCGCTGGCGTCATCCGCTTCTGCTTCCGCCTCCGTCCCGCTGCGAGCGTGCGGATCGACAGGAAAATCCCCGTCGCGGTCAAAATGATCATCGCCACCGCCGCGACATCAACCGCCCAGCGGATGTCAAGCGAACCGATTCTCCCTTCGTGCAGCTGGCGGACGAACATCATGAGCGACGATCCGCCTCCCTCGGCGCGCGGTGCCATCGGGGCCGTAGATGCCCCCGCTCCCGACGTCTGCCCCGCCCCGAACGCGTTCATTCCTTCCTGCGCGGCGCGGTGCATCTCGCCGCGCTCCGCCTGGCCGATCAGCCACGGCTCGGATAGAAGGAGCCCCGTCACCGCCTCAACAAGCAAAAAGATCGAACTGATCAGCCCAATCCAAAGATGCAAATTCCTCATTTTCCTCATCGCCGTTTGCCTCCTTTTCCTCTTCGTCCATCATGATAGCCAAGGAAGGTGAAAAAATGGTGAAAATTCTTTTTGAGAGAACGGCCTTCTGCGCGGCGAATCGGCTGCGTTTTCACCGTTTTTTCACGAACGATTTGATATGATAAGAAGGAAGAGAGACAGAACGGGAGGAATGGCGATGAAAATTTTGCTGGCCGAGGACGATCTTCACCTAGGGGAGCTGATCGTTCATTTATTGAAAAAGAAAGGCATCGACCATATTGATTGGGTGCAGGAAGGGGAAGATGCGTACGATTACGCCATGGCGGAGTTTTACGATGTCGTCGTGCTCGATTGGATGCTTCCAAACGGCGATGGGGTGGACATTTGTCGACGGTTGAGGCAAAACGGCTACACAGGCGCGATTTTGATGTTGACGGCGAAAGACGCCGTCCATGACCGCGTCACCGGGCTTGAGGCGGGAGCGGACGATTACTTGGTCAAACCGTTTGAAATCGACGAGCTCGTCGCGCGGCTCAAGGCGCTCGCCCGGCGCACGTTCGTCCCGCTTCAAGAGGAAAAAGTGGCGTTTCACGGCTTCACCTTAAACCGGACAAGCCATACGCTCCATCGCGGCGATGAAGAGATTTTCCTCACTCCACGCGAGTTTCAGCTTCTCGATTTGCTCGTGCAAAACCAAGGGCAAGTCGTGCCGCGCGAAACGATATTGGACCGCGTTTGGGGGTGGGATGCCGATGTGTCAATGAAAACGATCGACGCGACAATCAAGCTATTGCGCAAAAAGTTGAAAGACGATGTCATCCAAACCGTTCGAGGAGTGGGGTATAAAATTGAAAAATAACTGGAGGGAATGGCGCGACTGGCTGCGCCGCCTAGGAAGCGCCGACTTGTTCCGCCGCGCCCATTGGCGGTTGACGGCGCTCTACAGCGGCATTTTCACGTTGTTTCTCGCCTTGTTTGTCATGATCGCCGCGGCCTTGTTTTACTGGATCGCTACCTCTGACCAAGAGCGGCGCATCAGCCGCCTCGCCGAGCAAGAGGCGAATACGATCGAACAAGTGCTGCTCAAGCAAAGCAATTTCGACTTGTTTGATGATGAAAATGTCATTTTGTTAAGCGAAGACCAACTCTTTTTTTACGTCATCGGCCCGGACGGGGGCCTGCTCGCCGGGGATGAAGTCCACCCGCGCCTGCGTCCGTATTTTTTAAACGCCTTGTCCCATCTCAAGGCAAATGAGCGCGCTCCCGTCTACATGAGCGTCTCTTTGCCGGAACATATGCCCGGCCTCGCGCGCGAAGCGGCCCGTGACTGGCGCGTGCTCGCCGCCGCCCGTCCGCTCGTCATCCACGGCGATTTCGTGGGCATGCTGTATATCGGCATGGACGTCACGTCGTTTTTCGGCGTGTTCCATTGGCTGCTCATTGTGCTCATCGGCTTGGCCGTTTTGTTTCTTGCCGTCGGCGTGGCGCTCAGCTTCTTTATGTCCAAGCGCGCGCTCGCACCGATTGAAGAGGCGTACGAGCGGCAGCGCCAGTTCGTCGCCGACGCCTCTCATGAGCTGCGGACGCCGCTCAGCGTCGTCTTCTCGTCCGTCGAGGCGCTTTCGCTTGAGGAGGATGTGATGAAAAACGACTTTGCCCGCCGCCTGCTCGACCGCCTGCGTGACGAATTGAAGCGAATCACGAAACTGATGAACGACTTGTTGACGCTCGCCCGCGCGGATGCGAAACACGCCGCGCTGGAGCTTTCAAAACAAACGTTCGATTTCCGCCCGCACGCCGAGCGCACGTTCCAGCTCATGTCGGAACTGGCGGCGAAAAAACAGATTACGATGCATTTTCACGCTCCCGAGCAAGCGCTCGTCACCGCTGACCCGGACAAATTGACGCAGCTGTTGTACATTTTGCTCGACAACGCGATCAAATACACCCCCGAAGGCGGCGAGGTGACGCTGTCGATCCGCACCGAGCCAAAGCACGTGTTCCTTTCCGTCAAAGACACCGGCATCGGCATCCCGCCGGAAGACATCGGCCGCATTTTCGACCGCTTTTACCGCGTCGACAAAGCGCGCTCGCGCCAACAAGGCGGCCACGGCCTCGGGCTGTCGATCGCCAAATGGATCGTCGACGCCCACGGCGGCGCGATCCACGTCCATAGTCAAATCGGGAAAGGAACCGAATTTCTTGTTCGTCTTCCTCGCTAAATCCAGGGGGCAAAACAGTAAGGCGAAGGCTTCCTTCCCCTAACAGAACGTGCCGTTGAGTGAGAAAAACGAAACATCATACTTTGTTGCTGTTGCAAACCGAACATATTCATGTTATGATTCAAAACGTAATGACCAAATTGTCCATTTAGTCAAAAATGAAGGATGAATGCCCATGTCGGATAAAAAACAACAAATTATTGATGCCGCCACTCAATCATTTTCGCTGTTCGGCTACAAAGCAACGACAATGGATCAAGTAGCGAAGATGGCTAATGTCGGCAAAGGAACGATTTATACATTTTTCAAAAGCAAAGAAGAGCTGCTTGACCATATCGTTTCCTCTGTTATATCCGAAATTAAGCATGAAGCGGATGCGGCTATGGATGATCGTTTGCCGTTCAGCGAAAACGTCCAACGCGCCTTGCAGCGTATTTTTACATTCCGTCAAGAACATGAATTAACCATCAAACTTTTGCAAGAAATGCGGGATATTGGCACCGCAGCTGTACAAGATGTGATGAAACGCCTTGATCGCGAAATGATTGCCTATATTCGCGAAAAAATTGAAGAAGCGATGGCAAAAGGGGACATTCGCTCTTGCGATCCAGAGTTAACGGCATTTTTCATGTTTAAAATGTACATCGCATTAAGCATTGAATGGGAAAAAGATCACGAACCATTGTCTCAACAAACCATTGCCGAACTGTTTGATCTGTATTTGCTGAAAGGATTGTCTCCATGATAATCCTTCTCTTTTTGGAGCGAAATGACTAAATGGACAAATCAGTCAGAATTATAAACAAAGGAGGTTCGGGCATGCACGCATTTCAATTATGGTTAAAAGAATGGAAGGCCATTCTGTCCAACCGCAAAGTGCTGATTCCTGTCATAGCTGTATTATTCATCCCTCTTCTATACAGCGGCATGTTTCTATGGGCATTTTGGGATCCATACGATCATTTGGATGAACTTCCCGTCGCTGTAGTCAACCAAGACAAAGGGGCGGTTCTCAACGGCAAAGAGATTCATCTTGGGGAAGATCTTGTCGAAAAGTTAAAAGAGAACAAGCAGTTTGACTGGCATTTTGTAACCGAACATGAAGGGGAAAAAGGGTTAAAAGAACAAAAGTATTATATGCTCATTCAAATCCCTGACGATTTTTCCCGGAATGCGACAACGCTGCAAGACGATCATCCGAAAAAACTGCAGCTCATTTACAAACCGAATGAGGGATTTAACTTTCTATCGGCACAAATCGGCGAAACTGCAGTTGAAAAAATAAAAAATGAAGTAGCGAACGCCATAACAGAAACATATGCCGAAAGCATGTTTGATACGATTCAAACTGTCGCTGACGGATTGACAAACGCGAGCGACGGAGCCGCACAACTGCATGACGGACTCAGCCAAGCACAAGACGGAACAAACCGACTGTATGATGGCATGAAAAAAGCACAAGACGGAACTGAAACGTTATATCACCATTTAGCGACACTCGCGGAAAAATCCGTGAGCTTTACTGACGGACTGCACCAAGCTGCCAGTGGCTCATTGCAAGTTCAAACCGGGTCCGAAGCGCTTTACAACGGGATGAAACAGATGACCGCTGGGCAAGAGAAACTCCTCTCCGGAGCAAAGCAGGCTCAGCAAGGAGCAGCGAATCTTGCTTCAGGGACAAGACGCGTATATGAGGGAATGCAAGCGCTCGACGCCCGCACTCCGCAGCTTTTGCAAGGATCTGAACAATTGAGCGATGGAGCAGCAAAGCTCACAGCTTCATTGGCTCAGTGGCAGGAAGGAGCCGAACAAGTTCACACAGGTGCGGCCCAAATCACAAGCGGTCTTGAGCAGTTGGGCGCGCAGCTGGACGTGCTCATCAAGACAACTCCTCAAGCGCAACAGAGAGCCGTATATGAGCAATTAAAAGAACAAATCATGAAACTATCATCGGGAAGCCAGCAAGTCGAAAACGGCCTTGCGCAGTTAAATAGCGGCGCCCAATCGTTGCACTCTGGAGCCTCTTCTTTGCACGAAGGAGCCCAACAGCTGCATGAAGGGCACATCGCTCTCGATCGCGGAGTCGATGAACTGCTTGCCGGTCAACAACAACTTGTCAATGGCGCAGACGCACTGGCGAATGGCCAAGAACAACTCGTCAGCGGCATGAAAACAATGTATGACAAAATGCAAGAAGCTGCACAAGGAGCAAGCCAGCTTGCCCATGGCAGTGGAACACTTTCTTCAGGCCTGCAAACATTGGCTCAAGGAGCGGATCAGCTTCAAGATGGTACGCGCCAGTTGAGGGACGGTTCACAACAAGTAGCGGCTGGAACGAAGGAATTAACGAACGGGACAAAACATTTGCAAGATGGTGTCAACCAACTGACAGACGGCTCGAAAGAATTGGCGGATAAATTGAAAGAAGGAGCCGAACAAGCAAGCGATGTCAAAGCCAATAAGGCTGTCTACGACATGTTTGCCCAACCAGTGAATCTCCACAAGGAAGAAATCAATAAAGTGCCGAACTACGGAACAGGGTTTACGCCGTACTTCTTATCACTTGGATTGTTTGTCGGAGCGCTGTTGCTTTCCATCGTCTTTCCGCTTCGCGAACCAGCGGAGATTCCGCGTTCACCATTGCATTGGTTTTTGGCTAAATTCGGCGTCTTGATCGGCATCGGGATTTTGCAAGCACTGCTGGCGGATGTCGTGTTGCTGGTTGGACTCGATTTACACGTAAAAAGCGTCCCGCTCTTTATCGTGTTTAGCATTGTCACTAGCATCACATTTTTATCTGTCATTCAATTTCTTGTTACCGTGTTCGGCGATCCAGGAAGATTTATCGCGATTGTCGTGCTGATTTTGCAATTGACAACAAGCGCGGGAACATTCCCGCTCGAACTGATTCCACGCTCGTTGCAACACTTTAACGCATGGCTTCCGATGACGTATTCGGTTTTCGGATTGAAAGCGGTCATCTCAAGCGGTGATTTCTCGTTTATGTGGGAAAACATCGGCAAGCTGCTTCTATTTGTTGTTGCCATGATGATGGGAACACTCGTTTATTTGACTATCCAACATCGCCGCCAATTTGCCACGGCCGTCGAACAAGCTTCTGAAGCGTAATTGCTTCAGAAGCTTGTTTTTTTCTATCGACCCTTGCCATCGTTATCATTCTTTCATGATTTCTCTCTGATGCAAGGGACAATGATGGAGAACAGTTTTTCATGTCCTTCCTCACATTTCAACTAATGATTCTTGAACGGTGAGACAGGCGTTATGAGCCGCTTCAGCGTTTTTTCGCAAACGGAACGTCGCCCTGCTTCAGGCGATGCAACAGGTGGAGGGCGTGGAGAATGCCAAATATATCAACGCATTCACAACCGCGTTGATATACTGCATAACCAAGTCTCCGACATCGCGGATTTCGATCGGAAACAGGCGGATGATGAGGACAGACACCGCGATGATGAGGAACGAACCGATCAGAGTACCGCCGAACCGCGCCTGCGGATGCCATCGAATTCTCGCCAAGCCGACGATCAACGAACCGATGGCAAACCCCAAAAACGAGCCGTACGCATAATATCCAACATAAAACGTCGGAAACAAAAAGGAAAACAACAACACCAACAAAGCGCCGCCCACATCAACCCCATACGACCGAACCACGTCTTTCCTTCCTCCCCCGTCATGTCATGCGAACATCACCGTTCATCTCGCAGCTCCCCCCTAATGGATGATATGCTCAAAACCCCTTCAAAAAACATTCACTTTTCACCTAATTTTCTCCTTCCCCTTCTACAATACAAACCGTAAGCCAGTCCACCACACAAAAGGAGGTGACGAGATTGAAAAAAGCTCGAGCGGTGTTTCTGCTCGCCTTTGTCGCTCTCGCGGGGGTCAGCCTGTTTCACGTTCTCGCTCCGCATGAAGTGATGGCGCACGGGCGTCCGGGCGCTCCGTTTGACGGCATGCCGGGCGGATTCGGTCATCACCATCGGGAGTTCATCATAGAGCGGCGCGATGGCTGGATGATGCCGATGTTGTTCCTAAAGTGGCTCATTCCTCTTTTGCTTGCCGCCGCCGGGGCCGTATGGCTCGCTGCGGCGCGGTCGAAGCGCTGGATCGGCTGGGTGCTCGTCGCTGTAGGGATTGCGGCGCTCCTGCCGAAATGGGTGTTGATTTTGCTTGCACTGGCCGCGGTGTACGCCTCGGGGCGGCGTCAAGCGCGCAAACCGTCCGCTGTTGAGGCGTTGATGCCAGCGGCGCCATCCGTTTCCGCCGATTGGCTTGATGAATGGGAAAAAACGATTCAAAAGGAGGCACAAACAAATGGGCATTTTTCGCCGGATCAAAACGATTATTCTCGCTGAAGTGAACGAACAAATCGACCGCTGGGAAGACCCCGTCGCCATGACGAAACAATATTTGCGTGAACTTGAAAAGCAGCTCGAACGAGGGCGCCAGGCGCTCGCCCAGCAATGGGTCGCCGAGCGGCGCTATGAGACGCTCATCGCCCAAGCGGAGGCGACGATTGAAAAACGGAGCCGCCAAGCGAAACTGGCGCTCGAGCGCAACGAAGAAGCCGTCGCCAAACTCGCCTTGCGCGACAAGCTGTTGTATGAGAAAAAGCTGGAGGCGTACAAACAACAATACGACGCCATCAAAGCGAAAACGGCGGAAGTCGCCAACCGTCTAAACCAACTGCGCGAGCGGTACGACGAGCTCGCAGCTAAGCAGCTGGAGCTCGCTACCCGCGTTAACGCCGCGCAAGCGTTGAAGCAAATCGACTCGGCGCTCGCCTCCTTTTCCGCCGACGAGGCGCTGCGCGGATTCGCCCGCATGGAAGAGCGCGTCATCGCGTTAGAAGCCGAAGCGGCAGCCGCCCGATTCGGAACGAACGCCGTGTTGTCCCCTTTGCCGTTTGACGAAGAAGTCGAACGTGAACTGGCGAAATGGAAAGACGCCCAAGCGCATAACGCCTAATTTCCCCCTCCCCCCTTTTGACATAGATCACCCCCTTGCCGAGTTGGCAAGGGGGATTCGTTTGTTTCGCTCCCTTGGACAAGCGGCGGCCAAAAGCACATGCAGCCCGCGACAAGCCTGAACGATGCCCGATGCCATGGTCTTGCCCCATTGATAAGCAAAATCGTTTCCTTTGTTTTTCCATCGTGCTAAAATTAATTAGAGAGACGAAAGAATACAGGAGATGACCTGCCTTGAACTGGAAACGAAACGTCCGCATCCTTTGGCTGTGCAATTTCATGGTGTCGGCGGGAATGACGATGGTCATTCCGTTTTTGTCGCTGCTGTTGTGGGAAATGGGCGTCACCGAGCACCATTCGTTGAGCGTCTGGACCGGTCTTGTCTTTTCGGCGACGTTTTTGTCGGCGGCCATCATGGCGCCGATTTGGGGCATGTTCGCCGACAAGTACGGCCAGCGCGCCAACCTCATCCGCGCAGGGATTGGCATGGGGCTGATCACCAGCTGCATGGCGTTCGCCCATTCGCCGATGGCGCTGCTTGTTCTTCGCTTTTTGGTCGGCTTTTTCTCGGGATTCATCACCGTCTCGTTTTCGTACTTGGCGCGCGTCGTGCCAAAAGACCATAGCGGCGAGGCGCTCGGGACGCTGCAGACGGGAAGCATCGCCGGCAACATCATCGGGCCGCTCATCGGCGGCGCCTTATCCGATTGGTTCGGCTTCCGCCCGGTGTTTCTCGTGACCGGGTTTTGCATTTTGGCGACATTGCTTCCTGTCGTCTTTTGGCTCGACAAAGACCCCGTCGCGCCGCAGACGCAAGAGCGCCATGCCAGTTTCAAAGAAGTATTCGCCCATCGGCCGCTCGTCATCTTGTTTGTCGCCACCTTTCTCGTGCAAATCGCCGTTCTTGGCGTCAACTCGATGATGACGATTTTCGTCCAGTCGCTCGTCGGCGATTCTCGCAATCTCGCATTTCTATCAGGGCTCGCCTCCTCGATCACCGGAATCGCCACGATCATCGGCGCACCGTATTTAGGCAAGCTCGGCGACCGGATCGGGCAGGAGAAAACACTGCCGATGTTGCTTCTGCTCTCCGGCCTGTTCGCCTTGCCGCAAGTATGGACGGACCATCTTTATGAATTGTACGTCTGGCGCTTCTTGCAAGGGCTTGTCGTCGGCGGGGTATGGCCTGCCCTTCAAGCGCTGATCAACGCACAAAGCCCGCGCCGCATCCAAGGGCGGGTGTTCGGCGTCACAGCCAGCTCCCGCTTTCTCGGCAACCTCGCTGGTCCGACGGCAGCGGGAGCCATCGCAGGATTCGCATCCATTTCGGCCATTTTCGCCTTGTCAGGGCTGCTCCTCATCGCCACAGGAGCTTTGGTCGGATACATCGTCCACGACCGCGCATGGCGCGAAGACATGAAAGAAAAACTCGCCGCGTGGACGCATCGCCTTCATAGTCGGCAGTAAGCCAATCGCGTCAAGGTATGCCATCTAACCGAAAATACAAACGGCCCAAAAGGAAGAAAACTCCTTTGGACCGTTTTCCTCTGTTCTTATCTTTAAATCATTGTCAGTCCGCCACTGACTGATAACGTTTGACCGGTGATATAAGCGGCATCATCCGATGCAAAGAAACAGACAGCACCCGCGATATCCTCAGGCTGCGCCAATCGTCTGAACGGAATCGACTTTTCCAAAGCCGCAGCCAACTTTTCATTTTCAGTTGCAATGCTCTGAAACAATGGTGTGTTACTCGGTCCAGGGGCGATACAGTTGACGTTGATCTTGTAACGGGCCATTTCCCTAGCTAACGTTTTCGTTAACGCTATTACTCCCCCTTTGGCAGCCGAGTACACCGCCTCCCCTGTCGAACCAACTCGTGCTGCATCAGAGGCGATATTAATGATTTTCCCGTAACCATTGTCAATCATGATCGGCAAAATGACCTTGCACGTGTGAATCGGGCCCATCAAATTGATATCGATAATTTTTCGCCATGTTTCCGGCTCACTTTGTAAAAACGGTTCTACTTTATCCCAACCAGCATTGTTGACTAACACATCAATCTTGCCGTAATGCCGGATGGACTCATCAACGGCATGTCGTACACTTTCCAAACTGGTCACATCACAATATACGGCGATGGCTTCGCCTCCATTCTCCTTGATCATCGAAACAGTTTCTTCCGCTTTTGCGGTTTGAATATCTGCGACAACCGCCTTAAAATGGCGAAGGGTGAGCTGTTTGGCGATTTCTCTTCCAATCCCGCTTCCTGCACCAGTAATAAACGCGATTCTCTTTTCCATCGTTGCGTTCTCCTTTCTAGAAAGCCACTAACCGATTTATCAGAGTGAAAACGTATATTTCGTTAAATCAATAACCTCATAGACCTTACTCTCCTGTTTTTACCCCCATTTTCTCACGGATCATTTCCCGTAAACGAAACTTCTGGATTTTCCCACTCGGTGTCCGCGGAAATTCATCGACGATTTCGATATGCTCCGGCCAATATTGTTTGGCAACCCCTTTCCCTTCTAGAAATTTTCTCATCTCTGTCAACGTAATCGGACTTTTCCCGTCTTTCATCCGGATAAACGCGCACGCTTTTTCCTGAAGCCGCGGATCTGGCATCGCCACCACTTGAGCGTTCAAAATATCGGGGTGCTCATGTAAAACATTCTCAACGTAAGCAACAGGGATGTTTTCTCCTCCGCGAATAATAATGTCTTTACTTCTTCCCGTGATCCGAATATATCCATCCTCATCCATGATCGCCCGATCTCCTGTCATAAACCAATCGCCATGAAACTCTTGTCTCGTCTTTTCCAATTCTTTTAAATAACCGACAAACATCCCTGGACCCCTACATAACAGATCTCCTTCGACACCAACTGGCAATTCCTTCCCTTCTGAATCCACCACCTTTACTTCCATTCCGGGGAACGGTTTCCCATCTGTTGACGTCAATTTTTCTTCTGTATCATCCGGCATGGTAAGCGTAACTAATCCGTTTTCCGTCTGACCCCATCCAGCTAAAATACGACATGGGAGTTTTTGCGAAGCTTGCTTGACAAGCGCTCTCGGAATGGGAGCGCCGATCGTTACAAAATAGCGGAATGAACTCAAGTCATAGCGCTCGAGTCCCTCAACTTGAATCGTGTCTTGCAAAAAAGGTGTGGCAGCAGTGGTGAATGTAATGCGTTCCTTTTCGATGAGTTCCACAAATTCTTTCGGATCCCAAATATCTTGATAGACAGCCGTCCCGCCATAAAGAAACGGTAGACGGACGCCATACAAGAAGCCGGTTTGATGAGCAAACGTGGATGCCATAAATACTACATCATGAGGAGTAAGCCGCAAATGGTCAACCCAAAGCAAAGAGGAATAAGTAATCGTATTATGCGTATGCATCACCCCTTTTGGCTTTCCAGTCGTGCCAGAGGTGAAGATAATTTCTGTCAGCTCGTTCGGATCAATCGGTATGTCATCTAATATAGATGGATCCATCCGCTCCTCCCATGGTTCGTCAATTAGGCACGAAAACGGTTTCATTCCTTCGGGGATGCGATCCCCAACGACATAAATATGCTCCATAAAAGGCCAATGGGGTAGAAGCCGCTGTACCATTTCGGGATAACGGAATCCCCGAAATTCATCCGGGATGACAATCATCTTTGATTCTGTTAAGTTGACCATATAGCCAATTTCACGGTCGCGGTAAATCGGAATGAGAGGATTGCTAATGGCACCGATGCGTGTCACGGCAAAATGCAAAATAACGAATTCATTCCAGTTCGGTAATTGAAAGGAGATGACATCCCCTTTTTTCAGCCCGATAGCAAGAAGGCCGAGCGCTACCCGATCAACGAGCTTGGCGACTTCTCCATACGTGTAGCGGCTTTTTTTATCAATGATGGCTACTCGATCTGGTTGCTTTTCCGCCCATTCTTTTAAGTAATCAATAATCGTTTTATTGGGCCACTGTGAGCGATACGTTTCCACATATTCTTTTGTTAAGAGAGTTTCAAAGCTCATTTTATCCTCTCCCTTCGTTTATGATCACTTCCTAAACTGTCTAAAGTTAACAGGTCTTTTCTCTAAAAACGCATTCCTTCCTTCTGCTGATTCCTCTGTTTGATAAAACATCGCTAAGCTTGCCATCGACAGTTGTGTAATTCCGTCGATGTGAGCAGAATCAGCATTAAATGAATATTTCAACATTTTAATGGCTGTTGGACTTTTGTCAAGGATTTTATTCGCCCATTCCTCTGCAGCCGCCATCAGCTCATCATGCGGCACCACCTTGTTGACGAGGCCCATCTCTTTTGCCTCATAAGCCGTATACTGTTCACATAAGTACCATATTTCTCTCGCCTTCTTTTCCCCGACGACTCTCGCTAAATAAGCTGTTCCGAATCCCGCATCATAACTTCCCACTTTCGGCCCGCTCTGGCCAAAAATCGCCTTTTCAGAGGCAATGGTTAAATCGCAGATTACATGAAGAACATGGCCGCCGCCAATGGCATAGCCGTTTACGGCAGCGATCACTGGTTTAGGAATCGCACGAATCGTTTTATGCAATTCTTCAATTTGCAATCCGATTCCACCAGAAAGCCCTCCCGAACCGTCATAACCGCTATCCCCTTTCGTTTTCTGATCTCCCCCCGCACAAAACGCCTTATCGCCAGCCCCTGTCAAAATGACAACTCCGATCGTATTGTCATCCCACGCATCCCTGAATGCCCAAATCATCTCTTGTACGGTACGCGCTCGAAACGCGTTGTATACTTCAGGACGATTAATAATCACTTTTGCAATTCCGCCCTTTTTCTCATAAATAATATCCCTCAGTTCCATCCTTTTTCCTCCTACTTCTTTTAACAAGGTTTAAACTCTTTCCCGATCAATTCCCTTGCGAGAACGATTTGATTCGCCTGTGCCGTCCCGTCGCCAATTTCTAGCCCGATCACATCACGAAGCCGCTGTTCGATCGGCATTTCTTTTGTGTAGGCATAATGTCCATTAAGCAACAAACATTCATGAATCGCTTCTCTTGCATACTTTGGCCCAAGCCATTTCACCGTCGCCGCTTCCTTTGTATGTTTTTTCCCTCGATCGCGCAGCCAAAGGCCACGATACGCTTGCCACTTCACTAACTCTAGATGGCTATAATGCTCGACAATGGGAAACGAGACTCCTTGAAATTTCGCTAATGGTTTGCCGAAGGAATGCCTTGTTTTTACGTACTCGATCGTTTCGTCGAGGCTTTGCAGCGCTGCTCCAATACACTGAAGCCCGATAAGCAGTCGGCTCAGGTCAAAGCCATTCATCACTTGAGAAAACCCATGGTTTTCGAGGCCAATCAAATGCTCTTCGGGAACTTCCACTTCGTTCAAATAAATGGATCCTCTTCCAATCGGAACATTGCCCATATCTTCGTAGCCATTGCACTCGACTCCTTTGGAATCCGTCGGTACAATAAACGCGCTAATGCCTTTACTTCCTAAATGGGGATTCGTTTTCGCAAAGACAATAAACGCGTCGCCGATCGTTGCCGCACTAATTCCCGATTTTTCCCCGTTTACAATAAACCGGTCTCCCTTTCGCACGGCTGTTGTCTGAATATTTGCCGCATCTGTTCCTGCTTGGGGCTCTGTCAGCGCCACCCCAACAATCGCTTTTCCACTTGCCATTTTAGGAAGCCACGTTTTTTTCAATTCTTCCCGAGCGTGGTGGCAAATGATTTCCGCTGCCAAGGCATTCAACAATACGGCATATGTCAAGTTAAAATCGCCGCGACCAATTTCTTCAGCTGCAATTCCTGTTGTCACACAATCTGCCCCGCTTCCCCCATATTCCTCTGGGATTCGGAGCCCATTAATGCCAAGCTCTCCAAGCTTTTTCCATAAATGCCTCGGATGAGTTTTTTCACGATCCCATTTCATATATTGGGGTAGCAATTCATTTTGTGAAAACTCCTGAATCATACTTCGAAAATATTCTTGTTCCTCTGTAAATGAAAAATCGAGCAATTCGTTCCCCCCCTTTCTTGTCTTCGCCTATGTATATAGCAAATTGCGTACCAACTCAAAAACATTCCTTCTGTCCTGTCATGACGTCACTTTCCTCTTGCATAGCGGGGCGGCTCTTTGCATTTTTGCAACTCGTTTTTGCGAATAAAAAAGAGGGGCTGACCCCATAGCCATCAAGTTAAGAAAACAGGAATAAATCTATGCCTCATTTGACCATCCTTTTGAAGACTTCATCATGTCTTAGAAAGGGTGGTTTTTTGAAGACGTCCTTATCTCTCCAAGAGGAATGGCATTGTTTTTTAGAGGGGTTACGAAGCGTGTGATCGTGCGAAGAACGGGAACAGATGGCCCGAGATCATCCATTTATTCAACGAAAGGGGAAGTTGCGCTCCCATGATTTCGTGGCACTTTGCACATTTCTCCAGGAAGAAGGCGGTCAAAAATCATTGGTGCAGCTCTGCAGTGCTCTAGCTCTCAAGCAAAACACCTCTCTGAGTGCGGAAGGGCTCAATCAACGGTTTCATGAAAAAGCAGTGAGTTTCCTCAAAGCGGTGTTCGAAAAACTGCTTATTCATCAGACGCAGGAGGCCCGTCACGTGTGTCAAAAACATTCGCTGTTTCGCCGGATTCGCATTCTCGATTCCACGTCGTTT
Source organism: Geobacillus sp. BK01 (assembly GCF_052220245.1). NCBI lineage: Bacteria > Bacillati > Bacillota > Bacilli > Caryophanales > Anoxybacillaceae > Geobacillus > Geobacillus sp. BK01. Next base: position 21,344 of record NZ_JBQPTH010000031.1, read on the forward strand.
CAACTGCCTCCAGAGATCCAAGGGATTTACGAGGGATGTACGGGGCCTGGGGTGAAAATTCAGTTAGAATATGAATGTCTAGAAGGGAAGTTTCTCCATGTGGACGTCGGGGATGCTCGTCATCATGACGCCGCCTACGGAGCATCCCTTCGATCGACCATTCAAGAAGGAGACCTTTGTTTGAAAGACTTAGGCTATTTTTCGCTTGAGGGATTGCAAGCGATTCATGATGCCGGAGCCTTTTACATTTCGCGGCTCAAACACAATGTAGGGATTTACCAAAAAGAAGGGGACCCATTTCGAAAATGGGAACCAGAGGATTTCCTTGCGATGCTACAACCCGGAGAAACCATGGAACTGGAAGATGCGTATGTCAGTGGAAAGAACGTTCATCAACCGCGGCTCATTGTGTATCGGCTGACCGAAGAACAGGAACAACAGAAGGAAGGACAATGGAAACAGAAGGCCAAACAAAAAGGGGCCGCGTACGTGACGCGACGTCCCCACCCAATATATGTATATATCACCAATATTCCAGCGATTGATACCTCCTTGCACGACATTCATACGCTGTATTCTCTTCGCTGGCAAATTGAGGTGATAGTTAAAACATGGAAATCCCTGTTTCACATTCATCGATTCAAACCGATGAAAGGGGCTCGCTTTCAGTGCCACTTGTATGGAACGTTGATTGCCTTATTGATCAGCTCTACGGTCATGTTTGCCATGCGAGAATGGCTCTATCGAAAACAGAAAAAGGAATTGAGCGAATAGAAGGCGATGAGTATGAACAAGGAGTGGGGGATGGATTTATTTCAAGCCTTATGGTGTTCTGAGGTGCTAGCTGCCCAGCTCCTTTTCAAACTGTGTGACATCATTGCTCAACACGGAAAAAAATCAAGGCGTTATACAAAAAAGAGCGCTTTAGACATGATCGAGAGTTTGGTCATCATGCCGATGTCGTAAGGAATTCCCGTCTCATACCATGAAAAAAACCTTCTATAGGGAAGGTGTATTTGGCATGCCTATCTTTCCATATTCCCATGGTCACAGCCTCCAAAGATGAAGAGTGAAGCCTTGGAGCTACTCGCTCCAAGGCTTCACTTGATGGCTATGGGGTCAGCCCCAATACAAATTACTTTAAACCGTACTTTCCCATTTTTCGATAAAGACTCGTTACATGAATGTCTAGCATTTGTGCCGCCTTTGTCCGATCCCCTCCTGCCTCTTGTAATGCCCGTTTGATCGCCAGTTTTTCCGCTCTTGCAACTTCTTCCTCTAATGATAATAATGGTGAACGTTCCCTATTTACATCATCATTCTGTTCTTCTCCCATCTCTTCGAAAGATGATAGTTGCTGGCAGCAATCCAGCGTCAACGTATCCCCTTCTACCATATTCATGCCCCTCTCGATAAAGGACCGAAGTTCACGCACGTTGCCCGGCCACTCATAACTAAGGAGCCACCGTTTTAAATCTTGTGATACATGACGGACATGTTTATGGAATGCTTTGTTGAAATGATCAATGAAATGATAAGCTAACGGAAGAATATCTTCTTTCCTTCGGCGAAGGGGCGGAATCATGATTTCAAATACATATAATCGATAAAATAAATCTTGGCGAAACTTTCCTTCCTTGACTAACCGCTTTAAATCTTTATTGGTTGCGGCAATAATTCGAATATCGACATACTTGCTCTTCGTCCCCCCGAGTCTTTCCAATTCCCGCTCTTGCAGCACCCTTAACAGCTTTCCTTGTGATTGGTAGGAAAGCTCGGAAATCTCATCAAGAAACAGCGTTCCGTGTTGCGCCAACTCGATTTTCCCTGGCTTTCCTTCCCTCTTGGCGCCGCTAAACGCTCCTCCCTCGTAACCAAACACTTCCGATTCGAACAGCTCATCAGGAATCGCAGCACAGTTCACCGCCACAAACGGATGTTGTCTGCGGGGGCTCAACATATGAATTGCTTGAGCGAACAACTCCTTTCCTGTTCCGCTTTCTCCTGTGAGCAATATCGTAGAACTCCCTGCCGCAATTTTAGCTGCCAGCTCCTTTACTTGAACCATCGACTCGCTTTCACCAATAATATCATGAAAGTCATACAACTTGTTTTTTTCTTGGCTTTTTTTCCGGCGTCCTCTCTCCATTAAATCCATAAATGAGTAAATGAGTAATGGATCGAAGTCATTTTCCTTAGCTATGACGTTGTAAAGGAAAAGATGTTCTATAGAAGTCACTTGTACTAAACATGGCTGACCTTTAATCATTGCGACAATCAATGAGCGCCGGTTCTCCCCCACCTTGTTTCTCCCTTTTTGTTCAATAACCTGATCAACCAGTGCACCGATCAACTCTGTTTTCTCAAACGAAAACTCCTCGCAAAAATCCGGACTGCAGTCGACAATCACCCGATGATGATTCGCTAAAACATAGGCACATTGTGCCGTGCAACGTATGTTTGTGCTTATCATATGATCACCTAAGCGCCATTTGGTATGACAAAAACAATAATTTGTCCTTTTACCACTTCATCCCCATGCTGATTGTAGCAGTTCACTTTTTGCGTGACCCAGTTCCGCTCATCGTGAATGTCAATAATTTCAAGATACGCGGTAATCTCATCTCCAACATGGACAGGACGGCAAAAAATCAACTCTTTTTGGAGCAGAAGACACGGACACCCAGGAAGTTTTCGACTAATTACTTGTGTAATCAACCCTTCCGTCAACAGTCCGGGAACAATCGGTTTCGCATATAGGCTCTTCCACGCTTCTTGATCCGCAAAATATACAGGACTGTAATCACCTGTCAACTCACTGCATTTCTTTACATCCAACTCCGTAAATGTTCTGGTTAAACAAGCCGACTGTCCAATCCATAACTGTTGTATTGCCTCGTCCATTGCATTGCCCCTCTTTATAAAGAATTTTCTGAATTTGTTAACTATATTCTATCATTCTTATCCATTGAATCGCAACACACTCTCTGTCATGAGTCAGTAAAATAGGATTCCAGCGATTAACGCAGGTATAGCCGCAATCGTTGGTGCGATCACACCAGTAATAAATACATGTTTATAGGCGTCTTTGTGAGTGAGGCCGGCAGCAACAAGAAAAGTGATCACACCACCATTATGCGGCAATGCGTCAAATCCTCCAGAGCCGATTACGGCAATTCGATGCAACACTTCCGGGTTCAACCCTAGCTGCATGTACTTATCCGCCAAAGCTTCCATCGCAATAGCAATGCCTCCCGAACCTGAGCCGGTAATACCTGCTAATAAACTCGTCGCACTATACAAGGAAATGAGCGGGCTTCCTGGCAAATTGGTTAACCAATCAGAAATCGCCGCAAATCCGGCTGTTGTCGCGATGACTGCTCCGTAACCGACGTCTGCGCTCGTATTCACGATCGGTAAAACCGTATTAGCCGCACCTAAATTCAGTGTATTGATTTTGTTCTCAATGAATGGCCAAAACACAACCAAACTGACAACAACGGCTAACATTAATGAATAGACCACATCGATTTTAAACACATTGAGTGCGGTAAGCAATACAACAGGAGGGATAATCGCGATTAGGAAAGGAGCATTCCTGTTAGAAGTTTTTTCGGGGACTTGAATAAAAAAAGCCCTCTTGGTATGATTCGGGGGTGTCAATCGGATGAATTGACCCCTAATTTGGATACCAAGGAGGACTATACATGAAT
>NZ_JBQPTH010000032.1:0-21864 GCF_052220245.1 Geobacillus sp. BK01
AGTCAGAGAGCTATAAAAGAAAATGGGCCGCTCTGGAAAAAGTCGTCGGTACTCCAAAACGGCTCCGTCGTTTAGCCAAAGATATCGTATCACATTTTAACCAAGTCGCCAATCCATTTCAAAAAGCGATGATTGTCTGCATGAGCCGACGCATTGCGGTGGATTTGTATAACTATCTAAGAGAAATTCCGGAATGCCCTCCTGTTGAAGTGATTATGACAGGGGATGTATCAAAGGATCCGAAAGAGTGGCGCGAAGTCCAGCCGGGAAGCAAATATGCGCATATTAAATCGAAAAAAGAGCAAGAAGAAGTGAAAGCCAAACTTCGTGACCCAGAAGACCCTTTGAAATTTGTCATTGTCGTCGATATGTGGCTGACAGGAATGGACGCCAAACCGCTTTCTTATCTTTATATCGATAAGCCGATGAAGGGACATAACCTGATGCAAGCCATTGCCCGTGTAAACCGCGTGTTTCCGGGAAAAGAAGGCGGTGTCGTCGTTGATTATATTGGCATCGCCACTTCCCTGAAAGAAGCAACTCATAAATATACGCAAAGCGGCGGCACGGGAAGTCCTACTTATGATATTTCCGAGGCCGTTAACATCTTCATGGATCATCTAGAGGCAGTAAGGGGATTTATTCCAAGCAAGATTGATATGCAAAACTGGCGGGCAAAACCAAAGATAGAGCGCGAGGACTTCATTGCAGATCTTGTTAACATTCTTTTAAACTGCGATCCTGAGGAATATATCCAAGCAGCTGCCAAACTGGAAAAATCGTATCAGTTGGTGAAGCATCAGCCGGAAGTGCTTGAACTTGCAGATGAGGTCATGCTTTATTTCATGATGAAAGCACAGCTTCGCAAACATTTGCGCCCGTCTACTCGAGGATCTAAGGAAAACAAAACATTAGAAGAGCGATTATCAGAACTTATTGATAACAGTCTGTTAGCAAAAGAAACCATTGATATTTTCCAAATAGCAGGAATTGAACGTCCGGATATCAGCATATTGGACGATGCGTTCTTGGCAGATTTAACGAAAAAAGAGCATGTAGACTTGCGCTTAAAGTTGCTGAAAAAACTTTTAGAGGACCAAATCAAAGTGACATTTAGCCAAGGAAGCCCACAGTCAAAGGCGTTAAGCGAACTTCTAGAGAAAACGTTAAGGGATTACCATAATCGTGTCATTCAGGCTGCCGATGTGGTCACGGTTATGATTAAGATGCGCAAAGAAATGGAAGAAGAAATGCGCAAGCGGCACGACTTGGGATTGTCAGAGGAAGAAATTGAATTTTACAAAGCAATCACTGCTATGGAGCAGGAAGCGTTCTCAAACGAGTTTCTTGCTAGTTTAATCCATAAGGTGGTCACAGCCTTAAAGAAACAATTAGCCGTAGACTGGACAAGTCCTCACCGTCGAGATGTTTACGCTAAAGTGAAATTAGCCGTCAAGCAAGTGCTCATGAAAGAGAAAATTACGGGGCAACAATTGCAATTTTTAACAAACAAATTCATGGAACAAGCCGAGCAGCAGTATAAGGACTGGCCAATGAATGCGTGATAATGCAATAAATAGTCTATTGAGTTATGCGACCGGCTCGTACAGTATAGATTTCAGTATAAACAATCATTAAGATTTTTTACAATATTTCCCTCATGACATTGAGCTTTTGAAAACTAGTTCTTTAGGAGAAATTTTTATTTGTTCTAGTCCGCCTCTCGTTTCTTCATGTATCAGGGGGCTGAGGGGCGATTGATTCACCTGGCCATTGTTCAGAACAGGTGCACTAGCGTATAAATTCTGTAACTAAACCGCTATTTTAGTATAAAATAGGGATGTAAGTTACTGTCTGTAAATATTAGGAGTGTATACCAATGAATGAGGCCAAATATTCTGTCCTGCTGTTTTCGTCTGATATTCAGCAAATACCGGCAAGTGAACTTCGGCAATATATCCAAAGCGGCCGCAAGGTGTATTTGCTTGCGTTTGATGATCCGCAAGAATTATTAGAAGATCCGATTTTGCATGAAGCGCATAAGAAAGAATTGCTCCAAGTTTCTATTGTTCGCTATGCACCAGAATGGGAACGGGTATGGGCAGTGATTGAAGATGGCAAAGTTAATGACTCTCGATTATTGGATTATGTGGATCAAAACAGCGCTTTTAATAAAGGACAGTATGAACTCGAACATGCCTATAGCCGCGGGCATTATATTGTGAAGGCAGGAGCAGGGACGGGAAAAACGACGACGATGATCAACCGGATCATGTTTCTCAAGCATATGCAAGGGGATCTCGATTTGCGTTCGGTTGTCATGATCACGTTCACGAACGAAGCCGCCGCCAATATGCGCTCAAAGTTATTAGAAAAGCTAAAAAACTATTACGATTTGACGAAGGATAAAAAATATTTAGAGTGGATGGAAGAAGCAGGACGGATGTTTATCGGCACCATTCACTCGTTTGCTAGGGAGTTTCTCGTTACAGAAGGGCAAACGTTAGGGTTTTCGCGGTCGATGGAAGTGAGGAGTTACAAGCATGAGCGGAGACGGCTGATCGAAAAGTATATTGACCAGTTCTCGGTTGAATGCCCGGGGATATACGAACGTTTTCGACACATTCCTCACTATCAAATCATTCGTTCTCTTATCGCCATGATCGAGCAGCTGCATAACAAATCGCTTTCTGTTGAAGCCATTGGGCAGCTCAATTTCGGGACAGACAGCCATGGATTTCATGAGTTCGCCGATTATGTCATCAAACATGTTATTCGGGAGCTTGATGAGCAGAAAAAGATAGAGGAAACGTTGGAAATTAGTGATTTAATCAGCCATCTAGCATCACTCAAGAATCTTCCTTCCGATCAGCTCGAACTGTCGATCCGTTATTTGTTTGTCGATGAATTCCAGGATACGGATGAATCACAGACGGCTTTCATTAGCTGGTTGGTAGAGAAGTATGGTTGTCAGTTGTTTGCAGTTGGGGATGTGAAGCAAAGCATTTATCGGTTCCGGGGCGCAGACTATACGGCGTTTCTTCAATTGCAACAACAGTTGGAAACAGTTAATCAAGTGTATAAAGAGTATTCGTTGCAAAAGAATTACCGATCATCACCGACATTATTAACACAATTGAACGTCTTATTTCGGAAATGGACAAAGGTCGTTGAAAAGTTCCCATTTGATGATACGGACAAGCTGATTCCGGCGCAAGAGGAAAGCTGCGAAGAAGGATTAGTTGCGGTAGATATAGATGATGCGGCTCTAAAATATTTGCTTCGCCGTTTGTATCGCGAAGATGTTGCTGTCTTAGTCCGCTCAAACCGTGAAGTGCTGGAAATGGTGGACAGAATTGAGAATATGGGGTTCTTTTGTGAAGCGGCTGTGTCAGGAACTTTTTACCGTTCATTGCCAGTGAGGGAATTTTATTTGTTGATCCGGAGGTTTACCCACCCGTATGTTCCGAAGGATCGTTATCTCTTTCACCAAAGTTCTTATGGAGAGAATGGACTGACCATTGCCAAAGTGTTGTCGGCTTATACGCCGGAAACGTCTTATATTCTTGATCTATTGCAGACATTTGACAACATAGGCAGGTGGGAATGCCAACGGAACACGTCATCCGCCCTTGCTGTGCTGCAAAACATCATTGACGAAGTTCGGCCGCATGAAGTCTTTCGGCTTCGCTACTACAACCAGTTGAGGTCCCGATTTCCTGATGGGGATGTGGAGATGCAGCGGAAGGAAGCCATTGCGAAAATGAAGGAATACAAAATGAACTTGGACCGCCTCATTTTTTTCATCAAAAGGGAATTTGGCGATTTTTATGCCTCTTTCTATGATCTGGAGAAGTTTTTATCAATAAAAATGGCAACTGACACGTCGGAGAATGAACTAAAAGTAACGAGCGATGTCAATCACCGGATCAAAGTGATGACCGTCCACAAGGCAAAAGGATTGGAGTTTGACTACGTACTCATGCCTTTGACGCGCCATCCGTTTATGAAGCAAGGGAAAACGGATGTGATGTTAATTTCCGATCGAGCGCAGTGGAAACTCGGATACAGCATTCATTGGGATGATATGGAGTTTGAAAATAATTATTACAATGAATACGCCAGATCAGAAAAGAAAGAATTGATCGGCGAAGAAGCTCGACTGCTGTACGTAGCGTTGACGCGGGCGAGAAAGGCGGTTTATGTAAACAGCTCTTCCCCAATGAATCCATATCAGGCGCAATGTTGGAGCGACTTGTTAGAAAGCGGGGAGATGTTGGTTGTTTAAAGTCAAGTACTACCAGCACACAACACATTTTTACGAACGGTTCAGAATCCGCCAAGGTGAAATCCATCTTACGCAAAGTACTGCTTTGGCACAGTATTTGCGAAGTGTCACCGGGGCATCGAAAAGCCAAGTACTGGCATATCATTCGTTTGTAAGGAAGCTGTTTCCTAATTGGAATCATCCGCATACTGAAATCTATTTGCGGTCGGTGATACGCCAATACATTCATCAACATGCTTCGGAAGAATCGATGAACTATTTGGAGAAGAAGGTTCGCGATTTTTATTTGTCTCTCCGTTTTTTAATCGAAATGGGGATGACGCGGTTGTTTGACTTTCCGAGCATGCAGCTGAAGGAAGAACAAAAATTTCTGATTGGCATGTTCGAACAACTCAGAAATGACCCTATCGTCGTCAGCTATCGGCAAGAGCGAGCCCATCTGACCAAGAAAAAAATCGCGGAGAAATTGAATATCGATACTGACATTCATACCGTGTGTGTTCACCATTTCGATTACATTGATGCTGTACGGATGATGTTGTTTTATCAATTGCAACAAATAGGGTTGCATGTCATATTTTATATTCCATTTAATCCCCATGCTCCAATTGTTTATCAAACATGGCGTGAAATTTATGAACGGGTGAGCGGGAGCAAGTACAGCCGTTGGGAATGTGTCGAGAGTTCTCAGCCGCGCCGAGGCGCCAAATTTGCCCGATATTTGGACGATCGTTTTCTAGATCAGGAAGATCCATTGCGTCACGTTCGCTTTTTCATTTTTGATCATCCGACGGAATTTAAAGAGTATTTGCAAAAACATCCGATTGTAAAAAACTATAATGAAGTAGTCGCTAAATATGAAAAAGATTTAAACATATACACAAATTGTACTAGAAACGATCATTTTTACGCCAGCCGCTATGGACAATTTTTCTTGTCCTTACAAAACTGTAGAAAAACAAACGATGGCATTTTCTTAAGTTATGACGATTACGTCAATATGATGACGTCAGGGTGGGTGCAGTCCGGACATGTAAACGGTACGCAAGCATTGACGTTGCTGATTGATTTGCGCAGTTATATGGACGGCGTGAAAAGTTTTCAAGAGATCATGGAACGCCTGCAAGCGCTTATTGATCTTCAGGAAGTCAGCCGCGTATTTGATGAAACTGCGAAGGAGCAGGCGGGGCGTCACCGACTGAAGCGTTATTTAAGCAACCCGTTTCGCTGTTTTCCGTATGTGCATCAGTCTAGATACGAAATTACTGTCAAGCAGTTGGTCGAATGCACGAAAGATTTAGCTCGAAAAGTGAACCGTCTGCTATTGAGGGAAAGGGAAAAGAGAAATGTCAGGGTGTATATTGAAGAACTGAACGACATCTATGTGGCTGTAAGCGGCCAATGGGAGTCTAGTGCTAAACAAAAGATGGAAAAGTTATTTTCCGTTTCGATTCCTGCCGACTGGGAGTTTACGATGGAAGAGTTATACCAGTTTCTTACATTGCACTTAGGTACAGAGGAAGATGAGGAAGACGATGATCAAGACAGTCCACAAATTGTAAACATTGACCAGTTGGTTGGAAAAACGTTGATTGCACATAACATTCACGTAACAGGCTTATCGTTGCAAACGTTTCCTTGGAAACAGTCTGAAATGCCACACTTGTTGATGCATAGTTGGTTGAAAGAATGTATTCGCCGTTCATTTGTTGCTGCGAATCGAATCATGCGGATGAATGCGCTTGTAGTTGATTATTACTCACGGGATGTTACGAGAGATACTGCGCTATATTCCATTTATCATCTTTTGGCGTATGGCAAGGGACAAATTACTTTTAGCTATATTAAAGATTTGTACGAGCATGACGGACCAAGCATTTATTTCACTATCTTACAGGAATTGTATGGAGAAACGGAAGAAGTTGCAGAGGAGAAACCCGGGGAATGGAAATGGGAAGAAGAGACTGTTGTCAAAGAGGAGATACCGAAAGAACCGTTACAGGCTATTCCCGATTTGCTATGGCTGGACAGCGATTTTTGCCAGCGAAAATTCTTTTTCAATGCGTTTGTTGAACATCATCCGATTTATGAAAACGATTTTCATCAGCAGCAAGCTTTTGCGATCATCGGCAAACTTCTTGCTGAACAGGGGGATGGAGAAGCGTTGGTGCGGGAGACCATATTCCCTTTATTTCCGCAATGGACAAACGCGCACAAGCAAAACTTGTTGGATACAACCTATGCCTCCAGCCTAAGAACGTATAAATCATATCAAAATATTTATTATCCAAAGGCAATGAAGCGGCTTCAACGCTTGGGAAGCAAATATATGGTCACAAAAAATTGGAAAGCAAAATATCAATATGACCATGACACCTTTCGGATTGATGAGCATATAAAGGAATTTCTTGCAAGTGTTCAAATAAAGGAAATCGAAGCAAGAAGCGGACAACATTGCCGCATGTGCCCATTCCTGCACGTTTGTAAGGACGGTGAGTATGTCATCGATGCAAACGACAACTGATCTCCGTAAGAAACGTCTAGACTTTGCCAGACGATCGGCGCGAGCTTGGCAAAATTATTTTGATGCCCATGGCCTGTTGCCTAATATTACGCTAAGCCCTGAACAAATTTCCGTTGTCCAGCAAGATGAAGATCAAATGTTGATCAACGGTTCGGCGGGCACCGGCAAAAGCCTGACATTAATTTATAAGTTGCTAAAAGTCATGGAACAGGAAAATGAACCGAAGCGCATTTTATATTGTTCATTTAATACGACGCTTATTGAAGATGCAAGAAAACGAATCGAGCAGTCGAGCAAGTTTCACGAGATCAAGGATAAACATACCTTGCATATGGAAACTTTTCACTATATGGCGGCAAGGATTTTAAGGGAAATTGGTTTTCCAAACGCAGAATTTTTGCGGATCAACCTTGAAAACTTGCGGCGCTATGAGGACGCCATTACGCGCCGTACAATAGCGCTTGTAGATACTTTTATGGAAAGCGAAAAATATAAAAAGCTGCCGCTGGAACAAAAACTTTACAAAACGCATGCAGGTACATTTTTAATGGATGAAATTCTTTGGATGAAAGCGAACGGTTTTGTCACAGAAGAATTGTATTATGATTGTGAACGGGCGGGAAGGGGAAACATCCCGCGATTAACCAAAGAGCAGCGCCGAACGGTTTTCTATTTGTATAAGGAATATGAAAAAATGTTAAAAAAACAGTTCCACGATCATTTAGATTTAGAAGATTATGCTTTGTTGCTGTTGAAACATTTTGAGGATATTCCGGATTCATTGAAGTACGACTATATTTTTGTTGATGAAGTTCAGGATTTGCAGGCGATGCAATTAAAAGCACTGGTCAGATTAACCAAAAAATCAATTGTTGTCTCCGGCGACCCGAAGCAACGTATTTACAAACGAAGCCCGTTCTCTTATCGGGATTTAGGGTTGCACATCGAGGGGAGGAAAACGAGAAACTTGCGAACAAACTACCGATCAACAAAACAAATCATGAAACTGGCAAGCAGTTTGGAGTTCATTGATGAAGAAAACGACCGTTTGGATGATCAACGTTTTGTGAGAGAAGGAAAAAAACCGTCGATCTACTTTTTCTCGGGCTCGAAAGAACTGAGTTGTCATCTAGTAAACCAAGTAAAAGTGATTCAGAAAAACGACCCGGATGCGACAATCGCTGTTATCCACCGTCATGATGGAGACAAATATGCAATTAGTCAATGTCCGGTTCTTATGGAATTAAAGAAATACTTTGATGTCATCACCACATCCCAATACGGAAGAAGATTTGATTTGAACAAACAAAAAAAGCCGATCTTCTTTACGGATGCATATAGCGTCAAAGGGCTTGAGTTTGATTATGTATTTTTGATTCATTTTGACCGTGATCATTATCCGAGTAAAAAGAGGATTGAAGAGTTGGATAAACGAGCCGGTGACAATAAAAATAGTGACGGCTACAAGGCGGATTTTGAAGCTATACTCAATGACGAAAAGAAAGTTCTTTATGTTGCAATCACTAGGGCGAAAAAAGAAGTGCAGTTAATGTATACTGGCCGCAGCTTTAGAAGTATTTGTCCTTTTGTAAGAAATTTCCGCAAAGAAGATTACGATGCCTTTGGCTTTGATTCAAGTATATATTCCAAGTAAGGGAGCGGTTTGTTTGGCAACGATTCAGTTTGAAATCAAAAAACGAATTGCGACATTGTCTAGTTCGCCCAAAGGATGGAATAAGGAACTAAATCTTGTGAGTTGGAACGGATATCCCCCGAAGTATGATATACGGGATTGGGATGTCTCACATGCGAAAATGGGAAAAGGAGTTACCCTTTCAGAAGCGGAAGCGAAGGAGTTATATTACGCATTAAAACAGCTGTTTGAGGAAAATTCATTTAAAAACTCCAACGTGCAAAATGAGGATTGGCGGAAACGAATCGATGAATGGACGGAGAACACTCCGTTATTTATTCAGCAACTCAAGAATGTGCTAATATTCATGAACGAAAAAGGGTACTCTGTCGAGAAGCAAAGACAATTACTAACAGGGATACAATCGGCACCATCTGAAGAAGCGTTGCAATACGAAATAGAAAGCATTAGCAGCATTTATCCTTCATTCCATAGGGAGTTTATTAGCCTGGTTCGAAAGTTAGAGTCGGAGGAACTGGAACGGTTGTTTTTATATATTTGTCATCGCTAGTTTTGGCTGGAAAAGTCATCTCATCGATCGGATGGCGCGGTTGGAAACCCAAAGACATGTGTTCAACCAAAAAAACAGTTGCTGAAAAAGGCAAATGAAGTGTCCAGCGAGACCAAGACGACATCGAGAGCAAGTCAAACATCACAAAAACGTTGCCTATGCCTCGGAAATCTAACAGCTTCTCGGGGCGAACCGGTTCGACGCGAATGATCTGTTCGTCTCAACTGGGGGATTTACATGCACCGTTTTTCCAATTATAATGATATTTAGAATAACCGCTGCCGTTCGGATGGATGGCAGGTCAAGAGAGAGGGGCGGCATCGCCGCTCCTTTTGTATTCATTGCCATGGACGGGAGGGAATGCGTTGTATTCGCGAATTGCCTTATTTATTGATGGTGGATATCTCGACCATGTGTTGAAATGGCATGGAAAAGCCAAAATCGATTACAGCAAGCTTGCTCAACAAATGGCTCAAGGCCATCTGCTTTTACGAACGTACTACTACCATTGCCTTCCCCATCAATCATCCTATCCATCTCTAGAGGAAAAAGACTATTTCTCCCATGCACAACGTTTTTTCAAAAGACTAAACCGGCTTGGTAGTTTTACCGTCCGGGAGGGAAAGCTAGCATTTCGTGGCATTGATGAGCGTGGGTTTCCAGTGTTTGAGCAAAAAAGGATCGATGTGATGCTAGCAACCGATTTGGTTATGCATAGTACGAAGAAATTAATCACTCATGCGGCATTGTTGACGGGGGACAGTGATTTTTTGCCCGCGTTGCAAATCGCACAATCAGAAGGAGTGTATATCACCCTTTATTATATTCCGACGGAAATGATGAGATTCGGCCACACGACGAACTGCTAGATCTTGTCGATGACAGGAAAGTAATTGATGCGGAATTTCTCCACAGCATTCGACGGGAATGAGAAGGCGATTGTGTACAAACTGTTATTTCCGAAGGGCGTGTTTTTGATTTCAGCCGCCTATTTGAGAAATGCCACTGCAACTCCAAAATGAAAAGCTCCTCGCCTATTTGAACGACAACGCCATCCCGAGCGAAAAATCGCCGTTTGACCATATCATTTACGATTCCGGAGTGGAAGAGCGGTTCGCGAAACGGTTTGAAAACGATGAAAACGTGAAAGTGTACGTCAAACTGCCGAACTGGTTCAAAATCGACACCCCAATCGGTTCCTACAATCCCGACTGGGCGCTCGTCATCGAAAAGGATGGCCTTCGTCCGCGAAACGAAAGGACGGGAATGGGAGGGAGAACTGCGGCCCGGTGAAGCGGCGAAAATTTCATTCGCCTGCAAGCACTTCCAAGCCATCGGCACGGACGTAGAATTCATCGGACCGGAGAATGATGTCGAACGGTTTATATTGTAGTCTTAAGCCGTTAAAGGTGGGGACAAAGCAGAAGCCGAGCGGGCTTCTGTTTTGTTTCATTAGTATCTTTACGTATTTGACCGCAAACTGTCTTGGACAACAAATCTATCAGATATAGAAAGGGAGAGCGGCGCCGTACCGCTCTTTTTGTATTTTTTGCCGGTCGACAAAGTTCGACGGAAATGTTTTACAAAAGTTGATACAATCAAATCAACGGAATCTTTTTATCTACGACAAAGGGAGGGGGCACGGGTGGCAACGATTCGCAAAGCGGATTATTACTACGGAGCGCTTCTTTCCGCTCTGGTCAACGGCGGGTTGGCGCCGGCGCTGTTTGAAAAGGAAGATGACAATCGCCAGATTTATGAAGTTACGACGAATAAAGCGAGCTATATCATGTACACGAAATACAACACGAATCCATCGGGATCGAAAGATTTCACTTGGTCGTTTGTATTCAGCGATCATGAGATTGCTGAAATTAACAAGATTGATCTCGAACACAGCAAGGAAAAAGAAATCGTGTTTGCATTTGTCTGCGCACAGAAACAGCCGAGCGATTCCAATCAAGTGATTGCCATCGTCCGTTGGAATGAGTTTCTCGAGTGTGTCGACCTGCAAAGACAACAAGTTCGGGGAACTCCACGGCTTTCCATAAAAGCGGTGAAAGGCTCTCCCAAGCTTCGCCTCTACGGCAGCAAGCGCGCCGATGTGTTGGACGGGAAGGATCATACGATCAAAATTGAACGAAATCGACTAAACAGTTTGTAATTAGGTGAAGAACACCGATGGATGGGCTAGGTTATCTGATTTGTTCGTTTTGGCTTAAACGCATTGCCTACAGTGGGAGCCATAGGCTCATTGTTTCAGCTCCTGTTTTTAGAAGAGTGATTGTTTCACTGGTGGAGCGATTTCTTTTTGCCAAAAGGAGGAACCCGGATGTCAAAATGGTGGATGATCCGCGCGGGCGACCGCAATGAACTCATTCCGCTTTGGTTGGAGAAGGGGATCGCATCGATCGGCTGGGCGAGGCTGGGCAATCCGAAGGACGTTCAGTCGAAAGAACAGTTGCAGCGAAAGGCTGATGAAGTATTTGCTGAGGCAAAACCAAAATCGAGAGCCAGTTGGGTTAACCAAGTATGGCGTTTTGCCTATGAAATCAAAAAAGGCGATCGAGTGATCACATATTCGAAGGAGAAAAGGGAGTACATTGTTGGAACGGTGACAGAAGAACATCGTTACGATCCCGCCATCGGGTATTCCTATTATCCGAACATCATCCGTGTAAAATGGGAAAATGCCACAGTTTCAAGGGATTCGTTGTCACAACGAGCGAAGAACAGTTTGGGTTCGACGCTAACGGTTTTTCGAGTTGACGAATGGGGGGATGAAATCGGGCAGCGTTTAAACAGTCAACCATTCTCAAAACCTCAGGATGAAACTGAAGAGGGGGAAACGGAAGAAATCGTTGAAGACCTTGTCGGAAAAACGTTGATGATGATCCAAGACAAAGTGGACAAGCTTGATCCGTGGCAAATGCAAGATTTAGTGGCGGGCTTGCTTCAGGCGATGGGGTATAACGTGCAAGTGAGTCCGAAAGGTCCTGACGGTGGGGTCGATGTGTTGGCCTATAAGGATGCATTTGGATTTGAAAAACCAATTATTAAGGTGCAAGTGAAGCATCGTAAAAGTGCCGCTTCTGCCCCTGAAATCCAGCAGCTTCTCGGGGCCAATCCGATTGATGCCAATTGTTTGTTCGTCTCAACAGGGGGCTTTACTTCCCAAGCAGAAGCAGTGGCCAAACATAACTCAGTCAAATTAATTGATTTGGAAGAGCTGGTCAACTTCATTGTTCAGTGGTACGAACATATGCCAAACGATGCGCGAGCACTGTTGCCGCTGCAAAAAATGTATGTGCCCGAATCTTGACAAACATATGGCTTCATCCCTGCTTTGCGAGTGCGAGAGGATGAAGCCCTTTGGCGATGATCTATATGTTCTTAGTCCAAAACGTTGCGATATTGATCGTACACCAGCGAGGTCAAGCTAATCTTGTCTAAATAACGAACTGGGCACAGGAAGGTGACGGTGACCACTCCAGGGTGTCGGCCGATTTCGATAGCGCCGGTAATCGTGGCGCGGTTCATCACTTCAGGAACAGAGATGCCTAACGTTTTCGCTGCGCGCTTCAGCCCGTTTTCTGTTGCCTCGTTTAAGTTGGCTCCCGTCCCGACAAAGGAAATTGGCAATGATTCCTCCAACTTGCTTACGCCCCATGATTGTGCCAAATCAAGGGCGATCTCTTTTTCTTTTTTTGTCAATGGCTTTGCCAAGTAGGGGAGGTCCTCAGCAACAGGAAGAAGAATCGGTCCGTCAATGGCCAATCCTTTAATTACTTTCACTTGAAGGGTGACGATGCCAGATACGTCCGTCGTATGTCCAGCAATTTCCCCGTCGCCCTGCATGGCATGCATATCACCGAGATAAACGCCTCCGCCCCGCACTTTCACAGGGCAGATCAACACGGCGCCTTCGCGTACACGGTTAATGTCCATATGTCCGTCTGTGCGATCTTCCAGCTGTTCTTTCGTAATTCCGTACTCATGTGGGGCGTTGATCAAAAATTGGCCAAAGTCGCCAGCGTTATGTGAATCCGGCAACGGGCGCGCCGGGGTGGTGCCGAGTTGCCCAAGAAACGGGCGGAGCCTGGCCACCGTTCCAACCAAGTCATGGGGGGCAAATGTAACGATTGGGTTTTGGACGGAGTTGTCGGGTGTTGCCATATAGTATCGCCCTTGTTGGGCGATGTGCTCCGCCGCTTCTTTATGCACAGTTATCCCGATTTGTCGGTTTGGATCAAACGTCATTGTATAGCCGTTCGTAAATACAAATGGGGTCACGTCCGCGCCACAATTTGCACATCGAATGGCCTCGGGTCCGATCCCTTCGATTTTCGTTTCCGGGTACATTGTTCCACACTGTGGGCATTTGACAGCTACGAATGGATCGTCGACAAACCGCCCTTCTATGGGCTTATCATTTCCTGAGGATGTAGCGATAGAAGTGACACGAATTGACTTGATCTTAATTGCAATAGCATCTCCGACTTCAGCACCTTCCACAAAAACGGGCTTCGTCACCTCATGGCCACCGCGGATGCAAGGGGTGATCATCGGTCCCCAGCAGCCAGGAGTTGTGTTGGCGACAATGTATCCCCCATCCTGCACGGGACCAAGCATGCTTTCATTAGGGTCCAAGATGCCGTTAGTAAACTCACTGATAAACACCGTTTGTTTTGCTTCCATGGCGTTCCCCTCTTTACTTTTAGATTTTAGGATTGGTTGCATAGGAACTTTGGAGCGCTGACACCGAACCTTCACCAGGTGATGTCTAACTACATTTTAGGAAATTCAGTAGAGTATTGTCAAAATAATTGTTTGTATATTTATTATATTTTCTAAATTAAAAATATTTTGTAATTTAATCCTCGCAATGTATAATAATTTTAGAAGGGAGGCAACGAAATGAGAAATAGCATAGAAAAGAAATTAAGAGAAAAAGGGATTAAGTGTTCGGGACAGGAATTGATGATGCTTGAGCATAAATCATCGGCCCAGCTTTTGGAGAGGGAGCGATATTAAACGTGGCTGATGTGTTTGAAACATTGCATCCTGAGCTGAAACAGCTGCCCGCTATCCTGGGGAAGCCAGCCAATGATTTGTGATAAATAAGGAAAAAGAGTTAGAGTGTCGATGATTTATCAGCCTTGCTATTGGATATAGAAAGAGAGCGGCACCGCACCGCTCTTTTTGTATTTTTGTCGGTCGACAAAGTTTGACGGCGATGTTTGGAGAAAGTTGATACAATCAAAATAACGAAATCTTTTGATTTGCCTATGGGGGATGAACATTGGAAGTTGTAACTTCTACCTTCTATTCGATTGTTTCCGAACGAAGTCGGATTCAGCTGATGGATGCAGATTGGAGCGATCGATACGGATGGTTGGTCGTGCAAAAACGTCACCAACGGATGGAGTGTGTGGCAAATGGAGTTGTTCTCCATCCAGACGTGACTGTTCGGGTTCCCATCATTCGCTGGGTCGACAGCGAGCGCTTTTTGCTGGCTGATGCAAGAAGTGACGGAAGCCGCCATAATGTGTTTTTGGTAGATTTGTATGGAAAGGTGCAACATTCATTTTGCGGTGGCGACGGGATTGAAGACATAGCGGTTGGAAAAGAAGGAATATGGATCGGCTACTTTGATGAAGGCGTGTTTGGCAAAGGAATTTCAACGGAAGGATTGGTTTTGTTTCGATTGGATGGATCACCAATATTTAACTGTCATTCCCATCTAACGGATCGCCCCATGATCATCGACTGCTATGCGATTTGCAAAGGGAGGTCCTCCACATTATGGCTTTTTCCTTATAGCGATTTTTCACTGATTCATTTGGACCTCTGCACAAAAGCAATGAAACGATATGAAGTGCCTGAATCGTTGCGCGGATCGACAGCTCTATGTGTCAGGGGAAACTATGCGTATTTTTGCAACAGCTATCATGCAAAGGAGGAACTGTACAGCTGGGATATCGGAAAAGGGAGACTGGAGAAAATTGGACGAATTCGTGGGCAGTTAGGGGACTAGGGCCGAAGGAAACAGGCCACTTTATAAGCATCGACGGTGATTCAGCGAGTGTGCATACGATCCTGAATCCAATGGAATACGAATATTCGGTGTCACATTTCGCACTCTATTGATCAAAGGCGAGAGGATGTTTTTGTTCCGATGTCGAATGAATCTTTGGCGCGCGAGGGAAGTACAGAAGATTGTACCTTATATTGATCAATGGGTGCCAACATATATATCAAATTGCGAGAGGGGGTAAACTGCGTGTAGCGACCTTCTTAGGGAAACGTTCAATGAGTGGAAATACAGCTGTTTTGAATTGCATGATGAAGACGGAAATGAGATCAACGAAAACCTTGATCTCCGGTTGGACCAAATAGTCGAGAACTTTCTCGAGAACACCCCTTATGAAGAGTTTGTTGAAGAACTAGAAAAAACGATTATTTAATATTTAAGGAAGAGTTTTTCGCAAAGGTGAGATGCGATCTTTCGATAGTTTGTAAAAGATCAATCTCGTTGGGGGTGATCGCGGTGAAGATTGTTGATTCGTCTAAGCGGGAAATTTGGCGTCGGTTTGTCTGTGAAGGAATATTGGATCAAGGGAGAATGAATAAAAGAATTGAAGAGTCTTGGTATCGTTGCCGTCAAAAAAATGTAGATCCTTATGATGGAAAAGGGAAAGTATTCTTGCCAAACCATATGTTGGAAGAAAAAAGGGGAAGAAATGAAAGACTGCTTCGGATTGCTGTTCCGATTTTAGACAAGCTGCAACAGCTGTTTCAAGGAATTCCGTCTATTTTTCTTCTTACCGACCTAGAAGGGTATGTGCTGTATGCCAAGGGGCATCAGAAAGCGATGCAAAAGGCAAAAGACATCAACTTTTTAGAAGGCGTGAAATGGACGGAAGAGGAAGTTGGGACCAATGCAATCGGAACAGCGTTAAAAACAAGGGAGCCTATTACGGTTGTCGGGCTTGACCATTACGCAGTCGCTTCTCATCAGTGGGTTTGTTCCGCTGCTCCGATTTATGATGAAAACAAAGAGCTTCTCGGCATCATTGATATGTCTTACCCCATCTACCATGGTCTGTTTGAAGCACAGGACTATGTACTCGCCACTATTGTCACCGCCGCCTACACCATTGAGCAGCAAATACGGGTTCAGCGAAAAGAAGATATAGTGGAATTATTTCGCTATAGTTTAGAAATCGAAGACTCCTATTCATATTGTGCCATATGCGATTATCAAGGAAACGTTGTATGGGCTAATCATCGCTTGCGTTTGTTCAGTTCAAATATTATCGATCAACCGCTTCAGCAACTTTGCCAATCTAAATGGAAAGTTGAATCGAAAATCCCGGTCTATTCTTCAACTTTCGGTGACCTTATTGGCTATAAGGTTACGTTGCAACAAGTGCAAGCTGCAAGCCCTTCTTTGCCATCTTCGCCATCGTTTCGTTTTGACGGAGTGACTGGAAACAGTTCGGCTTTTGCGTCAGTTTTAAAAAATTGTGCCAAAGTTGCGAAAACCGATGCGACAGTTTACATTGCCGGGGAAACGGGAACGGGAAAAGAAATCATCGCCCGGGCAATTCATCAAAATAGTTTGCGGAAAGACGGACCGTTTATTGCCATCAATTGTGGGGCCCTCCCGAAAGAGTTGATCGGCAGTGAACTGTTTGGATACGCGGAAGGGGCATTTACCGGAGCGAAACGTACGGGATACGCCGGAAAATTCGTTCAAGCCCATGGTGGAACGATTTTCCTTGATGAAATAGGGGAAATTCCGCTAGAAATGCAAGTAGCCTTGTTAAGAGTATTACAGGAAAGGGAGGTCGTTCCAATTGGTGGAACAAAATCTATTCCTGTTGACGTTCGGGTTATTGTGGCGACACACCGTGATTTGTACGGTCTCGTAAAAGAAGGGAAGTTACGCGAGGATTTATTTTATCGTTTGTATGTATACCCGATCCAACTTCCGTCGCTGCGAGAGCGGAAAGAGGATATACCGTTTTTTGTTGATTATTATTGCCAAAAGAATGATTGGACTATTCGCTTTCCTAATCAGGTAATGAATTTACTTATGGACTACCATTGGCCTGGGAATATTCGGGAACTGTTCAACGTACTAGAACGAATAAAAATCGAATATGAAAATGAACTTCCCTCGCCTGCCAAAATAAAGTCAATGTTGGTTGCATTGGACGGAGAAAAAGAGCTGTCTTACCGCGAGGAGATGGAAAAGGAGCGAATAATGAAAGTATTAAAAGAAACGAAAGGAAACATTAGCAAGATGGCTGAAGTATTGGGGATGTCTCGCAGTACGTGTTATCGTAAACTAAAAAAGTACAAATTGATTTAGAGCGAAACAAAACGATACAAATTGATGCAAAACCAAAAAGGGGGACAGGGAAGTTGACTGTAGGGCGCTTGCAAACAAAAGGTTTGTAAGCGTTTTTTTATTGGTATGGAATTTGCGTTGAATAAATAATGAAACGATTGATAAAGGGAGGTTTACGTATGACTGTCACCAGATTGCAGTCTGTCGCTCTCGCAAAAGAAAAGGCGAAATGGATGTATCAAAAAATGAACGAGATCCGCCAATTTGAGGACAAAGTACATGAAATTTTCAGCAAGGGGGTATTGCCTGGTTTTGTTCATTTATATGCGGGTGAGGAGGCGGTTGCGGTAGGAGTCTGTGCCCATTTGACGGAAAGAGATTATATCACGAGCACCCATCGCGGCCATGGACATTGCATCGCCAAAGGTTGTGATTTAAACGGGATGATGGCAGAAATTTATGGGAAAGCAACGGGATTGTGCAAAGGAAAAGGCGGATCAATGCATATTGCTGATGTTTCCAAAGGAATGCTTGGGGCAAACGGAATTGTCGGTGGGGGGTTCCCACTCGCTGTTGGAGCTGGGCTGACAGCAAAATTAAAGAAAACAGGTGCCGTCACCGTTTGCTTTTTTGGTGATGGAGCTAACAACCATGGCACATTCCATGAAGGGATCAATTTAGCTGCTATTTGGAAATTACCAGTCATTTTTGTCGCAGAAAACAATGGTTATGCAGAGTCGACCCCATTTGAATACGCATCGAGCTGCCAACATATTGCTGATCGTGCTGCAGCATACAACATTCCGGGGGAAGTGGTCGATGGCAAGGACGTCATCGCTGTATATGAGGCGGCAAAAAGAGCCGTCGAGCGCGCCCGCAACGGTGAGGGCCCGACATTGATTGAATGCAAAACGTATCGGAACTACGGGCACTTCGAAGGCGATGCGCAAACATATAAGTCTTTGGAAGAGAAACAAAAACATTTAAAGGAATTGGATGCAATTGTGAAGTTCCGCAATGATCTCCTTGTCTCCCAACTATGCTCCGAACAAGAGTTGACTGAGATTGAACAAAGTGTTGCCCAAGCGGTGGAAAGGGCAGTAGCGTTTGCAGAAAACAGCCCGTTCCCGACGGAAGGAGACCTTTTACAGGATGTATATGTTTCCTATTAAATCAGAAATAGTTAGGAGGGAAAAAGAATGGTGAAAACATTATCTTTCTCAGCGGCGTTGAACGAAGCCATGAGGCTGGCCATGCA
The DNA here is from genome assembly GCF_052220245.1 of Geobacillus sp. BK01. Classification (NCBI taxonomy): domain Bacteria; kingdom Bacillati; phylum Bacillota; class Bacilli; order Caryophanales; family Anoxybacillaceae; genus Geobacillus; species Geobacillus sp. BK01. Next base: position 18,634 of record NZ_JBQPTH010000032.1, read on the forward strand.
GAAAGACGAAAATGTGATTTTATTAGGAGAAGATGTTGCGGGTGGGGCCACCGTTGATCATTTGCAGGATGAGGAAGCCTGGGGAGGAGTCATGGGGGTCACGAAAGGGCTTGTACAAGAATTCGGAAGGGATAGGGTGTTAGATACGCCAATTGCTGAAGCAGGATACATCGGAGCCGCTGTAAGCGCTGCTGCGACGGGGTTGAGACCAGTGGCGGAACTAATGTTTAATGATTTTATCGGAAGCTGCTTGGATGAAGTGATGAACCAAGGAGCGAAACTTCGCTATATGTTTGGCGGAAAGGCCAAAGTACCGCTAACGATTCGGACGATGCACGGCGCCGGATTCCGGGCGGCGGCGCAGCATTCACAAAGCTTATATGCGATTTTTACCCATATCCCAGGCTTAAAAGTTGTGATCCCCTCTACTCCCGCCGATGCCAAAGGACTTTTGATCGCCTCGATTTTTGACGATGATCCTGTCATCTTTTTTGAGGATAAAACGCTTTATAACGTGAAGGGGGAAGTAGAAGAAGGGTTTTATACGATCCCGCTTGGAAAAGCGGACATTAAAAGGGAAGGTAACGATTTGACGATTGTGGCCATCGGCAAACAAGTACACACAGCTTTAAAAGCAGCCGCGATATTGCAAGAAAGAGGTATTGAAGCGGAGGTCATTGATCCGCGGACGTTGTCCCCGCTTGATGAGGAGACGATTTTATCATCCGTGGCGAAGACAGGACGGCTCGTTGTTGTTGACGAAGCAAATCCGCGCTGTAGTGCAGCTGCTGATATCTCGGCCCTTGTGGCAGACAAAGGGTTTGATTATTTGGATGCGCCCATTAAAATGATCACCGCCCCGCATTGTCCTGTTCCGTTTTCACCGGCACTAGAGGATCTCTATTTACCGACACCGGAAAAAGTGCTGCATGCAGTCGCGGAAATTATAGGGGATGAAACGATTATACCAGCATAAATGACAAAGCGTGTTGTCTGGTCGCTTGAGGCAACACGCGTTCCTCACATTTTTTCTAAAAGGGGGAGAGAAGCGGTGGCCGTAGAAATTATTATGCCGAAGCTAGGAATGAGCATGGAAGAGGGAACGGTCATAGAGTGGCTGAAGAAAAAAGGAGATCCGGTGAAAAAAGGCGAGTCGGTTGTCGTTATCAGTTCTGATAAAATTGAAAAGGACATTGAGGCACCACAGGACGGAGTGCTATTGGAGATTGTTGTCGAACAGGATGGAACGGCCAAAGTAGGAAATGTAATCGGCTATATTGGTGAACAAGGAGAGGGGATCAACAAGGCAGTTAAAGAAGCGGCAACAGCGGTGATGAAAGAGGAATCCGAAGCCGCATCTAAACATATGCGGCGGGTTTCTCCTGCCGCAAGAAAACTGGCACGTGAAGCAGGGGTCGATTTGCGGGATGTCGTAGGAACAGGACCAAAAGGAAGAGTGACAAGGGCGGATATTGAAAAGGCTATCCAATTGAAGCAGCAGTCTTTAGTAAATAATAACCAGCCTGCACCAAGCCACATAGAGTCAGCCAGCCATCCTCAACAAATCGACAGCGGGAAGCGAGAACTTTTCCAACGGGACGCCTTCCCGCTTCAACGCGAGGGGGTCACAGTCAAACCGGTCACAGGGATGCGGAAGGTGATTGCTTCGAGGATGTTTTCGAGTCTCCAGCAAACCGCTCAGCTGACGGTTCATATGAGGGCGGATGTCACTAAGCTCGTGGATTTGCAAGAAAAGCTGAAAGATGAGTGGCAAGATGAACCGAATACCAAATGGACGGTCACCGATTTTATTGCGCGGGCGGCGATTTTGGCATTGCAGGCGCATAAGCAAATGAACAGCCTTTATCGAGACGGTTGCGTATACACGTACGACTCCATCCATCTAGGAATCGCGGTGGCATTGGAAAAGGGCCTTGTTGTTCCTGTTATACGGCACGCAGAACAGCTTTCGCTGAAGGAGCTTTCGCAAAAAGTGAAGGAATGCAGTGTCAAGGCAAGAAACGGGGAATTAAGCAACGAAGAAATGACCGGATCCACATTCACCATTACCAGTTTGGGAGCTTATGGAGTAGAATTTTTTACTCCGGTACTGAATCCACCGGAAGTAGCGATTCTTGGGGTCGGTACCGTAACCGATATTGCCGTTTTTGAAGGGGATGTTATTCAGAGAAGGAAAAGTCTACCATTGAGCCTAACGTTCGATCACCAAGTAGTTGACGGGGCACCGGCCAGCGAATTTCTCGGGACGATAAAACGTTACTTAGAGAATCCGTATAAGTTATTATGGTGATTGATCTCCAATGACCTGGTAACGAAGAAAATAATCAGTCTGGATGAAATCCTGCCAAAAGGCTTTGAAGCATTAACAAAAGAATAAACATCAAATCAAGGTTTTAGTCAACCCATCAGGTTGGGCTTTCTTTCGATCGTCACATTAAGAGCAGTCAACTATTAGATTTGCAAGTTAAACAATGTGGGGCGAGCGGGTGGGGATGAAGCTCGCCCTTTCCTTTTACTGATTAACAATCGTGTTAAGGGGGAGCTAATCTTCGAACTTGAAGGAGTCTACAATGACGTATTAAAGATGCCTATCCAAAGATGAATAAGGGGTGATATCCCAATCAAGCCAGCATAGCTTAATTTTCATAGAATATTGATAGATGCAAGGCTCATTCATAGATTATTCTTAGGATTGCTTTTGGATAAAATTGGGCGTGTGATAACTATTGACTTGGATCGATGACAGTAGTACTATATAAATCGTCGCTTCGGTGATAGACAAGAAGCGGCCTAAAACAACAGAGTGCGTTCAACAAAGCACGAAAACACAAAAGTTAAAAATTGTTTGTTGACAAAAGATGATTTTTTGATATAATTAAATTCGCTTGGTTGTTCAAGGTGATAATTAAAAAAACTTGACAACCATTGAATGAAATGGTATATTAGTAAAGTGATTGAATTGCAAACGCGAGTGGATTCAGAGAAGCTGAATTCCTCAGTACAAGGCTATGGAAAGCAGTTGATTGTTCCTTGAAAACTGAACGAAACGAAGCGCAAACGAAAAGCTGAGGCCCGCGGGTCGCCGCGATGGGCAAATGTTCTTCGCCTGCAGGGATGTTTACATCCCGAAGGCGGAGGTTATTTGACCCCGAGCGGCGGCGGGCCGAAGCTAGACAATCCAAAAAGCGAAGGCTCGTGATGAGCCGAAGC